>JALOLB010000211.1 GCA_025456225.1 Thermoanaerobaculaceae bacterium
AACGGTCGAGGCCGGTCATCTCGGCCAGCCTGTCCATGATCCCCTCGATGGCGAAGGCGGCCTGGTTGGCCCCGAAGCCGCGCATCGCGCCGGAGGGGGGATTGTTGGTGTAGACCGTCCTGGCCTCGACGTCGACGTTGGGTACGCGGTAGGGGCCGCAGGAGTGACCGGCAGCGCGCTCCAGGACGTTGGCGCCCACCGAGGCGTAGGCGCCGGTGTCCCCGACGATGCGCACACGCACCGCGGTGAGGCGCCCCCTGGCATCGCAGCCGGCGGTGTAGTCGAGGGTGAGAGGGTGACGCTTGGGGTGGATCAGGATCGACTGCTCGCGGGTCAGCACGCACCGCACCGGCCGGTGCAGGAGGGAGGCGGCGAGCGCCGTCTGTCCCTGCACGCAGAGGTCCTCCTTGCCGCCGAAGGCACCGCCCGTCGAGACCAGCTCGACGTCGACCGCAGCGTTCGGAAGGTCGAGGAGCGCGGCGATCTGGGCCTGGTCCTCGTGCACGCCCTGACCCTGGGAGTAGACCTTGAGCCCCTTGCCCCGGGGCAGTGCCAGGCAGGCCTCGGGCTCCAGAAAGGCGTGCTCGATGCGCTGGGTGGCGAAGCGCGCCGAGACCACGTGCGCCGATGCGGCGAGCGCCGCGTCGACGTCACCGCGCCGGAACGCACACACCTCCAGGAGGTTGCCACCTCCGTGCAGGGTCGGGGCGCCGGCAGCGAGGGCCTGCTCCGGGGTCGTGACGGGGTCCAGCACCTCGTAGGTCACCGCCACGGCCTTCGCCGCGGCGCGGGCCAGCCGCTGGGAGGTGGCCACAACGAGCGCCACCACGTCACCGATGCAGCGGGTGATCTCGCCCACCGCGACGAAGACCGGCCAGTCCCGTACCACGGGTCCGAGGAAGCGCCGCCCCGGCACGTCGGCTGCCGTGAGCACCCGCACCACCCCAGGCATCGCGAGGGCAGGCGACGGGTCGATGGCCCTGACCCGGGCGCGGGGGTGGGCGGAGAGCACCACCGCCGCGTGGAGCATGTCGGGGAACGCCATGTCGCCGATGAACGGCTTCTCGCCGAGGGCCAGCTCCTCGCCCCGGTAGCGCGGGACAGAGGCTCCAACCCCGTGCTCACCACAGCACCCCTCGTGGCGGGGACTTCCAAGCCGAGGCTGGCGACGCGGGCGGGAGGAGGAGAAGGCCCCCCTCGCGTGAGCTTCTCCCGCCGTCTCGATGGCATCGAAGACCCGGATCCAGCCGGTGCACCGGCACAGGTGGCTACCCAGCGCCCTGGCCACGGCGCTGCGATCCCCGGCCCTCCCCTTCTCGACCAGCCAGTGCGTGCGCATCACGAGCCCGGGTGTGCAGTAGCCGCACTGCACGGCCCCCTCCTGGACGAACGCCCGGGCCAGCATCTGCCGGTGCGCGTCGGGCAGGCCCTCGAGGGTGGTGACCCGCTTGCCGCCGAGCTTGAGGGCCGGAAGCATGCAGGCGAGGACCGGCGACCCGTCCAGGAGCACCGTGCAGGCGCCGCAGTACCCCTGAGAGCACCCGACCTTGGCGGCGGTCAACCGCAACTGCTCCCGCAGCACGTGCAGGAGGGTCTCGTCCGGCGCGCACTCGATGTGGCGCAGCTCGCCATTGACCACGATCTCGACCTGCGGCATCGGTCCTCCTGGCACGCCTGGGCCGGCAGCAGTCTATCGTGGGATCGGCGAGTCAGCGCATCATCCAATCAGCGGAGCTTCTTGCAGAATCCGACTTCTCAAGGGTTACCGCTCCGGTCCCCTCGCCCCGCGAAGCGGGAAGAGGGATAGGGTGAGGGGTGCTTTGGCATTGAAAAGAAATGAGTTGCACCCCCTCACTCCGGCCCTCTCCCCCTGCGGGGGCGAGGGGGAGGAACGGAGCGCCGAGAGTCTTGCAAGCGGCTCAGCGAATCAGGCAATCAACAAGTCAGTAAGGCAGAAGTGAATTGGTTGTTGCTGAAGAGCTGATCCGCCGATCTGCTGACGTGCTGAAACGATGATCACCTGACTGGCTGGGTGGGAGGGGGCGGCGGTGCGAACTCGCTGCCCGGCAGCCAGCGGACCTGACCCGCACGGGCGATCTCCGCGATCAGGTCCACGGTGACCTCGGCGATCTGCTGCAAGCCCCGCCAGTCCCAGTCGGCCCCGACCACGTCGCTGGGACGGTGGTAGGCCGTGTCGCGGTAGGCGGCCCGTCGCTGCACGCCCCACTGCGGTGGACGGCCCTCGTAGTCGGTGCCGCCGTCGAGCCACAGGGCCGGCACCCCGGCCCGCGCGAACGCGAGCTGGTCCGAGCGGAAGAAGAACCCCTGCTCGGGGGCCGAGTCGGTACTGACCGCGAGGCCGCGGTGCGCCGCCACCCGACCCAGCATGGCCTGGAGCTCCGAGTGCTCGGCGCCGATGCCGAGGAGGTCACGGGTCGGTCCCCAGGGGTTGGTCATCTCGAAGTTGATGTTGGCGAGTGTCTGGGCGAGCGGCACGGCCGGGTGTCGGGTGTAGAAGGTCGAGCCAAGGAAGCCCTCCTCCTCTGCATCGACGGCCGCGAAGACCAGGGTCGGCCGCTGTGCGGCGGGCACGGCCGACATCCCCTGGGCGAGCGAGAGGAACACGGCCAGGGCCGAGCCGTTGTCCACGGCACCGTTGTAGATGGTGTCGCCGGCCACCTCGGGGCCGATCCCCAGGTGGTCGAAGTGGGCTGACAGCACCACGGTTCCGGGCTTGCCGCCAGGCAGGACGCCGACCACATTCTCGCCCTGCACCGTCCGGGCCGAGCGGCGCGCCTCCACGGTCATGCGGGTGGGCAGGGGATGGGGTCGGAAGGCGGATTTCTCGGCCTCGGTCCGCAGGGTCTCGAGCTGGAGCCCTCCGGCACTCAGGATGCGGCGCAGCGCGGGCTCGGCGATCCACCCGGAGAAGGGCAGCCTCCAGGGCTCGTCGGCAAGCTGGAATTTCTCTCTGGTCATCGAATTATATGGAACGTTCCAGCCGTACCCCGCGTCGGCATCGGTGTGGATGAGGATCATCCCGGCGGCACCGCGGCGAGCCGCCTGCTCGAGCTTGGTGGTCCAGCGGCCGTGGATGGTGAGGGCCCGGCCCCGGAAGCGGCTCGGGTCATCTCGGCCCGGCTCGTTGACGAAGGCGAGCAGGAGACGGCCGCGCACGTCGACGTCCTTGTAGTCGTCCCACCCCTCGGCCGGGGCATGGATACCGTAGCCGACGAACAGCAGGTCCGACGCGAGGCGATCGTCCGGGAGCCCGAAGTTGATGCCGACCACCTCCTCGCCGAGCAGGAGGTGCACCCGCAGCATCCCCACCTCGACGCCGACCTGGGCCTCGGGGTCGCTGTGGAAGGCGGTCATGGCGACGGGCTGGCGGAAGCTGCCCTCGAAGGCGGGCTGCAGACCGGCGGCGCGAAACACGGCCTCGATGTAGGAGGCGGCGAGCTGACCGCCCCGGCTGGCGATGCCGCGGCCTTCCAGGAGGTCCGAGGAGAGGAACCGGGCATGTGCCTCGAAGGTCGCTGGGCCGAAGCGCGGCCGTGCCGCCTCCTGCCCCGCCGCCACCCCCGCCCACAGGCTAATCCCGAGGACAATACAAGGCCACGCACCACGTGCCAGTCGCGTCATTCGGCGAGCATACCACCGCGAAGGCAGTGATCAGTGGTCAGTGCTCAGTGGTCGGAGGCCCCTGACAGGCAGTGAGTGGTGCACAGTGGGTCGGTGGCCGGAGGCGCCGCCCTCCTTGCCTTCCTCCGATCACCAACCACTGATCACCAGCCACCGGGTGGGAGGGGGATCACTTCAGCGCTTCGGTGCCACCGAAGGCGCGGGAGGGGGACAGCTCGGCCAGCACCGCCTCATCGGCGGGCTGGAGCACCCGGGTGACGAGACGCGCCACCAGTGCGCCGACCCCCGGCCCCAGCATGAACCCCTGCCCGCACATCCCCTCGGCGTGGACGTAGCCCTCCAGCGCGTGCGAGCGTCCCACCACGGGGGAGCCGTCCGGCGTCATCGGGTAGAGGCCCCGCCAGGTGCGTCGGACCTTGAGGTTGGCCAGGCGCGGCATGAGGTCGACCATGCGGCGCGCGACCATCGGCAGGAACGCCGACGTCTCCCGGCGGTCCGAGCCGACGAGGGGCGGATCGGGGGTGATGCAGAAGATGACCTGGCCCCCCTTGAGCTGGCAGAAGTAGTAGTTGTGGGAGCCTGGCCGGGGGCGGATGTCCACCACCATCGGGTCCAGGAACCGGGCTGCCGGCTCGGTGATGCCGGCCTCGTGGCAGTCCGGGACGACCGGCGTGTCGAGGCCGCCGGCCTGGGCCACGGCGCGCGCCCAGGCGCCGCCGGCGTTGATCACGGTCTCGCTGGCGTAGCCCCCCTTGTCGGTGCGCACACCCACCACCTGGGCGCGTCGGCGGATGAGGCCGGTGACCCGTTCGCCGAAGCGGCAGGTGACCCCCAGCGCCCGGGCGCGGCGGTGGAACGCGAGGCACGAGAGCATCGGCGAGGCCGAGCCGTCCTCGGGGGAGAAGGTGCCGCCCCGGAGCCCCTCGGGGCTGAGGCTCGGCACCCGGTCGAGCAGCGCCTCGCGGCCGTACCAGTCGATGTTCAGGCCGTAGCTCTTCTGGACCTTCAGGAGGTCCTGGAGGAGCCTCTCCTCGTGCTCGCGGTAGGCGACGAAGCAGTAGCCACCCGGCGTCCACTCGATGTGGTCGCCGTGCGCCTGCTCCCACGTCGAGAAGGTGCGCAGGGAGTCCAGGCACAGCCGGATCTTCGCGGGGGCCGAGTGGGTGGCGCGAATGCCGCCGATGGCGCACTTGTTGGAGCCCTGCCCGGGGGAGGCGAACTGGTCGACGACCAGGACCTTGAGGCCCCGCTCGGCCAGGTACATGGCGGTGGGCATGCCGACCGAGCCAGCGCCGATGACGATGGCGTCGTAGGTTGCGGTGGACATCACACACCTCCCTCGTGGGCGGACACGGTGTGGACCTTGGGTGCGTCCTTCGCGGGGCCCTCGCCGGTGATGACGCCGGCGAACGCCCCCAGCGGCACCTCCATGACGAGCGGCCGCTGGGTGAGGTCGGTGACCTCCGGGAGCGGCACCCCCTCCTCGCGGAACAGCCGCTTGATGAGGGTCGGGCAGGTCTTGCCGCCGCACGCCCCCATGCCGGCCCGGGTGGCGGCCTTGAGCTGGTTGAGGTCGCGTACGCCGGAGCGGATGAGGGTGCGGATCTGCCCGGCGGTGACGCGCTCGCACCGGCACACCACCTCGTCATCGGCGATGCGCGCGACGTGCTCCTCGAGCGGTTGGGTGACCCAGGGCTCCTGGACGCGGATGCCGGCGATGAGCTTGGCGGTCTCGCGGGGCGCCCGCACCCGGACCATGAGGGCGTGGTCTGCGAACTTGGGCGCCCGCACCTTGATCACCGGGACGTTGCCGAGGACCTGCCCCTCGGTGTCGAGGACCGTCACCACGTCGCCCTCGTTGATCGTCGTGCGGGTGAACTCGTAGGGGATCGTGACGACGGCGGCGTCCTTCTCACTCCGGAAGTCGACCAGCGTGATGGCGAGGCCGGGGCACACCGCCACGCACTGCTCGCAGGCGATGCAGTCCTCCTCGATGAAGGTCGGCAGGCCGAGGATGTCGTCCCCCTCGATGCGGATGGCGTGCTTGGGGCAGATCGAGGTGCAGGGGTTGCAGGGGATCTCCTGGCTGCAGTGGAAGACCGGGAACACCCCCTGCTCGTCGTCGGGGATCTCCTCGGTGACGGTGGCGCCCGGGCGCGACTTGAGGATCTCGGCGGTCTTGTGCCACTCGGGCGGCACCTCGCCGACGTCGCGGCCCAGCAGCCGGGCGATCTCGAGCCCCCGGATCTTGCCGGTGAACATCGCCGCCGACGCCTCGGCGATCTCCTCGGCGTCCCCCCCGGCGAATACCGGCAGCCCGAACTCCTTCGCCTTCCTGTAGAACTCGTCCACCGGGTCGAGCCCCACCGCCACCAGCACCGTGTCGCACGCGAACGTCTTCTCGGTACCTGGTACCCCATTCCATGCATTGTCGATCTCGGCTATCGTCACCGAGCTGACCTCTTCCTCACCGTTGGCCGAGACCACGGTGTGGGAGGTGTAGATCGGCACCCCCATGCGCTGCAGCTTGTCCTTGTGCACCTTGTAGCCGCCGCAGTCGGGCAGTGCCTCGCACAGCCCCACCACCTGGATGCCGGCCTGCAGGGCGTGGTACGCGGCGATGAGGCCGACGTTGCCGCCTCCGACCACGAACAGCCGCTCGGTGGGGCGCACCAGGTCGCGGTTGACGAGGGTCTGGAACGCTCCGGCCCCGTACACCCCCGGCAGGGTGTTGCCGCGGAAGACCAGGGACTTCTCGCGCGCCCCGGTGGCCACCAGCAGGACCTGGGGCTGGACGATGAAGTAGTGCCCCTGCCTGAGGATGCCCACCTTGCGGTCGGAGAACACGGCGAGCGCCATGGAGTCGGTCCACACCCGCACGTTCTCGAAGGCGCGCACCTCGGCCTCGAGCTTGGTCGCGATGTCGATGCCGCGGGTGCCAGCGTGGCAGGCCTCGATGGAGCCGAAGAACTTGTGGGTCTGCAGCACCAGCTTGCCGCCCAGCTTCTCCTTGTCGTCGACGATGACGACGCCGACGCCAGCGCGGCCCAGCTCGACCGCGGCGGAAAGCCCGGCCGGGCCACCACCCAGGATCAGGCACTCCACCTCCACCGTCTCAATGCGGTGGTACTGCCACCCGTGCTCCGGGGCCGGCAGCTCGGGTGGGGCGTCGAGGGGGTCGACGCGCATGCCCGGCTTGACCGGGACCATGCACGACTTGACCGCCAGCCCGTCGGCGATCACCGCGCACTGGGCGCACTGG
>JALOLB010000212.1 GCA_025456225.1 Thermoanaerobaculaceae bacterium
GCGGCTTGGTCTCGAAGCGCGAGTAGATCGGCCGCAAGCGCTCGGGGCTGTAGAACTTGTGCACGTCCACGACCTTCTTGCGGCTGGTCACGACGTCGATGGGCACGTTGTCGTACCGCCCGTTGCGGACGTTGACCAGGCGGCCGGAGATGCCGTCGAGCACGAGGTCGAGCGCCAGGTTGCCGAACGCCATGGGTACGATCGAGTCCAGGGCGTCCGGGTCGCCGCACCGCACGAGGTAGCCCAGGCGCTGGTTGATGACATCGATTTTCTGTCCATGGTTGAACTTGGCCGAGCAGTCCTTGAGCTTGCGGGAGACCAGGTCGCCGATCCCACCCAGCTTCTTGTGGCCGAACATGTCCGCTTCCTCGCCCTCGTAGGCCATCTCCTCCATGCCCTTGAAGCGCGCGCCCTCGGAGACGAGCACCACCGAGTACTTGGAGGGGTTGGAGTAGCGGTCGGCCGTGAGGAGCTCGCAGAGCTGCTCGACGTCGAAGACGTGCTCGGGGATGACGCAGCGGTTGGCCGCGCCGGCCATGGTCGGCAGCAGGGCGGTGAAGCCGGCGTAGCGGCCGAACACCTCGATCACCAGGAAGCGCTCGTGGGAGCCGGCGGTCGTCCGCAGGGAGTGGGTCATCTCGATGGTGCGGGTGACGCAGGTCGAGAAGCCGATGCAGTAGTCGGTGCCCGGCACGTCGTTGTCCATGGTCTTGGGGAGGGCAATGACCCCCACCCCCTCCTTGTGCAGACGCACGGAGTAGGACAGGGTGTCATCGCCGCCGATCGCGATGAGGCTCGAGACCCCGAGCCACTCGAGGTTGGCGAGCACCTCCGCGGTGAGATCGTTGACGTCGTCCCGGTACGTTTCCCTGAGGTGGGCCGGGACCTGGGACCTGGGCACGTGCGATGGGCGCGTGCGGGAGGAGTGGAGGAAGGTCCCACCCGTGCGGCCCGCCCGGTTGACGATCTCCTCGGACAGCTCGATGAACTGATCGGGCTGCGCCTCCTTCTTGTTGCGGTCCAGCTCGATCAACCCGGCCCAGCCGCGCCGCAGACCGATCACCCGGTAGCCCTCGCGAACCGCCCGCACTGTGGCCGCGCGGATCGCCGGGTTGAGCCCCGGGACGTCGCCGCCACCGGTCAGGATGCCAATCGTCCCCTTGTACGTCGTCATGGTCTACTCCTTGTGCGCCAGGTCTTTGCGTTGGCGCTGACCGGATATTCTACCAGTCATCGCCCGTGGTCGGTGCTCGGTGCTCGGTGGTCGGAGGAAAGAGCGCAAGACAGGGCGGGAGGGGGACCCTCCGAGCACCGATCACCGACCACCGATCACTGTCGTTCACCGCAGTGGTCAGTGATCGGAGGAAACGACGTTTGACCAGAAGGGTGGGAGGGAAACCCTCCGAGCACCGATCACCGACCACCGATCACTGTTTCGTTCACCGCAGCCGGCGGCCGAGGCCTTCGACGCGGCGGATCCACTCGTCGCGCCGGGCCTGGGACGAGCCCCGGACCGCACCGAAGGCGGTGACCCTGACCGGCTTCACGCCACAGAAGTGCAGGACCGCACGCCTGAGGCCGTTGATGCCCGGCCAACGATTCACGAGCCGGTCATACAGCGGCGGCGCGTCCATGGTCGTGATGATGTGGCCCGAGCGGCCCGCCAGCAGTCGGTCCCACCACGGCGAGTCCTGGCGGTACCGGAAGGCGAAGCCCGAGACGAAGACGCGGTCGATGAACCCCTTGAGCTGGGCCGGGTACGTTCCCCACCAGGTCGGGTACACGAGCACCAGGTGCTCGGCCCACAGGATCGCCTCCTGGGCCGCCTTGAGGTCGTCCTCGAGGGGCTGGTCCTCGGGCCGGGGGGTGCGCACCAGGGGGTCGAACTGCATGTCCGGAAGCAGCAGCTCCCCGAGCTCGGCGCCGGCCGCGACGGCCCCCCTGCGGTACGCGGCGGCGAGAGCCGCGCAGAGGCTGTTCTTGCGCGGGTGGGCCAGGATGATCAGCACTCTCTTGGGCATGGGTCCTCCCGCCCGGACGTGGCGACTCACTGGTGTGGGTTGGCAGGGGCGCCGTGCATCATCCCCTCGGCCTCGGGCCTCGGGCCGTCGGTGGCGGTGTCCCAGTAAGGCGAGAGCCGCCGCAGGGAGGCGATGATCTCGGGGAAGACGGCAATGATCCTGTCGACATCCGCGGCACTGGAGTAGCGGGAGAAAGAGAACCGCACCGACCCGTGGGTGGCGGTGAACGGCACGCCCATGCCGCGCAGCACGTGGGATGGCTCGAGGGAGCCCGAGGTGCAGGCCGAGCCGGACGAGGCGCAGATCCCGACCGCCGAGAGCTGGTAGAGGATCCCCTCTCCCTCGACGAAGTGGCAGGAGAGGTTGGAGGTGTTGCCCAGGCGGGGCGCCCCGGCGCCGTTGACCTCGGTGAGGGGGATGCGAGCACCGAGCTCGCGCTCCAGTCGATCCCGCAGCGCGGTGATGCGCGGCTCGTCCTCCCGGTGGGTGGCGTCCGCCAGCTCCAGCGCCCGGGCGAGGCCCACGATGAACGCCACGTTCTCCGTGCCGCCGCGACGGCCACCCTCCTGGTGACCGCCCAGCAGGAACGGCCGGCACGGTGTGCCGCGGCGCGTGAACAGGCAGCCGATCCCCTTGGGCGCGTGGAGCTTGTGGCCGGAAAAGGCGAGCATGTCGACGTGCCGGAGCTCGCCGCCGAGGTCGATGGGGAGCTTCCCGACGGTCTGGGTCGCGTCGGTGTGCACGATGATGGCGGGGTCGGTCTCCTTGGCGATGCGGGCGAGCTCGCCGATCGGGAAGAGGACCCCCGTCTCGTTGTTGGCGTGCATGATCGTGACGAGCAGCGTGTCGCGCCGCAGCGCCCGCACGAAGTCGGCGACATCCAGCCGGCCCTGCCGGTCCACCGGCAGGTACGTGATCTCCAACCCCTCTCGCTCCAGCTCCTTGCAGACGTTCACCACGGCTGGATGCTCGACAATCGTGGTGATGACGTGGCGCCGGGAGGGGTTGGCCTTCACCGCCCCGAAGAGTGCCGTGTTGATGCTCTCGGTGGCGCAGGAGGTGAAGAGGATCTCATCGGGGCGTACACCGCCCAGACGCGTCGCGATCGAGGCCCGGGCGCCCTTGACGGCCTCGGCCGGCCCGTGGGCCGCGTCGTACATCGAGCTGGGGTTGAAGTAGCTCTCCTCGAAGAAGGGACGCATCGCCTCCACGACCTCGGGGGCGACCCGGGTGGTTGCGTTGTTGTCGGCGTACACGATCTCCACGGTCAGACCTCCTACACCGCAATGACCCGGATGCGCTCGTCCACCCGCTCCTTGAGCAGGCGCTCGACCAGGAGCTTCATGGTGGAGGTGGCCCCGGCGCAGTGGGCGCACGCCCCGGAGAGCCGGCAGTAGACCGTCATCTCCTTGATGTCGACGATCTCCAGGTCTCCGCCGTCGTCCTTGAGGCGGGGCCGGATGTCCTCGCCGAGCACCCGCTCCACCTGCTTGGCGAACTGGTAGGGCGAGGGCTCCGGCCTCACGGCCGGGGCCTCACGGCGCCCTTCCGGCACCGAGGGCAGCGCCACGAACGACGTGGGCTGGCGGCCCCAGATGTCGTTGAGGATGTCCTGCAGCCCGCCCGGGGCGTGGTGGCACGCCATGCACGCGCCTCCCGCCTTGATGGCGTTGGTGATCTCCGGGATCGAGCGCAGCCCCAGCTCCTTGATCTTGCGGCGCAGGTAGGGCTCGGTGACGCCGAAGCACTTGCACACCAGGCGCCCCTCCTCCTGCTCCGCCCGGGTCATGTCGAGCCCGAGCGCCTCCAGGTCGACGCCGCGCCTCTGGGCCCAGTTGAAGACCGCGGCCTCGAGCGCCTCGGCACCCATCACCGAGCAGTGGATCTTGGCCTCCGGCAGCCCGCCGAGGAAGTCCACGATGTCCTGGTTCGAGACCTTGAGGGCTTGCACTGGCGAGAACCGGCCCGTCTCGATGATGACGCACAGCGCCTCCGAGGCCGCGATCGCCGAGGTGCACCCGAAGGTGAGGTACCGAGCCTCGACGATCCGGTCCTGGAGCGGGTCAGACGGGTGCCGTTCGCAGCGGAAGGTGAACCGCAGGGCATCCCCGCAGGCGATCGACCCGTGCTCGCCGAAGCCGTCCGCGTTGTCGATCTCGCCCATGTGGGTGCCCGCCACGCCGTGCACCGCGTCCATGAACAGTTGCTTGGTCTTCTCGGAGTACTCCCAGGTCATCCCACCCTCCCCACGGCCCAACCGTCCCTAACCCCGGCCCATTCCGCTCAGGCCGTGCGCGGGCATGATACCCCCGCCCCCCCCACCCGGCCTCAGGCCTCGGGCCTCAGGCCTCAGGCACTACAAGACAGGATTGGGTGGGTGGGGGAGCTGAGGCCTGAGGCCGGGTGGGCGGGTGGGCTGAGAACCTGAGTCCGGGTGGTTGGGTGGGGGCGTCGGTGGGTGGGTTTACAGCAACCGCGGTACTGTGCTAGGGTTCCTGCCCACGGGTGGCCCGTTCGTCTAGTGGTCAGGACGCTGGCCTCTCACGCCGGAAGCAGGGGTTCGATTCCCCTACGGGCCGCCACCCTCCCAGGTTTGATGCTCATCATCCCGCGTCCCACCGGGAAGGCTCAAGGCTACAGGCTCAAGGCTTCAGATCCACCGCCCGCCCGAGGAAGTTCAGGCGTGTGCCCTCATTGGGTGGGTGGGGGACCTTGAGCCTTGAGCCTGGCCGGGGGATGGAGCTGAGGCCTGAGGCCCGAGGTCTGAGGCCCGGTTGGGTGGGTGGCGGGGCGCATGCGCTACACTCTCCGGCCGTGAGGGGGGGCATCCGCGTTCTCGCCGTCAGCCTGTGCCTGGCCGTCGCCCTGTCCGGTGAGGCGGCCACGGGAAAACGTACCTCCCGCACCGCCAAGCGGCCACCAGCACCCGTTGACCTGGTCTGGCACGTCGAGACGCTGGATGGCGCGGTGCTCAGCAGCAAGCGCGCCGACGAGCCCATCAACCCCGCCTCGGTGGTCAAGGTGGGCACCACCCTCTGGGCGCTCGAGGCCCTGGGACCGGATGCCCGCTTCGAGACGCGCGTCTATGCGCGGGGCACCATCGACACGGCCGGGAAGAGCGTGCAGGGCGACCTCGTGGTCCAGGGCGGGAACGACCCCGACTTCCACGCGGAGAACGCCTTCCTCCTGGCCATGGCCCTCAACCAGCGAGGCGTCCAGCGGGTCAACGGGGCCCTGGTCGTGGACAGGCGCTTCTGGATGGGGTGGGAGAACGGCTCGTCCGGCCGGGACCCCGATCCCCTCAAGCGTGGCCTGCTCATGGCCACGCGCCTCCGCCAGGCTCTCGACTCGGGGCGCTGGAACGCTGCCGCCCGACGCGCCTGGACTGACCTCGCGCGACGCCGCGGCTTCGACCCGCGCCGGCCGCCGCGGGTGACCGTGGCCAAGGGAGTCGGCGTCGACGGGCTCGTGATCGAGGGCGAGCTGCTGGTGATCCATCGCTCACGCCCCCTCGAGCACACCCTGCGGCGGTTCAACTGTTTTTCGAACAACGACATCGAACGAGTCGGCGAGGCCATTGGTCCGATCGACGAGCTGGTCGCACTGGTCGCGGAGCGCAGCAACGCCAAGCCTGGCGAGGTGCAGCTCGAGACCGCCTCGGGACTGGGAGTGAACCGGCTCACCCCCCGCGAGATCGTGTCGCTGCTGCGGGATCTCCACCGCACCTCGGCGCGCCTCGGGCTGCGGGTCGAGGGGCTGCTGCCGGTGGCCGGGTGCGACCCCGGCACCGTCGACCGCTTCTACCCGCGTCTCACCGGCGGTCCGGTCGCCACGTCGCTGGTGGCCAAGACCGGCACCCTCACCGCCACCGACGGCGGGGTCTCGGTCCTGGCCGGCCTCGTCAACACCGCCCGCGGCGAGCTGGTGTTCTGCGTGGCGCTGCCCCAGGCCGGGGGCAAGCTCGGACGGGCGCGACAGGCCGAGGAGGCGTGGGTGCTGGAGCTGCTGGCCAGTCAGGGCGGACCGAGGCCGCGCTCCTGCGCGCCGCTGCTCTCTCCCACCGACGACGAGGCCCGCGTCGTCGTTATCCCCCCTCCCACCCAGGCTCAAGGCTCCAGGCTCAAGGCTCCAGCTCCCCCTCCCACCCGGCAGACCGGCGAACCAGCCGATCAGTAAGTCAGCGCCCCCTCCCACCCAGGCTCCAGGCTCAAGGCTCCAGCTCCACCGCCCACCCGGCAGATCAGCGAATCAGCAGGTCAGCACGTCAGCTCCCCCACCCACCCAAGCTCCGGGCTCCAGGCTCAAGATTCGCCTGCCACCCGGCAGACCAGCGGGTCGGGACCACCACCCACGCAGGCTCAAGGCTCCCCCACCCTCCCCTTGAGGGACCGTACCTGAACCTCCCTGGGTGGGCGGGGGATCTTGAGCCTTGAGCCTGAAGCCTTGAGCCTGGCCGGTTGGGTGGGGCTACATCTCGGGGCGGCCCTGGGTGGTGGCCGCCATGGCGCGGGTCCTCGCCCAGCCGCGGATCGCCTTGATCTGCTCGGACATGGTGGTGGAGAGGGGGACGATCTGCCCCATGGCGTGCAGCAGGTCGCGCTGCTCCACCGGGCGGTGGTCGGCGTGGCAGGCGATGCGGGCAGCGATCACCGCCTGCTCGATCTCGGCGCCGTTCCAGCCCCGGGTCGCCGAGGCCAGCAGCACGAGGTCGACCTTGCCCGGGTCGAGCTGCTGGCGGCGCAGGTGGATCGACAGGATCTCCTTGCGCTCCTCCTCGGTCGGGAGCTCGACGAAGAACACCTGATCGAATCGCCCCTTGCGGATGATCTCGGCCGGCAGCAGGTTGATGCGGTTGGCGGTGGCGGCGACGAAGACGTCGGCGCGATGCTCCTGCATCCAGGTGAGGAAGGTCGAGAAGATGCGCGTGAGCGAGCCGCTCTCGCCCTCGTGGTAGCCGGCGATCCCCATCTCGATCTCGTCGATCCACAGCACCGCGGGTGCCACCGCCTCGGTGGCCTCGAGGGCGCGGTGGAACACCCACTCCGCCGAGCCGTGGACGCCGGCGAAGACCATGTTCATGTCGAGGCGGAAGAGCGGGAGCTTCCACTCGGTCGCGATGACCTTGATGGCCAGCGACTTGCCGCAGCCTGACATGCCCATCAGGAGGATGCCCTTGGGCCGTGGGAGGTTCTGGGCGCGGGCCTGGGGCGTGAAGAGGCTCGAGCGCTGCCGCACCCAGAGCTTGAGCTGGTCGAGGCCACCCAGCTCGCCGAGGGCGCGGTCGGGGGGCACGAACTCGAGGATGCCCTCCTTGCGCATGATCTGCTCCTTCTCGGCCAGCACCTCGGCCATGAAGGCGTCGTCGACCGCGGCGTGGCGCGCCAGTAGCCGGCGCAGCAGGCTCTCCACCTCCAGCAGGCTCATGCCGCGCAGGGAGCCGACCAGCAACTGCAGCCCGTCGGTGTCGAGCGGGCGACGGGCCTGCTGCAGGAGCGCCGACACGACGGCCGAGACCTCGGTCTCGTCGGGGAACAGCGAGGTCACCACGTAGGTCAAGGGCTTGAGCTCGTCGGGCATGACGAAGGATGGGCCGAGCAGAAACAGGAACCGCCCGGTGTTGCGGATGGCCGCCGCCGTGTCGCGCAGGCGACGCAGGAGCCCCCGGTTGCCCTCGAGCAGGACGTGCACGTCCTTGAAGAGGTAGAAGCCGCGTGGGCCCTGCTCGGCTACCCAGGCGAGGGCGGCAACCGGGTCGACGCTTCCCGGCTGCTCCTTGAACCCCTCCAGGCAGTTCCAGGTGAGCATCGGCAGCGCGTCGGGCCGGATTCCGGCCGCAAAGCGCTGGAGGAGCTTCTCGATGCGGTCCTCCTCCGGCGACAGGACGATGGTCACCGGGTAGGCAGAGGCCAGGGCGGTGCGGATCTGGTCGACCGTGGTTGCCATGGCGAGGATTGTACTACCGGGCCGAGGTCGAGCCGCTGGGGAGGGAGTAGAATCAAACTGGAGGCTGGCCCTTGCTGGTGCATGCAAATCCCGGGCTGGTCCAGCGCCATCCTGTCTTGGGCGTGCTGTTGGGGGGGGTCGGCACACTCCTTTTCGGGGTGCTGGCCATGTTCTCGTACAACGACGCCGTCCGCCTCGGCGCCCAGCTCGAGCCGCGCCCATTCTCCCTGGCGGCGAAGGTCCCGCTGCCGACCGGCACGCAGTGGGTGAGGCTCGTCGACGGCACCTGGGATTGCCGGCATGCCACGCAGCAGCTCCGTGGCTGGCCGCACCGCTGGTTCCTCGACGAGGTCAAGTGGACCCAGGTGCCGGTGACCAGCCCGTCTGGCACCTGGCTCATGGTGGTCAAGCTCGACGGCGCCGCCTCCTGCGAGGCGGCGGCCGGGCGCCCGGTGACGGGCATGCTCCTGCCGGCCGCCACGCCACTCTGGGACCGCAGTGTCGCCAGAGAGCTGCGGGCGGCCCTGGGCCGGGAGCCGGACCTCGTGCTGCTGGCCGGGGAAGACCCGGGGTCGAGCGGCTTCCGCTGTCTTGCCATGCTCTGCCTCACCGGCCTCTCGGGTGTGCTCGCCGCCTCGTCGTGGCGCGGCTGGCGGGCCGTCCGGGGCGAGCTACCTCATCCAGGTGCCCAACTGACAACAGCTTGACCGGGCAGGTCATTCGGTCGACAATGCCCGCCACTGCCGGAGTGGCGGAATGGCAGACGCGCGGGACTCAAAATCCCGTATCCGCAAGGGTGTGTGGGTTCGACTCCCACCTCCGGCACCATGACTCACAGACCAAGGAGCGGCGAGCTTTCAGCCGGGGGGTAGCATCGGGGTAGCAGACGCACGAAGACGCCCTAGGATCGTCCGCATCTTCAAAGCCAGCATGGAAGCGGCGGGCAGTATCACCACAGTGCCACAGCGGTGAGGTTCTACTTTGCTGGCCACTAGTCAACCCGCATCTTGGGTTACGGAAGATGGGAAGGAGACGGAGAGAGCCCCATCGTGGCTTGAGGCTGGGACGCGTTGGGGGGCGGCTGCAAAGAACTGCCGCTCCATGCCCCGCAAGACCACGCCGCGCCCAGTAGTGCTTGGCCCTACCATATTACGACGAGCGCTCCAGGATCGGTGCGCAGTGTTGCCTCCAATGCCAGCGGTATCATCTTCCAAGAAGGGGAAGTTGGTGCCTTGAATCGAGCGTCTGGCCGCTCCTGGAACTTGAGGACGACGAGACCGGGCCGGCAAGAGGCCGCCAGTCGGAGTCGAATCTGGTGAGTACTTTCCCTGCGGTCGATCAGTTCATCCGTGAGAGCCAAGACTGGCCCTCCTTCTTTGCCGCCACGACGCAGCTACCAGAGCGTGCTCGCGGTGGGAAGCCCGACAAGGGCAAGGTCTTCGAACGACTAACCCAGCTTCTCCTGATCACCCTCCCGGAGTACCAAACCAAGCTGCGCCATGTCTGGCTTGCCAGGGATGTACCTCCTGACGTCCGGGCCAAGACCGGGTTGCCGGAGAACGACGAAGGCGTCGACCTTGTCGCCGAGACTCACGAGGACCAATACTGGGCTGTCCAGTCCAAGTTCATCACGGACACGCAGAAACGTCTCACGGTAGGGAAGCTGTCCACTTTCCTGAACACCGCTTTCAACGTCTGCCGAAATGTGTCCCTCGCCGTCGTAGTCGACACATGTTCCAAGCCTGTGTTGAAGAGCGGCTTGCTTGGGCGGACTACTGAGATCGGCCTCGACCGTTGGCTTGCACTTGACGACGAGCAGTGGGGGAGAATCCGGACGGCCACCTCAACGCCGGCACCTCCACCCGTCCCTCTCAGCCCAAGACCCCACCAAGAAGCCGCCGTCAAGGCGGCAGCAACGCACTTCGTGGAGAGGAATGAACGGCGGGGTCGGCTCATCATGCCCTGCGGGACCGGGAAGAGCCTGACTGCCTTCTGGGTTGCGCGCAGCCTTGACGCACAGTCGATCGTCGTGGCGGTCCCAAGCCTCGCCCTGATAAAGCAGAGCCTTGCTGGTTGGACCCGAGAGTACCTCGCACACGGCGAGGTCCCCGACTGGCTGTGCGTGTGCAGCGACGAGACTACAGGCAACATCGAACACGATGAGTTCGTCGGCAAGGTCTACCAACTTGGTGTCGATGCACACACTGATCCGGAGCAGATCGCCGACTTCCTCAGACTACGCGGCGCGCCCCGGAAGATCGTCTTCGTGACCTACCAGAGCGGAGAGGTTCTGGCGACGGCTGCACGGAAGGCCGGATTCGAGTTCGACTTGGCCATCCTGGACGAGGCGCACCGCACGGTCGGTGATCGAGATCGGACCTTCGCGCACCTTCTTTCAGACGAGAATATCCGGATCAAACGACGCCTGTTCATGACTGCCACGGAGCGCGTCGTTCGAGGTGCAGACGACGAGGTCCTCTCGATGGATGACGCCAGGGTCTACGGGAGGCGGTTCTTCCAGTTGACCTTCAAGCAGGCGATCGAGTCCGACCCCCCGATCATCTCGGACTACAAGATCGTCACCATGACCATCAGCGACGAGCATGTGCGGGATCTGGTTGAACGGAACCGCTCGCTGCAAACCTCGCATGAGACCCTTGGGGAGCGAGAGGCTCAAGCGCTTGCTGCCGGCATCACGCTCCAACGTACCTTCGAGGAGGAAGGGACTAGGCACGCGATCTCGTTCCATCGGAGCATTCGTGCAGCCCAGGACTTCAGGGACCAGCACGAGAAGATCGTGGCGCTGCGCCAGGAGTCACGGAAGACGGCGTGCTTCCACGTCTCAAGTCACAGAACAACAGGGGAGCGGACCCAGATTCTTGACCAGTTCACCAAGAGCCCGAAGGCGGTCATCACGAATGCCCGGTGCCTCCAGGAGGGGGTCGATATCCCCTCTGTGGACTGCATCCTCTTCGCTGACCCAAAGCAGAGCGTCGTGGATATCGTCCAGGCAGCCGGTCGGGCCTTGCGACCTTTCCCCGGTAAGCGTTTCGGCTACATCGTGGTGCCGATAGTCGTTCCGTCGGGGATGAGCTTCGACACCTTCGCGGAGACGACTGCCTTCAAGCAGGTAGCTCGTGTGATCGCTGCCTTATCAACACAAGATGACAGGATCGCAGAGGAGTTTCGGGTTGCCGTGAATCTACCACGGAGCGGCGGGCGCATTGTCGAGATCCGTGGAGACGTTCCGTTGGCACACCAGATCGGTTTCGAGGAATTTCGCGAGCGGGTACTCCTCAAGATCTGG
>JALOLB010000033.1 GCA_025456225.1 Thermoanaerobaculaceae bacterium
ACTGGGTCTGGGCCGCCTTCTGCGCGTCGCGCGCCTCCTCGACACGGTCGACGAGGATCTCGCGCTTCTCGATGCCGATCGACTCCAGGGCGGCGTAGTAAGCGGAGGAGCATCCGACGAGCAGCAGCGCTGGTACGATGCACTGGCAGGAGACTCTGACATATCGCTTCATCCTCGGCCCTCCTGGCCTCCCATGGTACGCCGCGGTGGAGAACCGGGAACCCACGCCCCGGGTCACGGGATGCAGGAGCCGCGGCCTGCAACGAAAAGACCGCCCAGGGGCGGTCCAAGTCAATGACTTGATTGGTGGAGCTGAGGAGGCTCGAACTCCCGACCTCTAGAGTGCGATTCTAGCGCTCTCCCAGCTGAGCTACAGCCCCACACCGGGACACGAAGTGTAGCATCCCCCTCCGCGACCGTCCAGCCCGTGTGGCCGGCACACTGTGATCGGTGATCGGTGGTCAGTGACCAGAGGGAGGAGGAAGTGCCACGGTTCTCCATGTCTCTCCCCTCGAGATCCGGCAGCCGACCACCGAGCACTGGGGGGTGGGTAGGAGGCAACCGATCACTGTCTCACTCCCAGCGGCTCCGGTAGAGCTCCGTTGCACGGTGCTCGGCGCGGAGCTTCTCGACCAGCTCGGGGAGCTGCGGGACCAGGCGGCGGGGCTGACGGGGCTTCGCCTTCGCCAGGGCGTAGGTGGCGATGATCGGCAGCGCCACGGTCGAGTCGAGGTAGCAGACGACGGTGTTGGGGAGCTGCTCGGGGTCGATCTTGCCCCACGACACCGCCTCGGAGGGGGTGGCGCCCGAGAGGCCGCCGGTGTCGGGGCGGGCGTCGGTGACCTGGATGAAGTAGTCGTGGCCGCGCTCGGCGATGCCCAGCACCTCCTGGAGCTGCGGCTCGGTCTGGAGGAGGAAGTTCTTGGGGGCGCCGCCGCCGAGGATGACCACGGCGCTGGGGCGGCCGGAGCGCTTGGCGTCGAGGACGATGGCGGCGGTCTCGGCCACGTCGATGGCGGGGTTGACGACCGGCGCCGCCTCGGGGCGCGCCGTCCACAGCGCCGAGACGTTCATGCCGACCGTGGAGTCGCCGGGGCTCGGGGCGAAGATCGGCACGTCGCACTCGTGGGCGGTGGCCAGCACCCCCGGCTCGGTGCCGCGCTCGCGGCAGGTGGCGAGGGCGTAGCGGCCGATGCGGTGGTGGAGCTCCGAGGTGCCGAGCTGCTTGTGGAACTCCTCCCGGAGCAGCACCTGGTACAGCCAGTCGTCGGTGTCGAGCAGCACCTCCTGGGCGAAGAGGACGTCGTAGATGCGGATGATCCCCTTCTCCCGGAGCTCCACGTCGCACGCCCCCGAGGCCACCGCGGCGGAGGACCGGTAGAGCGGGAAGCCAAGGGCGAAGTGCAGGTCGTGGTAGAGGTTGGCGCCTGTGGACGAGACGTAGTCGATGAAGCCGGCGCGCATCAGCGGCGCGATGACCGAGCCGAGGCCGGCGGGGGTGAGGGCGCCTGAGAGGGTGACCCCGACCGTGGCGTCCTCGTCCAGCAGCTTGACGAAGAGCTGGCAGGCCTCGCGCAGGCGGGCGGCGTTGTAGGCGTTGAAGTAGGTGTCGATGAGGGTGGTCACGTCCATCCCGCCGGCCAGCGGCGGGAGCTGCATCTTGCGCGTGGGATCGAGATAGCTCACGGTTCCCCTCCGAGGCCGCGTATATGGCACGCAGCCCAACCCTTCGTCAAGCCAGGGGACGAAAGAAGGAGCTCGGTGCCAGCTCTCTCACTCTCCTCGTCCAAGCGCTCCCGAGTGGCTGCCGGCTCACGGGCCATCGATCTTGCATGGCCATCGCCACAGGTGAGTGAGAGACCTGGCTCCTACTACGGGGGAGCGCCCGGTGCCAGCTCTCTCACTCTCCTCGCCCATGCGCATTCGAGTGGCCGCCAGCTCATTCACGATCCATGTCGCATGGCCATGGCCATTGGTGAGTGAGAGACCTGGCTCCGACTACGGGGGAGCGCCGTCGCAGAAGGACCCTACCCCGCGATCTCCCGCCCCACCTCGCGGATCCGCCTCCACGCCCGCTCCACGTGCCTCCGCTCGGTCCAGGTCTGGCCGATCGAGAGGCGCAGCACGAGCTGGTCGCGCAGCCGCGTGTGGGAGAAGAACATCTCCCCGCCGGCATTGAGTCGGTCCATGATCGCCTGGTTGACGGTGTCGCCGCCGCGGTGGCGGAGGCACACGAGGTTGAGGGGCGGCGGCACCACGAGCTCGAAGTCGGGGTCGGCGGCGATCCACCCGGCGAGCTCCTGCGCCCACGCGACGTGCTGCCGCACGTGGTGCTGCAGGCCCTCGGTCCCGTAGTGACGGATCACGAACCAGAGCTTGAGGGCGCGGAAGCGGCGACCGAGGGGGATCTGCCAGTCCCGGTAGTCGATGACCTTCCCCGACTCGGTGGCCTGGTTGCGCAGGTACTCCGGGAGCACCGAGAGCGCCCGCACCAGCGCCGCGCGGTCGGCCACCCAGAAGCAGTCGCAGTCGAAGTTCGTGAACATCCACTTGTGGGGGTTGAAGCAGTACGAGTCGGCCCACTCGAGCCCCGCCTGAAGGTGCCTGAATTCCGGGCAGAGCATGGCGGTGCCGGCCATGGCGGCGTCGACGTGCAGCCAGACGCCGTGCTCGCGGCAGATCGGCCCGATCGCCGGCAGGGGGTCCATGGCGTTCGAGGAGGTGGTGCCGACGGTCGCGACCACGAAGCACGGCACCTTGCCGGCGGCGCGGTCGGCGGCGAGGGCCGCGGCGAGCGCCTCGGGCCTCATGGCGAAGCGCGCGTCGACGTCGATCAGGCGCAGGTTCTCCTTGCCGAGCCCGGCGATGCGCACGGCCTTCTCGATCGACGAGTGGGTCTGGGTCGAGGCGTAGGCCACGAGGCGGCCGTCGCACCCGCGGCGGTCGGACTCGAGGCCCGTGGCCCGCTCCCGCGCCGCCACGATCGCCGACAGCGCCGCCGAGGAGGCCGAGTCCTGGATGACGCCGCCTCCGGTCGAGCCGGACCGGAACGCCGGCGGCAGGTCGAGCATCTCGACCAGCCAGTCGAGGACGTGGGTCTCGAGCTCGGTGCAGGCCGGGCCGGTGATCCAGGCCATGCCCTGGACCCCGAGGCCGGCCGAGAGGAGCTCGGCCAGGACCGCGGGGCCGGAGACGTTGGAGGGGAAGTAGGCGAAGAACGCCGGGTGCTGCCAGTGGGTGACCCCGGGCATGACGAGGCGGTCGAGGTCGGCGAGCACCGTCCCGAACGGCTCCCCCTGCTGCGGCGGATGGGCCGGGAGCCCCGCCCGGATCTCGCCGGGCTGGACGCGGGCCAGCACCGGCCGGGCCTCCACCCCCTGCCAGTAGGCGGCGATCCAGTCCACCACCCGGTGGCCCCAGGTGCGGAACTCCTCCGGCGTCATGTGGTAGCTCTGCGGGTCGTCCATCACTGCCTCCGAGAGAAGGGTACGGCATTTCGGGCGGGCTTTGCTTTCCTGGGGAGTCATGGCGCTCCCCCCTCGGCGGAGCCAGGTTTCTCACTCTCCAAAGGCGATGGACTTGCTGGGAGGATCGACTATGAGTCGGTGTCCACCCGGGAGCGGCTGGACAAGGAGAGTGTGAAAGCTGGCACCGAGCCCCCTCCCCATTGGGGCGTTCGACGTTTGACCTTCGACCTTCAACCCGGTTCTCTGACCGTCAGGTCTCGGTCCACTTGGGGCTGGCGCGCAGGACGCCGCTGCCTCCGGAGGCCTTGACCTTGTAGAGGGCGGCGTCGGCGCGGGCGATGAGCTCGGCCGCCTCCTCGCCGTCGTCCGGGTAGCACGCCAGGCCGGCGCTGGCGCCGAGCACCGCCGAGACATCGGAGCGGGAGAGGTCCGCCATCGCCTCCAGCACGGCAATGACGAACCGGCGGGTGGCGGCCAGGGCCCCGTCGGGGTCGGTGGCGGGGATGAGGATGCAGAACTCGTCGCCGCCCCAGCGCGCCACCACGTCCGAGGCGCGGGCCCGGCCGCGCAGCGCCGCCGCCACCGCCTTGAGCACCGTGTCGCCCGAGAGATGCCCGCACCTGTCGTTGTAGGTCTTGAAGTTGTCGAGGTCCATCATGATCACCGCGAGGGGCTGCTGGTTGCGTCGGGAGAGCGACAGGTAGCGGTCCAGCTCGATCTCGAGGCCGCGCCGGTTGGTGAGCCCGGTGAGGGGGTCGGTGTTGGCAATGGTCGAGAACCGCCGGCTCGCTTCCTCGAGCTCACGGGTGCGCTCGCGCACCTGGCGGTCGAGGTCGGAGGCCAGCCGTGACAGCGATGCCTGGGAGGCCTCCAGCGCGTCGGCCATGCGGTTGACCCTCCGCCCGAGGCGCTGCAGCTCCTCGGGACCCCGCAGCTCGAAGCGGCTCCCCATCTCGCCCCGCCCCAGAGCCGCCACGGTCTCGCCGAGGTCGTCCAGAGGTCGCACGATCCCCTCGGCGCCGATCGTGGCGATGACCATGCAGCACCCCGCCATCCCCACCAGCAGCAGCAGCGCCACCGTGTAGAACCGCCGGCTGGCGGCGACCACCGGCTCGCGGTCCACGGCCAGCCAGGTGCCGCCCACCACCTCGTCCTTCTCCACCAGGGGCTGGAAGGTGGCGAGCGCCGGCAAGCCGCGCAGCTCGACGGTGATGAGGCGGGCCTGGTCGGCAGGCCATACCGAGAGGTGGCTGTCCTTGCGCAGCCAGTTGGGCTCCGCGGCCAGCACCTTGCGACTCCCGTCGAGGATCACCACGCCCAGCACCTGTCCTCGCGACACGAGGCCGCGTAGCTGCTCCGCGATGCGGGCCTTGTCCCCCGCCACCACGGCTTCCCCCACCATCTCCCCGACCACGTCGCTGACCAGCACCGCCTGCCGCTCGAGGGCGTCGGACGCCTCGCCGCGGCGCAGCGCCTCGAACACCCCCAGCACCGCCGTGAACAGCACCACGGCGGCACCGACGGCAACCACCACGATGCGGTTGCGAAGCCGCTGCCAGAAGGTCATTGCGCGCATGGTACCCCACCCCCCGCCCGGTCGAAAGTCGAAGGTCAAGAGTCGAAAGCAGAGACGGGGCCGGAGCCAGCTTTCACACTCTCCTCGCCCAACCGCTCGCGGGTGGACGCCGGCTCGTGGCCGATCTTCCCAGCGCGCCCATCGCTCTCGGAGAGTGAGAAACCTGGCTCCGACGAAGGGGGAGCGCCCGGTGCCATGTCTGACGATCTCGTCGGCCATTCATCCAGCAGGTGGCAGCCACCTCACGGGAGCTCACCATGAGAGACCGCGGCCCTTCGAGATCGTCTGACGTGGCTCCGACGAAGGGGGAGCGCCTTGACTGCCCAGAGCACGAGCCGTGGGACAATGCCGGCATGCACGAGTTCGTTCATCCCCTGACCGGTCGGTATGCCTCCCGCGCCATGAAGGAGCTGTTCTCGCCGGCCACCCGCATCGGGCTGTGGCGGCGCCTGTGGCTCGAGCTCATGCGCGCCGAGCGCGAGCTGGGCGTCGGCATCCCGGAGGAGGCCATCGCCCAGCTCCAGACGTGCCTCGACCCGACCGAGGCGGAGATGCGCCGGGCCTCGGAGATCGAGCGGGAGACCCGCCACGACGTCATGGCCCACATCCGGACCCTCGCCGAGGTGGCACCGGCCGCCGGCGGCTGGCTGCACCTGGGCGCCACCTCGTGCTTCGTCACCGACAACGCCGACCTCATCATCCTGCGGCGGGCCTCGCGGCTGCTGATCGAGCGCGCCGCCGGCGTGATCGCCGCCCTGGCGGGGCTCGCCGGCCGCCACGCCGAGCTGGCCTGCGTCGGCCACACCCACTTCCAGCCCGCGCAGCCCACGACCGTCGGCAAGCGTGCATGCCTGTGGCTCGCCGACCTGCTCGCCGACCTCGAGCGGCTCGAGGTCGAGGCCGAGCACCTGCTCCTGCGCGGCGCCAAGGGCGCCACCGGGACCCAGGCGTCGTTCCTGCAGCTCCTCGGCAGCCACGACAGGGTGCGGGAGCTCGACCAGCGCCTGGCCACGGCGTTCGGGTTCGCCGGCAGCTACCCGATCACGGGTCAGACCTCGCCGCGCAAGCCGGAGTTCTACCTCCTGGCCTGCCTGTCGGGCCTCGCCCAGTCGGCCACCAAGTTCGCAACCGACGTGCGCCTGCTCATGCGCCTGAAGGAGCTGGACGAGCCGACAGAGGGTACCCAGGTGGGCTCCTCGGCCATGCCCTACAAGCGCAACCCCATGCGGTCCGAGCGCATCTGCTCTCTGGCCCGCTACCTCATCACCCTCGAGCCCAACGCCGCGTGGACCGCCGCCGGGCAGTGGCTGGAGCGCACCCTCGACGACTCGGCCAACCGCCGGCTGGTGCTCCCGGAGGCGTTCCTCACCGCCGACGCCATCCTCCTGGTCTGGCAGTCGGTGGCGAGCGGCCTGCAGGTCTACCCGGCGATGATCCGCCGCAACCTCGACGAGGAGCTGCCGTTCCTGGCCATGGAGGAGATCCTCCTCGCCGCCGCGGCGTGCGGCGGCGACCGCCAGCGCCTCCACGAGCGGCTGCGGGGGCTGTCGCGGGAAGCCGCCCGCCGCATCAAGGAGCACGGGGAGCCCAACCCGCTCCTGCAGATGGTGGCCGCCGACCCGGCTTTCGGCCTTTCCAGCGAGGACCTCGGCCGGTTGCTGGAGCCCGGGCGGTTCGTCGGCCGGGCGCCCGAGCAGGTCGCGGAGTTCCTCGCCGGGTGGGTCGAGCCCTGGCTGGCTGGCCACCCCCCGGCTGCCGACGGTGAGCGTGCCCCGGAAATCTAGGCTGGCGTGCTCGGGGCTCGCGGCGGCGCTCCTGGCCGCCTGCGCGAGCGCCCCTGTCGTCGTGCCTGGTGGCTCGGAGGAAGGCGTTGCCTCGTGGTACGGGGAGCCGTACCACGGCCGGCCCACTGCCTCCGGCACGATCTACGACCAGCGGGGGCTGACCGCCGCGCACCGCACGCTGCCGTTCGGCACCAGGCTGCGGGTCCACGACCTCGAGAACGGGCGGCGCGTGGACGTCCTCGTCAACGACCGCGGCCCCTTCGTGGCCGGGCGGATCCTCGACCTCTCCCGCGGCGCCGCCGAGGAGATCGATCTCGTGGCTCGCGGCGTGACGCGAGTGCGCCTCGAGGTGCTGGCGATGGGCGACGGCATGCCGGCGGCGCCGTGCTGGGAGGTCCAGGTGGGCGCCTTTGCCGTGCAGGACAACGTCGCGCGGGCGAGGGAGCGGCTGCGCGCCCGCGGCCTCGAGGTGCGCCTGCTGCCGGCCTCTGGAGGCCTCACCCGCGTCCGGGTCGCGGCCTCGGGCGGCCGGGCCGGCGCGCGCGAGCTCGCCCGGGACCTCGCCGGCGACTACCCCGGAGCCGTCCCCGTGCCCTGCCTCTAGGGACCCCCACCCCCCACCCAGACCTCAGGCCTCAGGCCTCAGCTCCCCCACCCTCCCAGGTAGTTTCCTGTCTTTCCTGAGGCCTGAGGTCTGAGGTCTGAGGCCTGAGGTCTTTCTCTGTCTCGAGGCCTGAGGTCTGAGGCCTGAGGTCTTGGTGGGTGGGCGGGGGCGCGGCGCGAGTACAATGGCGGCATGGCAGAGCTGCGCTGGGTCGAGGGCGATTCCACCCACAAGGTCCGGCTCGAAACCACGCCGGTCGGGATCGGCCGCGCCTCGGACAACCAGTTGGTCCTCAAGGACTTCTCCGTGTCCCGCCACCACGCCAGGGTGGAGCCGCGGGGCGAGGCCTGGTGGGTCATGGACCTCGGCTCCACGAACGGCGTCAAGGTCAACGGCGCCTACGTGAGCGAGGCGCTGCTGGCCGACGGCGACCAGCTTCTGGTGGGGAACTTCACGATCTTCTTCCACCGCACCGAGTCGATCCAGAACATGTCGGTCAGCTCCTCCACGTTCCTGCGCTCCATCGAGGAGTTTCGCGAGGACTTCCGGCTCGAGCGCGAGCCGGTCCGCAGGCACACCACCGCCGTCACCGCCCGCGAGCGCGTGCTCGAGGCGCTGGCCCAGGTCGCGCGCACGCTGCTCGAGGTCGAAGAGCTCGAGCCGGTGCTCGACAAGGTGATGGAGGCCGTGTTCGAGCAGTTGACGGCCGACCGCGCGTTCGTGCTGCTGTTCACCCCGGAGGGCAAGGCCGAGCTGCGCATGGCGCGCTCCCGGGGCGGCAAGCAGCTCGCCGAGGCGCCGGTCTCCCAGACCATCATGGATCTGGTCAGCCGCCAAAAGGTGGCCGTGCTCACCTCCGACGCCCAGGCCGACGAGCGCTTCGCCGCCGGCATGAGCGTGCGGCTGCACCAGATCCGCTCGGCGATGTGCGCGCCGCTGTGGCATCGCGACTCGGTGATCGGGGTGCTGTTCGTGGACACGCCCCTGGCCATCGGGTGCTTCACCGCCGAGCACCTGGACCTGCTCACCGCCCTCGCCAACTACGCGGCGGTGGCCATCGACCGTGCCCGGCTCAACGACTCGATCCGCGAGGAGCGCCGCGCCCGGGAGCGGCTGGAGCGCTACCACTCCCCGGCCGTGGTCGAGGCGATCGTCGGCCATCACCACGCCGCGGAGAAGGACCGTCACGAAACCCGCGAGGTCTCGGTCATGTTCGCCGACATCGTCGGCTTCACGAGCCGCTGCCAGAGCATGGACCCGCCCGACGTGGCACGCTTCCTCACCGACTTCTTCACGCTCGCCTCGGACGCCGTCTTCGAGTTCGGCGGCACGCTCGACAAGTTCATCGGCGACGCCGTGATGGCGTTCTTCGGCGCGCCGCTGCAGCAGGGCGACCATGCGGAGCGGGCGGTGCGCGCCGCCCTCGCCATGTTCCGCCGCCTCGACACCTGGAACCAGGAGCGTGAGGTGGCTGGCCTCGAAACCGTCGCCGTGCGGGTGGCCATCAACTCCGGCCTCGTCGTGGTGGGGGACATCGGCTCCGCGACCCGCGTCGACTACACGATTCTCGGCAACACGGTGAACGTGGCCGCCCGGCTCGAGGAGATGGTGGCCAAGCCGGGCCAGGTGGTGGTCGGGCCGGCGACCCAGCGCGCCGTCGCCCACCTGTTCCCCACCGAGCACATGGGCAACATCCAGCTCCGTGGCCTGCAGGGCAAGCTGCCGGTGTTCCGGGTCCTGACCGAGGAGCTGCCCGGGACCGAGGCGTGACCGCGCGGACGGACCTCGTCTTCGTCACCTCGAGCCCCCACAAGCGCCGGGAAGCCGAGCAGATCCTGGGGTTCTCGCTCCTGACCGAGACGCTGCACCTCGACGAGGTCCAGGGTCTCGACGTGGTGGCCATCGCCCGCCACAAGGCCGCCGAGGCCGCCCGACAACTGGGACGGTCCATCCTCGTGGAGGACACCTCCCTCGAGCTCACCGCCCTGGGCGGATTCCCGGGGCCCCTCATCCGCTGGCTGCTCGAGTCGGCGGGGCCGGCCGTGCTGCCGCGTCTGCTGGCCGACTTCCCGGACAAGCGCGCGGTGGCCCGCTGCGTCGCGGTGGCACGCGATGGCGACCAGGAGTGGGTCGGAGTCGGCGTCGTCCACGGCGTGATCGTCCCCGAGCCCCGGGGCGAGTCGGGGTTCGGGTGGGACATCGTCTTCGCGCCCGACTGGGGTGAAGGGCGCACCTACGCGGAGATGCCCGCCGGGGAGAAGAACGCCCGCTCCCACCGCGCCCTCGCCTTCGCAGAGCTTCGCTCCGCCCTCCCGCCCGGCTGGTCAGCACGTCAGCAAGTCAGGTAGTCAGCTCCCCCGCCCAGCCTCGCGGCGAATCAGCAGATCAGCGGATCAGCTCCCCCACCCACGACAAGACAGGCCATCTCCCCGGAACCCTGTCGTTGCTGATTCGCTGCGCATCCCGGTGCGCTGGCTACGAGCGAGGAAGCGCTCCGGACCCCGGACCCCGGACCCCGGACCCCAACCCCCCGAAAGATGCAGCGGTTTCGAGAAGCTCCGCCCACAGGGCATCCACGGCGCGGGTGAGGGAGGCGAGGTCGCCGGCGTTGAGGACGACGTGGTGGGCGACAGCCTCGCGCGCGGCGTCGGTGGCCTGGGCCGCCACGGTGCGGTCGAACTGCTCGGGCGACCACCCACCAGCCAGCGCCCGCGCTCGGCGGAGCTCGAGAGACGCGGTCACGACGACGAGGCGGTCGTACTCGCTCCAGGCGCCGGTCTCCACGAGCAGCGCGGCCTCCACCACCGCGACCGGCGGCGGGGGCGCCGAGGCCCGCAGGCCCGCGAGCCAGCGTCCGATCTCCCGCCGCACCGCCGGGTGCACGAGCGCTTCCAGCCAGCCCCGGGCCTGCTCGTCGGCGAGCACCAGCGCCCCGAGGGCCCGCCGGTCGACGCTGCCGTCGGCCGCCAGCACCCGCGGCCCGAACCGTGCGGCGATCGCCCTGGTGCACTCGAGACCCGGCCCGTACAGCTCAGCCACCAACCGGTCGGCGTCCAGCACCGCCGCACCCCGAGCCTCGAGCAGCGAGGCGACGGTGCTCTTGCCGCTGCCGACGCCGCCGGTGAGGCCGAGCGTCAGCACGGCAGCCCGCGCCGCTGGCGGGCGGCCCGCACGGTGTTGAGGAGCAGACCGGCGATGGTGAGCGGCCCGATCCCCCCCGGCACCGGGGTGATGGCCGAGGCCACCCGGGACGCCGCGGTGAAGTCGACGTCCCCGACCAGGGTGTAGCCGCGCTTCGCGAGCTGTGCCCGGCGCCCCTCGTCCCCGGGAAAGAGGCGTTCCACGAGCGCCGCGTCCTCCACCCGGTTGACCCCCACGTCGACCACCACGGCGCCCGGATTCACGTGCTCGCCCCCCACCAGCGCGGCCCTGCCGACCGCCGCCACCAGCACGTCGGCGAGCCGGCAGACTCCGGGCAGATCCCGGGTCCGGGAGTGACACACGGTGACCGTGGCGTGGCGTTGCAGCAGCAGCGCCGCCATCGGCTTGCCGACGATGTCCGAGCGTCCCACGACGACGGCGTGCGCGCCCTGCAGCACCACGCCGCTGGCATCCAGGAGCTCCATCACCCCCCCGGGCGTGCAGGGCACGAACGCCGGGCGCCCCTGCTGGAGCAGGCCCACGTTGCGCGGGTGGAAGCCGTCCACATCCTTGCCGGGGTCGATGAGGTCCAGGAAGCGCCGGCCATCCAGGGGCGGCGGCAGGGGAAGCTGGAGCAGGATGCCGTCCACGTCCGGGTCGCCGTTGAGCGCCTCGATGCGCGCCGCCAGCTCCTCACCCGTGGTGGCGGCCGGCAGCGACTGGGTGGACGAGCGCACCCCCACCTCCAGACAGGCCCTGGCCTTGGAGCCCACGTAGACCCGGGAGGCCGGGTCGTCCCCCACCAGGATCACCTCCAGCCTCGGGACGACGCCCTGGGTCGCGAGCTCGGCCACCCGCCCGGCCACCCGCGCCCGGATGCCCGCCGCCACTGCCGCCCCGTCCAGGATCCGTGCCGTCATTGCCCACCTCCCGCCAGCAACCGCTGCTCCTCGGGGCGCAGCAGCGCGGGCACCAGATCGTGCACCACCACGCGCCGCGCCATCTCGAGCTCCTCACGCCCGCGGGCTCGCGCCGTCTCGCACTCCGCAAGCTGCCGCGGCGAGCCGTCCGGGAAGCCGAAGCAGGCCCCGCCGGCCGGGATCGCCGGCCCCCCGGCCACGTACAGCCGCTCGCCCAGGACCGTCGAGCCGTCGTTGAGCACGGCAAACGACGGGTCGGGGCCCAGCAGCGATCGCCCCAGGAAGCTCGCCGGCGGGGCCACTCCGACCACGTCCAGGAGGGTCGGTGCGATGTCGATCTGTCCTCCCGCCACGGGCCGCTCGCCAGCCAGCCGGACGGACGGCACGCGCACGAGGAACGGGACCTTCTGCTGCCGGACGATGATCGAGGGGTCCCATCCCGGCGCACCCATGAGCTTCAGCACCTCGGCGTCGATCGGTACGCCCGACTCGTGGTCGCCGTGCAGCGCCAGGACCGTGTTGGCCCACAGCCCCCTTCGCTCCAGCTCGGCCACCAGCCGGGCCAGGGACGCGTCGAAGTAGTGCATGGCATGCAGGTAGTTGCCGAGCGGCGTGCCGGCGAGCTCGCCGACGTCCAGCACCTTGTGGCGGGCGGGGAACTCGTCGAACGGGTGGTGCAGGCCGAGGGTGATGAAGAACGCGTAGAAGGGCTGCGGCATCCCCTGCAGGTGCTCGGCAACGCGCAGGAAGAACGGCTCGTCGGCCAGCCCCCACCCGATCACCTCGCCCGACCCCAGCTCCCGCTTGAACAGCATCTGCGAGAAGCCGTAGCGCGGGTGCAGCACCGCCCGGTTCCAGAACCCCCGCTCGAACGGGTGCGCGGAGAGCGTCTGATAGCCGTGCGCCCGCAGCACCGCCGGGATCGCCACGAATCGGTTGTGCGGGCGCCGGAACGACACGGCGCCACGGTCCAGGGCGTGCAGCGAGTTGAGGGCGATGAACTCGCCATCGGAGCTGCGTCCCTGACCGGTCTGGTCGAACAGGTTGGGGAAGTACAGCGCGCCGCCCCGCAGGCGGTTGAGGAACGGCGTCACCTCCTGGCCACCGACCTTCGCCCCGACGACCCATCCCTGGAGCGACTCCACCTGGATGTGAATGATGTTGGCCCCGGCCGCGACGCTCGAGGCGGGAGGTGCCCCGGTCCGCGTCCGGAAGTAGGCCACCGCCTCGTCGACGGTGGACTTGGACGGGTGTCCGGCGCTCATCCACTCGCGACCGGTGCGGGCCACGTCGAAGAGGTGAACGTTGAGCACGCCCCACTGCCCGACCAGCATCTCCTGGGAGAAGAGCTGGTCGGCGAACGCCTTGTCCCGGATCCCCCGCACGAGGGTCACACCGGCCGGCATGGCGCCCGCCAGACAGGTGAGGAGCGTGGCTGCGAAGGCCGCGCGCCGATGGGCCGGCGCTGCCGCGCCCGGCCTGGGCCAGGCGGCTGCCAGGCCGATGCCGGCCAGGGCCGTCACACCCAGCCAGAGGTCGGTCCCCCGGAGCAGGGCCGCGATCGAGCCCTCGATCTGCCCCACCTGGTGCGCCGCCGCCGCCGCGACCACCGGCACGATGGTTCCGAAGAAGCGCAGGTAGGCGAGATCGGACACCGCCACGAGCGACAGGAAGCCGACCAGCACCGAGGCCCCCAGGGGACGCCAGCGTGCCGGCAGCAGCGCCACCTGCAGCGCCAGGAGCGCGGCGGAGGAGGCCACCAGCATCCCTGCGCCCTCCCAGAGCTGCCGGCGCGCCAACTCGGCAAAGCTCACCGACAGCAGAACCAGAGCCAGCCACACCCAGGCCACGGGCAGGACCTCGGCAAGCGGGACCCCGCCCGGGCGCAGCCAGCTCTCCCGTCGGCGAGCCACGAGCACCAGCCCCAGGGTCACCAGCACCAGCAGAGCCTGCAGCACGACGCTGCGGCGCACGACCCACACCCGCACCTGCAGTGGCGGGCTCCCGGCTGGCGCGCCAAACCAGGCCACCTGCTCGCGCACCATCTCCCACTCCAGCACCCACCGTCCCCCGCGCGGGGGGGCCTGGACCCGCGCGGTCACCTCGACCGTCTGACCGGGACCCACCGGCGCGTCGAACCGCGAGCGCATCCCGTCCCGGACCTCGACACCTCCGTCGAGTCGGCGCCAGTGGTACGACAGGTGGTCGCCCCCGGCCTCGGACCACTCCTGGGTGGAGGGGTTGTGGACGAGGAGTCGGACGGCGTGGGTGGTGTCCACCCACATGACGGGCGGGGTGTCGTGCCGCAGCACCTCCCACGCGAGCCGCGTCGGCGCCCCCGCCGCCCCCTTCACCACCCCCCACCAGGCGAGGGCCGCCACGATCAGCGTCACACCCTGTCGTCTCACGGCCCGCGATGGTAGCACCCCGGCGCCACCGCCCGCCCGGTCGAGAGTTGAACGTCAAGAGTCGAAAGACCACCGCCCGCCCGGCATGGCTCGATATCCAGCTCGGATGGTCGCAAGCCGACATTGCGGCAGAGCAAATCACGCTTGGGAGCCCATGTGCGAGCTCACGAGGCTACATCGCCAGAGCTCACCGTTCGCGAAGCGGGTGGGGGAGAGCTCTTGACTCTCGACTCTCGACTCTCGACTCTCGACCTTCGACCTTCGACTCTCGACCTTCGACCGGGCGGGCGGAGGGATCAGCGGGCGCGCTGGACGGGCGCCGTGCCGACGCCATGCCCGAAGACGAGCTCGCCGCCCAGGTGCCCGGTGAGCCCCACGAGCGCCACCACCGCCACGAGCAGCAGGGTCTGGACCCATCCGAGAAGGGGATGCTGCCAGCGACGCCACGCCACCACGCCGCGCACCGCGAGGAGCGCCACCAGCCCGTACATCACCATCTCCCCCATTTCCTCGTGGCGCTCTACCAGGTCCCGGGCCGCGGCAGGGACCACGGCGGCGTCGTGCGCCGCCTGACCGGAGAGGACAGCGGCAATGCTCCCGACCGCGGCCAGGGCCAGCAGGGCGACGGCACACGCCTCGCCCGCGCCCCGGCGCAAGCGCGCAACCACGTCGACGAGCAGCGCCACCATCGCGAGCGCGATCGGGAAGTGAACGAGGAAGGGGTGCAGGGGATCGGGCAGCCAGCTCATGGGGCGGATCCTCCGATAGCCACTGCAATCCTCGTCCGGCTCGGCGGATTCCCGGCCTGCAGGTATGATGCGGGCATGGACCTGCTGCTCGTCATCGTGGCCGTCGGGTGTGCCCTGGCCGGACTGTGGTGGGGTGCGCTCCGCATGCTGGCCGCTCTGGCGGCCACGGTCGCGGCCGTGGCGGCCGGGCGCTGGGTCGCCCCGGCTGCGGTGTCGCTGCTCGTCGGCTCCGGCAGCGTGTCACCCGGCCTCCGCATCGGCGCCATCGTGGGCAGCGCGCTCGTCGCCGGGGTGCTCGTCCTGATCGCCGCGAGAGGCCTGCGCAAGGGGCTGGAGGTGCTGCGTCTGGGCTGGCTCGACCGGCTGGCCGGCATGGTGGTCTCGGGAGGGCTGGCCTGCCTGGTGCTGAGCCTCCTGCTGGCCCTGGCGGCGGTCGGGGGCCACCCCCCGCGCACGCCCTTCGCCACCTTCCTCACCGCGGCCGGCCAGACCCTGCTCGCCGCTCACAGCACCCCGGTCAGCAGCAGCAGCCCCAGCACCACCCCGGCCACCCCCACCAGTAGCGGCCAGCAGCCCAGATGATCTGCTGAGACCTGGCGCTTGATCTCGGCGTCCAGCAGACGCTTGAGGGCCGCAACCTGCGGGCCGGGCTCGCTGTCCACAAGGGAAGGATAGTCGCTCCGTGGCAGATCGCCCTCATCCACCCGTTCACATGGGCGGGGGAGCTGAGCCATGGCCGGAGTCTTGACAGAACCTGGACCAACAAGTACCAGGACAACCCGAAGGCAACGCAGAGTCAACCTGCTCTGCTGCTGTGGATTCTTCCCAGCCTGCTGGTTCGATCGGGGTCCACGTCCAGGCTGATGGCCACGCTTGGGGAGTGCTGGTCGACCTTGACACGCCCCGATCTCGCACCGAGAATGCTCGTATCCCGCCACGCCATTGCCCCTTTGGGGGTGATCCATGGTCACACGTGTCTACTCAGCGGTGCCGCGAGGCGTCGAGGCGCTGCGCGTGCAGGTGGAGGTGGATGCCCGCCCCAGCACGCCTGCCCTCACGGTCGTGGGCCTGCCGGACGCCGCGGTCCGGGAGGCCCGGGAGCGCGTCCTGGCGGCGATCCGCCACCTCGGCGGCGATCTCGACACCCGCGCCATCGTCATCAACCTCTCGCCCGCCGAGGAGCGCAAGGAGGGCGCACTGCTCGACGTGGCCATGGCCTGCGGCATCCTGGCCGCCTGCGGGCGCACACCCGAGGTCCCCGCCCGGCTCTGGCTGCTGGGCGAGCTGTCCCTGGACGGGGTGCTGCGGCCGGTGCGGGGCGTCCTGCCGATCGTCGAGACCGCCACCGCCGACGGGGCGACCGTGCTCCTGCCCGCCGACAACCTCGCCGAGGCCGCGGTGGTGCGGGGGGCTCGGCTGCTGCCGGCGCGCACCCTGACCCAGGTCGTCGCCCACCTGCGGGGTGAGAGAGCCCTTCCTCCCGTGCGGGGCGGCAACGGCGGCCCACCGGCGGACCTGCCGTTCGATGGTCCCGATCTCTCCGAAGTGGGCGGTCAACCCCAGGCCAGGCGCGCCTTCGAGATCGCCGCAGCCGGCGGGCACCACCTGCTCATGCTGGGCCCCCCGGGAGCCGGCAAGACCATGCTGGCGCAGCGGCTCCCCGGCATCCTGCCCCCGCTCGACGAGGACGAGGCGCTGGCAACCACCAAGGTGTACTCGGTGGCCGAGCGGGTGCCACGCCCTGCCGGGCTGATCACCCGGCGGCCGTTTCGCGCCCCCCATCACACGATCTCGGCGGCAGGGCTGGTCGGAGGCGGCACCACGCCCCGGCCCGGCGAGGTGTCGCTGGCCCACAACGGCGTGCTCTTCCTCGACGAGGTCACGGAGTTCCGGCGCGACGTCCTGGAGGTCCTGCGCCAGCCTCTGGAGAGCGGCGAGGTGGTGATCGCCAGGGCCGTCGCAAGCGTGCGATTCCCGGCCCGCTTCCAGCTCGTCGCCGCCTCCAACCCCTGCCCGTGCGGGCACCTCGGCGACCCCCGCCGGGAGTGTCGCTGCACCCCCCGGCAGGTGCAGGCCTACCGGGCCCGGCTCTCGGGCCCGTTGCTGGACCGCATCGACCTGCAGCTCGAGGTGCCCGCGGTGGTGTTCTCGGACCTCCTGAGCGGGCGTGCCGGCGAGACATCGGGGGCCGTGCGGGCGCGGGTCCTTGCGGCCCGCCAGCGCCAGGCGTCCCGCCGGCAGGAGGGTGGCGGCCCCACCAACGCCACCCTGGCGCCCCCCGAGATCCGCCGGTTCTGCGCACCCGGCCCGGACGGGGAGCGCCTGCTGGAGCTCGCCGTGGCGCGTCTCGGGCTGTCGGCGCGCGGGGTCCACCGGGTCCTCCGGGTGGCCCGCACGATCGCCGATCTCGACGGCGCGGAGGGGCTCGCCCCGCGCCACGTGGCCGAGGCAATCGCCTACCGCACGCTCGACCGGCGAGCACCCCCGTGAGGACCGGGCGCCTTACAATGCTCTGCGATGGGGGAAGGTCCGGGCACGATCGAGCAGGTCCTGCAGCAGAGCGCGCCGCAGCTCGCCCTGCTGACGCCGCGTGAGATCGAGGGTTCGTGGACGCGGGTGTTCGAGGACGCGGCCTCGCGCGTCCCGGCGCCCTACTGGCTGTACGCCGAGGACGAGCAGCGGCCGGTGACGCTCGGGTACCCCCATGCCCAGACCGGGGAGTGGGAGACCTTCTGTCGCGAGCTGGGCCGCCTGATCGACGGCGAGGCCACCAACCGGCGGGCGGTGTCGGCCAACGAGCAGCTCGACAAGTCGGGTCTCGTGGAGCTCCGACGCGTGGTGGCGGGCCACATCGCGGACTGCCTCGAGAACGCCTACATCAACGACTACGGCCAGCGCCTGCCGGAGATCTTCTGGCTGGTGCTCAGCGCCGAGATCGGCGATCGCGTCCACGCCATCACCCTCGCGGAGCAGGCGGCGTTCCCCCAGATCGGCCAGCGCAACCTCGACGAGCTGCGCTACCTCCTGGCGCAGCGCATGGCCGAGGTCGCCCACCGCGGCGAGACCGAGGCCCTCTCCCGGGTGCGGCGCAGCGACGGGATCGAGGTCGGGAACCCGTCCCGGGCCTTCTCCCGGCTGCTGCGCGACGACCTGATTCCCTTTGCCGAGAGTCACGTCGGGTGCGACGTGCGTCGCGTCAACTCGTTCCTGCACGGCTTCCTGCACGTCGACGCGGGATGGGTGCGGCGCCTCCTCAACAGCCTCAATCAGCAGGTTCAGCACCTGCGGGAACGCGACCCGGGGTTCGACCAGGTGCTGGCCGCCATGGACCCCGAGGCCCCCTCCCTCCCCCGGGAGCGGCTGCTTCTCTGCCTCGCCGTCCAGGAGCTGCTGCCGCTGTGGAATCACCCCGACACGCCCCATCCACCGCCCGAGCTGCGGCCGGTCCTCGAGGAGCTGGCGCTACGCGGGCGTCGCTACGAGGTCATCTCGGCCCTGCGCCGACGGGTCGTCTCCATCGACCAGCGGGGTGGCCGCGCCTCGGCGCGGGTACAGGGACGGCCGGTCCAGCTCTCGAGCTTCACGAGACCGCTCTCGTACTCTGCGATCGGCGTTGTCTCCTCGGTGGTGCAGCGCTACGGCATGGTGTACGACCTCGTGGAGTTCACCAGGGTGCTGGAGGCGCTGAGGCGGCGCGGCCCCGCCACCGAGGAAGGCGCGATGCGCCAGATGGTGCGCTTCCTCGGCCAGGTGGACCAGGTCCGCCGGCGGTACCGCCTGACGTTCGAGAAGTTCCTCGGGGACGGTGCCTTCTACTCTGGCCGCTCGGCGCGCTCCCTCCTCTGGATGGCGGCCGAGCTGCGCCTGCTCTACGAGCGCCTGCGACGGCAGGACTTCCCGTTCGACAGTGGCATGCGAATGGCAGTCAACGTCGGCACTTACCACCTGCTGCCGATGGTCACCCCAACCGCCGAGCACCCGCAGTACGAGTTCTTTGGCCATGGCATCATCGAGCTCGGCCGCCTGACCACCGGCAAGCGCACCCACGAGGTCGAGGACATCGCCGACTTCCTCATCGCCTCCGGGTACGACGTGCATCACGTGCTCAAGTTCCTCGAGCCGGTCCGGAAATCGAGCCGCGCCCCCGAGGGCTTCCGCGACCGACCCTACGCCGCCTACATCGCCGAGAACGGCGAGCTCGTCAACCTCGGCACGGTCCTCTCCGAGGAGTTCGTACGGGCCCTCGATGTCGAGCTGGGCCCCCAGCAGCTCTTCACCACCCACCTCCATGGCGTGCTGTGGGTCGTGCTGCCCCCCCTCGAGCCGGATGGGGGCCAGCCCTGGGTGGGGCTGCGCTCCCTCGGCATCGCCCGTCTCAAGGGCCTGGACGCGATGCCGCTGATTGAGAGCCTGAGCTTCGAGGTGGCGCCTGGCGAGCTGGAGCCGCTCCCCGAGGGTGTCACCCTCCTGCACGCGGTGCAGGAGCAGGGGGGCAGCGATGCCGAGAGCGGCACCGACTCCTCCGCGCCGGTGGTCGTGGACCGGCGGCTCTGTGTGGTCAGCGTCCTCGACGAGGCGCCCAGGCGCGTCTGGTACATCGGCCTCTACCAGGACGAGACGGGCGCACTCGAGCACGCCTTCCGGGTGGCCCTCAACCCGGTCGGGCTCAACGAGGGGGACTCGCCCGAGGTCTGGCTGTTCCAGCGGCGGGGCGAGCTGGCAATGCTCTACCAGGGGCTCCGCCGTGACTCGGAAGGTGCTCTCGTGCCCCTGGAGTCCCTGCGCGGCCGCGAGGGGTTCTTCACCTGCCTCCTGGCCGCCCCCCACCGCTCGCCGATCTGAGCACGGTCCAGGGCAGGCGGTCCGGGAAGGTGATGACTGGCGGCGCCGGCACCGGCGCCAGGAGGTGCATGCATGATCGACTCCCTGCACTGGTTGGGACACGACACGTTCCGCATCGACGGGCCACCCGTGGTCTACGTGGACCCCTACAAGCTCCCCCCCAAGGTGGTGGCGGCGGACCTGATCCTCATCACCCACGACCACTTCGACCACCTGTCCCAGGAGGACCTGGCGCGGGTCCGCACGGAGGCCACCATCGTCGTCGGGCCGCCGGAGGTGGCCGAGAAGCTCCCGGGTGTGCGGGTGCTGCGTACCGGCGAGCGCTGCGAGGTGGCCGGCGTGGGGATCACGGCGGTGCCGGCCTACAACACCAACAAGACGTTCCACCCCAGAGAGACCGGCAAGGTGGGGTTCCTCTTCACCGTCGCCGCGACGACCTACTACCACGCGGGCGACACCGACCTCATCCCCGAGATGGACGGCCTGGCGCCGGATGTGGCGCTGCTACCGGTGTCCGGCACCTACGTCATGACTGCCCACGAGGCGGCGCAGGCGGCTCGCCGCATCCGGCCGAAGATGGCAGTGCCGATGCACTACGGCACGATCGTCGGCAGCGACGCCGACGCGCTCACCTTCGCCCGCGAGCTGGAGGGCTCGGGCATCGAAGTTGTCATCAAGCCGAGAGAGTAGCGGCTCAGCAGATCAGCGTTTCAGCGAATCAGCTCGTCAGCAAAGACGGGATCCCAGCGGCGTGGCTCCTTTCTGGGTGGGTGGGGAAGCTGACTAGCTGATTCGCTGATCACGTGATCCGCTGGCGAAGCCTGCCAGCTCCTCGACGTTGCCGGCCGGGCCGGGGATCGGCGACGCGATCCGACCAAGCAACCGCAATCCGAGGGCGTCCGCGGCCACCAGGACCCCCGCGATCGCCGCCTCGCGCACCGCCGCGTCCCGCACCACGCCACCCCTGCCGACCTGGCCCCGGCCGGCCTCGAACTGCGGCTTGATGAGGGCCACCAGGCGGCCGGCCGCGCCAAGGAGGGGTTGCAGGGCCGGCAGCACCAGCCGCAGGGAGATGAACGAGACGTCCACGGTGATCAGGTCGAACGGCCCAGGCAGGTCGGCCGGGGTCAGGAACCGGGCGTTCACGCCCTCGAGGACCGTGACGCGGGGGTCCTGCCGGAGGCTCCAGTCGAGCTGGCCGCGACCCACGTCAAGAGCGACCACCGACTCCGCCCCCCGGGTCAGGAGCACGTGGGTGAACCCTCCCGTCGAGGCTCCCACGTCCAGGCAGCGGAGCCCGCCGGGATCGATCGCGAAGGCGTCCAGAGCCGCCGCCAGCTTGATCCCGCCCCGGGACACCCACGGGTAGTCCGGGGCGTCGACAGTGATGGCCACCGAGGCGTCCACCGCCCGACCCGCCTTGTCCGCCACCTCGCCACCGACCCGTACCACCCCCGCCAGGATCAGGCTCTGAGCCCGCGCCCGGCTGGGAGCGAGGCCGCGCTCCACGAGCGCCTGGTCCAACCGCATGCGGGTCATGAGGGATGCTAGCATTGCCGGCGTGAAACCCGGACGCCCGGTTGCTGCGCTCGCGCGGGCAATGCGCCCGCGGCAGTGGCTCAAGAACGGCTTCGTGGTCGCCCCGGCACTGTTTGCCGGGCACGCCTTCGATCCGCCGGCGCTGCTGCGCGTGGGCGCAGCGGCGGGGCTGTTCTGCCTGGCGTCCTCGGCGGTCTACCTGATCAACGACGTGGTCGACCGGGACGCCGACCGCGCCGACCCGGTCAAGTGCCGCCGCCCGGTGGCCGCGGGTGAGCTTTCAATCGCCCTCGCCCTCGCCGCTGCCGCTGGCCTCGCCGGCTGCGCCGTGGTCATGGGGGCCGTGCTGGGGCGCGGCGTTCTCGCCGCGCTCGCCATCTACGTCGGCCTCAACCTCGCCTACTCGCTCGGCCTCAAGCTCGTCCCGGTGCTCGAGGCGATGATCCTGGCCACCGGCTTCGTGGTGCGGCTGGCGGCCGGGGCGCTCGCCATCTCGGTCGAGATCTCCCACTGGCTGCTCATCTGCGGCTTCCTGCTGGCCCTCCTCCTGGCCTTCGCCAAGCGCGTGCCGGAGATCACCCATCCCTCCGCGCGCACCCCTCACTACCCGGCGGCGTTCCTCACCCAGGCGGTGAGCCTCCTCGCCGGCGTCACGATGGTTGCGTACGTGCTCTACACCGTCGCCCCCGACACCCAGGCCAAGTTCCACTCAAAGGCGCTGCTGCTCACGGCTCCGGTGGTGCTGTTCGGGATCCTCCGCTACCTGTTCCTGCTGACCCGGGAGGGGTCCCAGGACCCGACGGCGACGCTGCTGGCCGACCGGCCGCTGCTCGCGGCGGTGGCGGTCTGGGCCGTCCTGGCCGGACTCATCGTCGCCCAGGCTGGAGGCCTGCCATGAAGAGCCGCGTCGCCCTGCTACGCACCACCCCGGCAACGGTCCTCGACGACACCCAGCGCCTCATGGAGCTCGGAGGAGCCGGCGCCGCCCTCGCCCCGGGGTGTACCACCATCCTCAAGGACAACATCTCCTGGCACTTCCCGTTCCCCGGCGCCAACACCACGCCATGGCAGCTCGAAGGCACCATCCTGGGGCTCCGGAAGGCCGGCCACTCCGACCTGGTGTGCGTGCAGAACAACACGGTCGTGACCGACCCCAAGAAGGGCGAGCGCCTCAACGGCTACCTGCCCGTGCTCGAGCGGCACGGCGTGCCGATCCGCTACAACTGCTTCCCCTGGGACCTCAAGTGGATCGACTACGAGCCGAAGGGGGAGATGCTCGCCCTGCCGCGCATCTTCCCGCACGGCATCCGCATCCCGGAGTTCTTCGTCGGCACGAACATCGTCCACCTGCCGACCGTCAAGTGCCACATCTACACGACCACCACCGGGGCGATGAAGAACGCCTTCGGGGGTCTCCTCGCGACCCGGCGCCACTACACCCACACCTGGATCCACGAGACCCTGGTGGACCTCCT
>JALOLB010000213.1 GCA_025456225.1 Thermoanaerobaculaceae bacterium
GAGAGGCCAAGGAACAGCCCGTCCCCCACCCGCCCGGTCGAGAGTCGAGAGTTGAGAGTCGAGAGGCTGGGGGTGAGCGTTCCCCACATTATCCTGGGTGGGGGCACTCTTGACTCTTGACTCTCAACTCTCGACTCGTTTCATCGATGTGAACCTGGACGCGGGAGAGCGGCCGGAGGCGCTGGCCGACGGCTCGGAGGCGGCGCTGTTGGCCCTCGTCAGCTCGGTCAACGTCGCCTGCGGCGGCCATGCCGGTGACGAGGGCACCATGGCGGCCACGCTGGCCGCTGCGCGTCACCTCGGCGTGGCGTGCGGCGCCCACCCGGGGTACCCGGACCGGGCCGGGTTCGGGCGCAGCACCGTCGCCATGACGCCGGACGAGATCGCCGCCTGCGTCGCGGGGCAGATCGGAGCGCTCGATCGCGTTGCCGCAGGGCTGGGGATCCGGCTCGCCCACGTCAAGCCCCACGGCGCCCTCTACAACGACACGGCACGGGATCCGGCCATTGCAGCAGCCGTCGCCCGCGGCGCAGCGCCCTGGCGCGGGCGGGTGCGGCTGGTCGGGCTGGCCGAGTCGCCGTGCCTGGAGGTCTACCGGGCGGCGGGGTTCGAGGCGCTCGCGGAGGCGTTCGCAGAGCGGCGCTACGAGCCCGACGGCACCCTGCGGGCCCGTCGCTTCCCGGACGCCGTCATCCACGATCCCGAGGAGGCGGCCGCCCAGGCGGTGCGGGTCGCCTGCCGCGGCGAGGTCGTGGCCGTGGACGGCAGCATGCTGCGGTTGCGCGCCGAGACGGTGTGCATCCACTCCGACTCGCCGGCCGCCCTCGCCGTCGCCCGGGCCGTGCGGCAGGCGCTCCAGGCCGCCGGCGTCACTGTGACCGCACCGGTCTGGCCGTGAGCGCCGGCTCCCATCGTCGCACCTGGGCGGTCCGGCTCCTGGTCCTGCTGGCCGGCGCGGGTGCGGTCTGGCTGGTCCTCGTGGGGGTGCTCATGCTGCTCGAGGGCTCGATGCTCTACTTCCCGGCCCGCTTCCCGGTCGGCGAGTGGGACACGGCGGGGCTGGGCCGGCGCCTGGGCTGCCGGTTCGAGGACCTCTCCTTCACCACCGAGGACGGGCGCCGCCTGCACGGCTGGTGGGTACACCCTCCGGCTGGCCCGGAGCCTGTCGCGGAGGACGGTCCGGTACTGCTGTACTTTCATGGCAATGCCGGCAACCTCACGCACCGGGCGGGCACCGTGGCGACCATGGCCCGCCTGGGTCTGCAGGTCCTCATCTTCGACTACCGGGGCTACGGCCGCAGCGAGGGGCGTCCGAGCGAGCACGGGCTCTACCAGGACGCGCGCGCAGCGTGGCGGGTGCTCACCGTCGAGCGCGGCATCTCCCCCGGTCGGATTGTCCTGTACGGAAAGTCTCTGGGTGGAGGCGTGGCCGTGCAGCTCGCCACCGAGGTCCGGCCCGCCGGCCTGGTGCTGCAGTCCACCTTCTCGTCAGTTCCCGATCTCGCCGCCTTCCACTACCCGTTCGTGCCGCGAGCGCTGGTCCGGACCCGCATGGAGTCCGCGCGCAAGCTTCCGGGCGTGCGCTGCCCGGTGCTGATCGTGCACAGCCGGGACGACGAGATCGTCCCCTTCGCCCACGCCGAGCGCCTCCTCGCGGCCGCGCCCGAGCCCAGGCAGCTCCTGGCCATCGAGGGTGCCGGCCACAACGACACCTTCGCCGCGGGCGGAGAGCGCCTGCTCGCGGCCCTGAGCAGGTTTGCCCGCGAGCCCACGGCTGCCGAGGCGCCACCCTCTAGCTGAACACCACTCTGCGGCCCTCGACGCGCCAGGGCCGGGTGAGCAGCAGACGCAGCGCCTCGGCGTAGGCGCGGTGCTCCTGCTCCAGGATGCGGGCCGCAAGGGTCTCGGGGGTGTCGTCGTCAAGCACCGGGACGGCCCGCTGCACGACGATCGGCCCGGTGTCGCAGCCGGCGTCGACGAGGTGCACGGTGCAGCCGGAGACCTTGACGCCGTACTCGAACGCCTGGTGCTGGGCCTCGAGCCCGGGGAAGGCGGGCAGCAACGCCGGGTGGATGTTGAGGATGCGCTCGGGAAAAGCCGACACGAGCTCCGGCCCGAGGATCCGCATGTAGCCGGCCAGGCACACCCACGAGGCACCCGCCTCGCGAATGGCGGCGACCATCTGGCGCTCCTGCTCCTCGCGCCCCAGTCCCTTGCGGGGAATCGCCCGGGTGGGGATGCCCCGCTCGCGCGCCCGCTCCAGGCCCGGTGCATCGGGCTTGTCCGACAGCACCAGCACGATCTCGGCCGGAACCTCGCCCCGGGCGCACGCCTCGGCGAGGGCGACGAAGTTGCTGCCCCGGCCGGAGAGCAGCACGGCGATCTTGGCGCGTCCTGACCGGGGGCCGGGGCCCGGGGTCCGGGGTCCGGGGTCCGAGTGGGGCCTCATCGGCGGAGGAACCTCACGCCGGGCTCGCCGGTGACCCGACCCAGGACCCAGCCGGGGCCGTGGGGGACGAGCGTCTCGAGAACGTCGCCCAGGTGCGCGTCGGCCACGATCAGGATCATGCCGACGCCGAGGTTGAAGGTGCGGCGCATGTCGTTCTCGGGGACGCTGCCGGCGCGCCGCAGTACGCTGAACAGCGGCGGCTCGTCCCAGGAATCGAGATAGATCTCCGCCCCGAGCGTCCCGGGCAGGGCGCGCGGGAGGTTGTCGGGGATGCCGCCGCCGGTGATGTGGGCTGCGGCCTTGACGCGACCCCGCTCCAGCAGCGGTCCAACAGCCGCGAGGTACGACCGATGCACCGCCAGGAGCGCCTCCGCCACCGTGGTACCCAGCTCCGGCACCAGGCTGTCGACCTCGAGCCCCAGCACGTCGAACAAGACCCGGCGGGCCAGCGAGTACCCGTTGGTGTGCAGGCCGGTGGAGGGCAGCGCCACCAGCGCATCGCCGGCCGTCACCGCTTCCCGACGCAGCAGCCGGTCGCGGCGGCAGGCGCCGACGATGAAGCCGGCCACGTCGTACTCGCCGGGCGCGTAGAACCCCGGCATCTCCGCCGTCTCGCCCCCCAGCAGGGCGCAGGCGTTGGCCCGGCAGCCCCGCGCCAGCCCCTCGACGACGCGCACCATGACGCCGGGGTCCAGCTTGCCGCTCGCGAAGTAGTCGAGGAAGAACAGGGGGCGGGCCCCACACACCAGGATGTCGTTGACGCAGTGGTTGACCAGGTCCTCGCCCACGGTGTCGTGGATGCTGGCCATCTGGGCGACCTTGAGCTTGGTGCCGACCCCGTCGGCCGAGGCCACCAGCACCTGGCCCTGCGGGTTGTCGGGCTCGAGGGAGAACAGCCCGCCAAACGACCCGATCTCCGACAGCACGCCGGAGGTGAAGGTGGACCTCGCCAGACGCTTCACGCCGGCCAGGGCCTGGTCCTGGGCGTCGATGTCGACGCCCGCTGCGGCGTAGGTGAGAGGTGCGGATGGGTTCGGCTCGCTCATACGGCGGGCATGATAGCCGAGCGCCAGTGCCGGGCACGCACGGCAAGGATCGAGTATCGTTGCAGCAGCGAGGATCGGGGTTCCAGTCGGCGCACCAGAATCGAGAGGACCCCGGGGGGGGGATCTCATGACACGTGCCCATGCCCTGCTTGCCATGCTGGTCGTTGCCACCGCCGGATCCGCCACCGCCAGCTTCACCGGCACCGACGTGTTCCTGCCGTCGGTGGGCGCCAACCCGGGCACCCCGCCAGCGGTCTGGTACACCACCGTGTGGGTGCACAACCCGAACGCCACGGCGGCGAACGTGACGTTCTACCTCCTCGAGCGCCAGGCCAACCTGACGCCCCTGAGCTACACCGACACCATCCAACCCGGCGACACCGCGCGCTACGAGAACGCCGTGCAGCTCATGTTCAGCAAGCAGACATTCGGCGCCATCCGCGTCACCTCCAACGTCAAGGTCCTGGCCGGGTCGCGCATCTACTCCCAGTCGGGCGAGCTCAAGGATTCGGTCGGCCAGTACTTCGCCGGGACGCCCACCTCGTTCGCGATTGGCTCCGGGCAGTCCACCGAGCTGGTGGGGGTGTACGCGACGCTGCCGTCGGGGGACTCCACCTTCCGCTACAACTACGGCTTCGTGGAGACCACCGGCACCGGCACCTGCACCGTGAAGGTGACGGTCAAGGACCCGACCGGCGCCACCCTCGGGAGCAAGACCTACACGGTGCGGCAGTGGGAGCAACTGCAGAAGGGGTTCGGGAGCGAGTTCCCTGCCCTGTCGACCCAGAATGCGCGGCTCACCATCGAGGTGACCTCCGGCACCGGCAAGGTGATCGCCTTCGGCTCCGGGGTGGCGAACGGCTCCCAGGATCCGGCGACCTTCGAGATGGCGTTCCGGGACGAGCTGCTGGCGGAGAACAGCTCCGGCGGTGGCGGTGACATCACCGGTGTGACCGCTGGCGCCGGGCTGACCGGCGGTGGAACGAGCGGCGACGTGACCGTCGAGGTCGGAGCCGGGGCCGGGATCGCCGTCGACGCCAATGCCGTCGCGATCGCCGACGGCGGCGTGACGAGCGTGAAGATCGCAGACCTGGCGGTCGGAACGACCGACCTGGCCAACGCGGCGGTCACCACCGCCAAGCTCTCTCCCTCGGGCGGCGCCAACGGCAAGGTGCTCAAGCACAACGGCGCTGCCGTCACCTGGGGGGACGACGACGCCGGGGGGTTGACGCTCCCGTACCACGGCGAGAGCTCGACTACGGGCAACGTCATCGAGCTCTTCAACACCGGCACGGGCCGGGCGCTCTACGCCGAGTCGAAGAGCACGACGATCTGGGGCAGGAGCACGAGCACGGCGGGCGACGCCAAGGCGGTGGCGGGGACCGCGGCCGCCGGGTACGGCGTGTATGCAGAGAGCACGAGCGGGCGCGCCCTGCAGGCGCTCGGCGGCGGCGACGTGGCCGTGTACGGCCGCGTCTCGAGCACGTCGGGCTCGGGGGTGTACGGCAAGCACGAGGACACCGGCAACTACGGTTTCCTCGGCGGCTCCTCGCAGGCCGTGTTCGGCCACAACGCCAACGGCAACGAGGGGTATCTCGGCGGGTCGCGAGGCGTCTACGGGTACGCCGTCAACCACTACGGTGTGGAGGCAAAGTCGGCTAACCAGGTGGGACTGCACGCCGAAGGCAAGCTTGCGGGAGTCCATGCGTACGGAGCGGGGACCTCCGGAACCGTTTACGGCATCCGAGGATGGACAGCCGACCTTCAGGGGATCGGGGTCTACGGCTTCACCCAAGATGGCAAGGCCGTGTACGGCCACGAGACCGGCCTCGGCTTTGCAGGGTACTTCGATGGGCCCGTCTGGATTGTAGATACCATCTACAACTCTGCATCAACCATGATAGTCGACAACCCTCTCGCCCCAGAGGACAGGACTCTCAAGCACGCCGCGGTCGTGTCGTCCGACCAGAAGACGATCTACGACGGCACCGTGACCCTCGACGGAGACGGCTCCGGCTGGGTGGTGCTGCCCGAGTGGTTCGAGGCGCTCAACCGCGACGTGCGCTACCAGCTCACCGCGATTGGCGCCGCCGCGCCCGGGCTGCACGTCGCCGAGAAGCTGCGTGCCAACCGCTTCCGGATCGCCGGAGGGGTCCCCGGCATGGAGGTCTGCTGGCAGATCACCGGCACCCGGCAGGACCGCTATGCCACCGCCCACCCGCTTGTCGTCGAGGAGGACAAGCCCGAGAAGGAGCGAGGGTCCTATCTCCATCCCACCGAGTGGGGCCAGCCCGAGGAGAAGGGCGTGGAGTGGGTCAACCACCCCGATCTCGCGAAGTGGGCCAAGGAGCAGCGCGAGGCCGCGGCCACGCCGGAGGGGACGAAGCGGTGATCGGTTATCGGTGATCGGAGTCCCGCCCACCCAGCACCGGGTTCCCTGCGCACTGGCAGACTCGCTTGCCCCTCTGTTCACCGGCCACTGACCACCGACCACCGGGCGGGCGGGCGGGCGGGCGGCCGGCTACCTGTCCTTCTCCATCACCTCGGCGGCGCCGTCCCCGTCCAGCACCGGGTACCGGCCCGAGAAGCACGCCGTGCAGAAGTGGTGCCCCGGGGTGCGCAGGCAGCCCAGCATGCCGGCCTCGGTGAGGTAGCCGAGCGAGTCCGCTCCCACGAAGGCGCGGATCTGCTCGACGCTCTGGCTCGAGGCGATGAGCTCGCGGCGTTCCGGGGTGTCGATCCCGTAGAAGCACGGGCCGATGGTCGGCGGCGAGGAGATCCGCAGGTGCACCTCGCGGGCGCCGGCGTGCCGCAGCATCGTGACGATCTTGCGGGAGGTCGTGCCGCGCACGATCGAGTCGTCCACGAGCACCACCCGCCGGTCGCCGACCACGCTGCGCACGGCGTTGAGCTTGATCTTGACGCCGAAGTGGCGGATCGACTGGCGGGGCTCGATGAACGTCCGCCCCACGTAGTGGTTGCGCACCATTCCGAGCGCGAACGGCACGCCCGACTCGTGGGCGTAGCCGAGCGCCGCCGGAATCCCCGAGTCGGGCACACCCACGACCACGTCGGCGGCCACCGGGTGCTCCCGGGCAAGCTGGCGGCCGAGATCGAGCCGCACCGCCTGCACGTCCTCGCCGAACACCTTCGAGTCGGGGCGGGCGAAGTAGACGTGCTCGAACACGCAGTGCGAAAACGGTCCAGGCGAGCCGGGCCGCACCACGCGCGGCTCCTCGCCGAGCAGCTCGACCACCTCGCCGGGGGCCACCTCGCGGACCTCCCGCGCCTCGATGAGGTCGAAGGCGCAGGTCTC
>JALOLB010000034.1 GCA_025456225.1 Thermoanaerobaculaceae bacterium
CTGCGCGGCGAGGTTGCCGTCTGCTCGAACCTCCCATCAGGCGACATCCCCGGTCGCTTCGGTCCTGCCGCGTCCCGGCACCGGCATCCCGGCTCCTCTTCCCCGTGCTCCACACCGACCATGAAGCCACCGCAACCGACAGGCCCCTCGTATGGCCATCCCAATCGGCAGCGCGTCACCCTTCGAGCCATCCCCGCTCCCGGAGCTCCCGGCGGGTCCTGGCGACATCGTCCGTCAGCAGGGCGTCGACCTCCAGGGTCGAGTACCAGTCGAGGCGCGGCTCGGGTGCCGGGTCGAGGGGGCACACCCAGAGGTCCCGCGCCCGGGCCTCGGCCATGTACGCGGGGTTCTCGGCCATCGCCTGGGGGACCGTGCCGATGCCGTTGCCAGCGAACCACGGGTGCGGCTCATGCTCGTCAATGCGCGAGATCCACACCCGGGGGTCGGCCCGGCGCGCCGCCCAAAGGAGGTCCTCCTGGAACGACAGGAGCATCACCGTGCCCGCCTCGATCCGGCCTGCGATCTGGCCTGCCAGGCGCGCCGCCAGCTCGGGCTCCCCGAGGCGGGGGTCCTTGAGCTCCAGGGCGAGCCCCCGGTCGGCCGGGACGAAGGCCAGCAGCTCGTCGAGGGTGGGCACCTGCCCAGCGCCCTCGAAGGCACCGTACTCGGAGCGGAGGACCGTCGCCTGCTTCACCCGGGCCAGGGTCAGGTCGCCGATTGCGCCCTTCTGGTCGGTGACGCGATCCAGGGTGGCGTCGTGGTGGCACACCAGCACGCCGTCGGCGGTGACCCAGAGGTCGGTCTCCAGGATGTCCGCCCCGTCCTCGAGGGCCTGCCCGAACCCCGCCAGCGTGTTCTCCGGGAAGGCCGTCGGGACGCCGCGGTGGGCGATCAGCCGCGGGCGCCAGGCCAGGTCTTGTCCAACACCCTCGGCGACACCGTCCGGCCCGCTCACAAGACCCCCGACACGTGGCCGACCACCAGTTGCTCGACCAGCGCCGATCCCGGCCGCCCGAGGGCGTAGGCCACGGCCTCCGCCACCTCGGCGGGCGGGAGCATGCGGTCCCGCGACCACTCGCCGGGGACGCCCTCCCACATCGTGCTGTCGGTGGCGGCCGGGTAGATGTTGATGACCCGGATCCCCTGGGGCCGCAGCTCCTCCCGCAGGCACTGGGAGAACCCCTCGAGGGCGAACTTGGCGGCGCAGTAGGCGCCCCACCCAGGGAACCCGCGCCGGGCCGCGACCGAGAGCACGTGGACGATGCTGCTCCCCGCTCCCAGGCTCGGCAGCAGGTCCCTGGAGAGCAGGAACGGCGCGGTGACCATGATGTCCAGGCTGCGCTGCCACTCCGCGAGGGTGACCTTCACCACCGGCTTGACGACGCCGATCCCGGCGTTGTGGATGAGGGCGGCGAGGGGGCCCTCGGCACCGGCCACCACCAGCGCGGCGATGCCCTCCTCCGACCGCAGGTCCGCGACAACGGCACGGGCGACGCCGCCCTTCGCCTCGACCTCCGCCGCGACCGCGGCCAGCGCCCCGGCGTCGCGTCCGTGCAGCAGCAGCTCGCGTCCGGGCCCCGCCAGGCGCACGGCGATCGCCCGCCCGATGCCGCGACTCGCCCCGGTGATCAGCATGCGTTCCATGGTCTCTACTCCTCTGCCCGCAGGGTGAAGCGGTTGTTCCCCGTCTCGAAGATGCGCAGCCGCACGAGCCGTTCGTCGAGCACCGCCGCGAGCCGCGGCCACAGCACGAGGGCGATGTTCTCACCGGTCGAGGGGCGGTCCCGGAATGCTTCCACCTCGTGGTCGAGGTGGCGGTGGTCCAGCTCGGACAGCACCTGCTCGAGCCCGGCCGAGAACCGGTCGAGGGCGAACACCGTACCGGTCCGGGCGTCGATCGGCGCCGCCACCGTCGCCTGCACCGTGTAGCGGTGGCCATGGCCGTTGGGGTTCGAGCACTTGCCGAAGACCCGCCGGTTCTCCGTGTCGGAGAGGCTCGCCACCCGCAGGCAGTGGGCGGCCGAGAACGTCCGCTCGAGCCCGAGGTAGCCCCGCTCCCCGTCGTACTCCGCGAAGAAGTGGGGCATCTCGTACAGGCGCACCCGGGTCACCGGCAGGTGAGGCCACAGGTAGACGTAGACGAACCGGGCCAGGCACTCGGTGGTGATGGGTTGGCGGGCGAGGGCCGGCACCTCGAGGTTGAGGTTGCGGTGGTCCAGCGCCGCGTGCAGCTCGCCCAGGAGTCCGGCCACCAGCTCGTGGGGCGACACGAGGCCGGTCTCGCGGTCGAGGGGTGCGGCCAGGGTGACTCGCAGGCGGTACCCGTGCCCGTGCCCCAGGGGCGAGGCGGCGCGGCCGAAGAGGGCCTCGTTCTCGGCATCCGTGAGGAACGGCGAGCGCGTGACGCGGGCCGCGGAGAGCTCGAGCCACCAGTCCCGCTCGATGCGCCCGTCGGCGTAGGCGGACGCGGCCGTGAGCTCCGACTCCTGGAGGTGGCACGCCACGACCTGCACGCCCATCCCGGCACAGGCCGCCTGCCCGCGCGCCAGCAGCTCGCGCGCCACCAGCTCCGGGGTCGGCGGCAGGCGGTCGAACGGCGGCGTGTCGAGGTTCAGGAACTTGTGATCGTACTCCGAGTCCACCACCGGCTGGAACGCGGCCTTGACCGCCGTGAGGTTCACGAGCATGCCGGTGGTGGGGTCGGGCTCACCCGCGAGCACCAGGTGGGCGGCGTAGTTTTCGCCGCTCCCCCACTCCCGCTCGCCGCCCGCGCCGTAGACCTCCTCGTTGCGGAGACTGTCCCAGTCGGGCCGGGCGAGACGCCGCGAGGCCGAGAAGGCGAAGCGTCGGTTCGCGGTCATCAGCATCCGGCACCCTCCCTCGCAGGCGAGCCGCCCCCGGCACGTCCCGTCGCACGAACCAAGGCGGCCACCAGAGGACTAGGGTACCAGCACCGGCACGGTGGTGGGGTCGCCGGTCTCGTTGTCCACCACCGAGCCGTACGCCCAGGCCCGGCACCCCTGGGTGAGCACCTCGACGACCGCGTAGCCGAGGTCGGTCGGACCCGCCCCCAGGTCCGCGAAGACGCGGTCGATCTGCCGCCACCTCCCGCCGGCGATGTCCAGCTCGCGGGCGGTGCCCACCGGCTCGCCCGCCGTGTTGCGCAGGCCGACCCGCACCCGGCAGCTCCCCGGCGTCAGGATCACGACGCCGAGGTTGCTGCGGAAGGCAGGGCTCTCCCTGAGCTGGGGCACGATGCCCCGCTCGCCCGCGGCCATCCCGTCATCCACCCCGAGCGCCGGGTATCCCTGGCCGTAGGTCCGATCCACCTCCGGCTGGTTGTAGGTGCGCGTGGTGACGGCCAGGGGACCGTCCGCACCGAGGTGGAGCACCCCCCTGGCACTCGCACCCGCGCCCAGACCCAGCCACGACACCAGCAGGTCCTGCCACTCCCGGGTCGCCCCGGCCGCCAGGGTCGCCGAGCCGGTGCGGGCGGCCCCGGTCGTCACGTCGTAGAAGGTGGCAGCCATCTCCACCGGCTGGCTCCCCGGGTTGACCGCCGCCAGGTCGGTGCGCCAGTTGGTCCCCACGGCGCCCCCGGCGTGCGCCACGGAGGGCACGATGTACTGGTGGGTGAGGGCGCCTCCCGTCGCGCCGTCCCACCCCGCCAGCCTCGCCAGCAGCCACCAGAACGCCTCGCCCTTGAGCACGCAGTTGAGCGCCTGGGAGTGGGCGCAGTCGCCGCACACCCCTGTCGCCTGGGCGAAGGCCGACTGCGGGTGCGCCGCCACCCACTCGGACGCCCAGTTGCCGTCCCCCCAGGGGTTGCCGTCCCCGTTGGTGTCGTACTCGCAGCCATCGGTGGCGTGGAGCGCCAGGTAGTCGGTGGCGCCGTCCGGGTCGAAGCTCTCGATGTCCGCGAAGTCGAACAGGATCTTGTTGTTGGCCTGGCAGTAGGCGCGGATCTGCTGGTTGCGCTGGTGGAGGTTCCCGGCGGTCCCGGAGCCGTCCAGGTGGCCCGTCATGTAGACGAAGCGCACGCCCGGGTACTGCTGCTCGAGCTGGCTCATGGCGTTGAGGTACGCGTTGATGCCCGAGACCGAGTTGTCGCTGACGCCGCCGCACCACGACCAGACCACGACATTGCGGTCGTTTCCGGACCGCGCCAGCCCCTGCACGGTGGCGTCCCGCCAGGCCAGGTCGCCGCCGCCACCCAGGTCGCCGGCCCAGTCGTTGGCCCAGCCGTCGTTGAGGAACACCCCGGTGTGCAGGCCCCAGCCCGAGCCGGCGTAGTCGTACCGCTGGGCATCCCAGGCCCGCAGCGTCTCGAGACCGGTGACGAGCTGACTGCCGTGCGAGGTGTGGCTGTAGCCGATGCGCAGGCTGGCCCGCGCCTGGGCGAGCCACTGCTCCGGGATGCGGCTCGCGTCCGTGTGCCGGTGGTCCACGATGACGGGGCCGGCAGCCTCACACGTGGTCGCGGCGAGCACCGGGCACACGGCCGCGAAGAAGGCGATCAGACAGAGCTTCTGCCATGCAGGGGGGTGATGGAGGGTGGTCATGGGGGCAACCGTACCACTCGCCACCTGGTCCTGCCGTGAGCCGCCTCACAGGTTCGGCAGCAGGTCACTCCGGACGACCCGGTAGGCCGGCCGGTAGCTCCGGGTGTACGCCTCCGAGTGGTGGGCGGCCGGGAAGCCCCGGGCCTCGAGCGCGGCCCCCAGCACCCTCAGGCGCTCGGCCTCGGCGGGCCGGCCGCGTTCCCGCAGCACCTCCAGGGCCACGTCGAGCCGCCCGCGCATGGCAGCGGCCTCGCCGCTCACCGAGGCCGCGGTCGCCACCAGCGCCCGGAGGAGCACCTCGGGATCGCCGCCGGCGGCCTTGAACGGCCTCAGGTTGACACGCACGAGGCGAGGGTTGTCCGCGAGCGGCTCCACGAGGGGCGGCGCGGGGTCGGCCGCGACCCCTCCCAGCTCGGCCAGGAGGTACCGGCGCGCGGCCGCCTCGTCGGTGATCAGGTGCGCCGGCCCGAAGGTGGCCTGGTGGGCCAGCTTGTACACGTCCTCGGCCTGCATCTCGGGGTAGCGCTCGAGCTGTGCCGCAACGACTCGCCGCCACCCCTCCTCGACCGGTTGGACCCCGGGATTGCCGGGGACGGCAGCCGCGAGCGCCACCGCCACGACCCCGGCCACGATCACCGGCACCATCACTTCTTCAGCTTCCCGAGGTCGGTCAGCACCTGCTGGGCGTGGGTGGCCGGGTCGACATCGCGATAGGCCACCAGGACCTTCCCGTCGCCCCCCACCAGGTACGACACGCGCCGCGCCCACAGCCGGCTCGGCGAGTCGGCGGCGCCCACCGCCACGGCCAGCTCCTTCCTGGTGTCGGACAGGAGACGGAACGGGAACTTGTGGGTGCTCACGAACTCGGCGTTGTCCTTCGGCTCGTCGAAGGAGACCCCGAGCACCTCGACCCCGAGCTTCTGGAAGTCCGCGTAGGAGTCCCGCAGCGCGCAGCCCTCCTTGGTACAGCCCGGAGTGAGCGCCTTCGGGTAGTACCAGAGCAGGTAGGCCTTCCCGGCCACCGACGACGACGAGACCTCGGTTCCGGTGTGGTCCTTCAGCGCCCAGCTCGGGAACGCATCTCCCGGCTTGAGCATCTCTCCTGCGACGACCAACCCGGCGACCAGTGTCGACACCAGAGCAAGAAGCATGCGAAGCATTGCGAAAGCCCTCCTCCCGTCGCAACGGGCGGCGCTCACGCCTGATTCCCCGGTCCTGGAGGCGACCCACTGGTGCCGGTGGCGGTCCCGCGAAGGAAGAAGTCCACATCCGGGCGGCACTCCGCCTCGACGTAGATCTGGTACGAGAACCAGGTCCTGGAGAGCGCAATGAGGGCACGGTTGAGGGCCACCGCCAGGCGCCCCAGTCGTCCAGGCCCGAGCACCTTGGGAAACGGCGCCGGGATCCCGCGCACCCGCATGATCCGGAACCCCTCCTCGCGGAGCGCCCGCCTGACGGTCCGGAACGTGAACAGGCGGCTGTGCGTGCGGTCCAGGACGCCGACCCGGCCGTAGTTGAACTGCCCGAGCAGCAGCATGAGCCGTTGCACCACGAAGGCGATGTTGGGCGTGGTGAGGATGAGGGTGCGGGGGCGCTCGTCGAACTGCCGCCGCAGGTCGCGCAGGAAGCGCTCCGGCTCCCGCAGGTGCTCGATGATATCCAGGAGGAGCAGGTACCGGTACGGCCGGATGTCGACCTCGAGGGGCTGATCCAGGTCCTGCTGCACGAACTCGACACCGGGGAGCTCCCGGGGCGGAGCCACCCGGTCGACCAGCAGGACCCGGCACCCCCTGGCGGCCAGGAGCAGATCGAGCTCTCCCGGGCCACCTCCGATGTCCACCACCGAAGCACCGTCGGGAATCGCCTGCAGGGCGGCTGTGTGGCTGGACAGGTACCCGAGCTTGAGGTCGTAGTGGGTGTTGTCGTCGGGCAGGCAGTCGTAGCGCCGCTGGTAGAGCACGCCGGCGCGGTGCAGGGTGCTGCGCACCACGGCCAGGAAGACGTTCCACGCGTAGCGGATGCCGTTGACCCGGCAGATCTCTCCCCCGTAATAGGTGGGAATCGGCAGCTCGACGATGCGCTGCCGGGCCCCGAGGAGCTGGACGATGATCTCGGTGTCGAAGTGGAAGTCGTCCGTATTGAGCAGGAACGGCAGCCGGGCCAGGGCGTGCACCGAGTAGATCCTGTAGCCCGAGTGGAACTCCGAGAGCCTGGTCCCGAGCAGCATGTTCTCGAGCCACGTCAGGGCGCGGTTGCCCAGGAACTTGTACAGCGGCATCCCGCCCCGCAACGCCTCGCGGGGCTTCATCATGCGGGACCCGAAGACCGCGTCCGCCTCGCCCGCGACCAGGGGCCCCAGCAGGCGGGGCAGCTCCTCGGGCGCGTACTGCCCGTCCCCGTGAATCAGCACCACGACGTCGAAACCCCGGCGGAGGGCATAGGTGTAGCCGATCTTCTGGTTGCCGCCATACCCCTGGTTGAGCTCGTTGCGCAGCACCGTCAGCCGGATCTCCGGGTGCTCGCGGCGGTACTCCTCGCCGATCTCGTAGGTGCGGTCCTGGGAGCCGTCGTCCACCACCAGGACCTCGCAGTCGAAGCTCTCGAAGACCTCCTTCGGAATGCGGTTGAGCACCCAGGTCAGGGTGCTCTCGGCGTAGTACGCGACCACGAAGACGAGCACCCGCAGGCGCCGGGAGCCCTCACCCGGGTCGGCCCCGGCCAGCGGTTCGGGCAACTGGTTCACGGCGCAAGGCTAGCAGACACGCCCCCCACCGCCCAACCACCCAGGCCTCGGAGTTCCCGCCCACCCGCCCACCTGGCCTCAGGCCTCAGACCTCGGGCACTACAAGACAGCGCTGGGCGGGCGGGAGAGCTGAGGCCTGAGGCCGGGAGGCTGGGTGTGTGGAAATCCTGAGGCCGGGTGGTGGGCGGGGGAGCTGAGGTCTGAGGTCTGAGGTCTGAGGTCTGAGGCCTGAGGCCTGAGGCCTGCTGCTCCCGGCGCCTGCCTCTACTCCTGGAAGGCGCCTGACCGGTGCGAGCCGTCGCACAGGGGCTTCGCGCGCGACGCGCCGCAGCGGCACACGGCCAGGTCCGCGACCGGCACCTTCTGCCCATCCGCCCCGACCAGCAGGAACGAGCCCTCCACCACCAGCGGACCGGATTTCACGACCCTGACGCGCAGCGGACCCGTGCCGCTCGCCCCGGGGGTCGGCCCAACCTGAGCGACGCTCCCGGAGTCGTCGAACCCCACGCCAAAGTGGGCGTCGTCGCAGAGCGGGCGGTTGCCGGAGGCGCCGCACCGGCACAGCCCCACCCGCGTGTCCCGCAGCAGCACGTTGCCTTCGTGGTCCACGACCTCGACGTCGCCGTGCACGTAGAGCGGCCCCCACTCCGCCACGGTGACCGAGTTGACCTCCGGTGCAGTCTCGGCCCCCCTGCCGTCGCGCCGCTCGAAGTGGAGTGCCCCGGTGGGGCACCGCAGCACCGCCTCCGCCACCTCGTCGACCGGGGCGGCATCCGGCTCGATCCAGGGCCTCCTGCGGACGTTGAAGACCGCGGGCAACAGCCGGAGGCACGCCGAGGCATGGATGCACCGCCTGCGATCGAAGCGCACGGTGATGCTCTCGCCCCGATAGTCCTTCTCGTCCCGCTGCATGCGCTCCTCCCGGTGCCAGTCCACATTGTAGCGGGCTCCTCAGGCTCCGACGCTGCGCGGGAGGAACACCGTGCCGGATGCAGCCGCATGGCAGGCGGAGCCGCGGCGGCATGGCACCAGGCGGGTCGCTCCGGGGCCGGGAACCGGGAAACCCGCCGTGCCGCCGCAGCGTTGACGCTGCCCCGCGAGAGGGGTAGTATTCCCCGGCGTGATGGCCGAAATGACCCCACTCGTCGAGCACTGGCACAACAGCCGGGGCGCGTGTCTCCGTGCGCCCGGGACCTCGAGCCGCCAGCTCCGACGGGCTCCGGGGTAGCGGACAGCGGACGTCCCGGGGCCGGGGACCAGGCCCGAGCTTCACGAGCGCCTTGGCGCGGGAGGATTCGTGAAACGCCTCACAAGAGCCCGTGCCGGCGGCCACGATCGATGAGCGGATGACGCGGGGGGCGCCAAGCTCGCCGCGAGAAAAAGGAGAGATGCCAGGATGAACGTCACCCAGTATGTCGCCAAGTTCCTCGAGCGCACCATTGCCAAGAACCCCGCCGAGCCGGAGTTCCACCAGGCCGTCAAGGAAGTGGTGGAGACGCTGATCCCGTGCCTCGAGCGGCATCCCGAGTACCTCGAGCACCGGATCCTCGAGCGGGTCTCCGAGCCGGACCGCACCTTCCTGTTCCGCGTCACCTGGCAGGACGACAAGGGCGAGGTCCACGTCAACAAGGGCTACCGCGTCGAGTTCAACAACGCCATCGGCCCCTACAAGGGCGGCCTGCGGTTCCACCCGACGGTCAATCTGGGCATCCTCAAGTTCCTGGGCTTCGAGCAGATCTTCAAGAACTCCCTCACCACCCTCCCCATGGGCGGCGGCAAGGGCGGCTCCGACTTCGACCCCAAGGGCAAGTCCGACGCCGAGGTGATGCGTTTCTGCCAGGCTCTCATGAACGAGCTGTACCGTCACATTGGCGCCAACATCGACGTGCCGGCCGGTGACATCGGCGTCGGCGGCCGCGAGATCGGCTACATGTTCGGCCAGTTCAAGAAGCTCACCCACTCCTTCGAGGGCGTGCTCACCGGCAAGGGCCTGCGCTGGGGCGGCTCCCTGATCCGGCCCGAGGCCACCGGCTACGGCTGCGTCTACTTCGCCGAGGACATGCTGGCGACGCGCGGCCAGGCGTTCGCGGGCAAGGCCGTGGCGATCTCGGGCTCCGGCAACGTCTCCCAGTACGCGGCCCAGAAGGTCATGCAGCTCGGCGGCCGCGTCATCACCTTCTCCGACTCCGACGGCTGCATCGTCGACAAGGAAGGGTGCACCAAGGAGAAGTGGGAGTTCCTGATGGACCTCAAGAACGTCCGCCGTGGCCGCATCAAGGAGTACGCCGAGCGGTTCCACTGCGAGTACTACGAGGGCCGTCGTCCGTGGTTCGTGAAGTGCGATGTGGCGCTGCCGTGCGCCACCCAGAACGAGATCAACGGCGACGAGGCCGAGATGCTCGTCAACAACGGCTGCATCTGCGTGTCCGAAGGCGCCAACATGCCGACCACCCTGGAAGGCGTCGAGGTCTTCCTGCGCAAGCGCATCCTCTATGGCCCCGGCAAGGCCGCCAACGCCGGTGGCGTGGCCACGTCCGGCCTCGAGATGAGTCAGAACTCCATGCGTCTGAACTGGACCCGCGAGGAGGTCGACCAGCGCCTCCGCGGGATCATGGACTCCATCCACGAGGCGTGCGTGACCACCGCCAAGGAGTACGGCGATCCGGGCAACTACGTGCTGGGCGCCAACATCGCCGGCTTCGTGAAGGTCGCCAACTCGATGATCGATCAGGGCATCGTCTAGGCCCTGTTTCCCTGTTCCTTGGGTTTCGGGGAGGGCCGAAAGGTCCTCCCCTTTTCTTGTGGGCCTCAGGCCTCAGGCATCAGGCCTCAGCTCCCCCACCCACCCTGGATTATCTTGGAGTGCCCGAGGTCTGAGGCCAGAGGCCTGAGGCCTGTCTTGCCTGAGGTCTGAGGCCAGAGGCCTGAGGCCTGGGTGGGAAAGACCTGTCAACCGTCGGATCGTGGGGTTGTCGGGGGCGGCGGGGCCTCGGGCTCTCCGACCCGCTGGCGCCACTCGCGGGACAGCAGCGAGTAGACGAGGACGTCGCGGTACCGGCCGTTGCGGAAGTCGCCGTCCCGCTGCCGGCCCTCGAGGGTGAAGCCGACCTTCTCGTAGACCTTCTGGGCGCGGACGTGATCGGCGAAGACCCGCAGCCACACCCGGTGGAGGTTGAGGGTGAAGAACGCGTGGCGGAGCAGCAGCCTCGTGACCTCGGTCCCCAGCCCCTGGCCCCACATGCTCTTGTCGCCGATCACGAGGCCCAGCTCGGCGCTCCGGTTGCGCCAGTCGAACGCCCGCAGGCCGGCGCCCCCGATGAGGCGCGGCTTATCCGTCCCCTGAACGAGGTCCACCGCGAAGGGCTGCTCGAGGAGCGGCTGACGTGACTGCTCCTCGAACCAGGTGATCTCCTGGGCGTTGCTGAGGCCGAGGACCATGTCGAGATTGGCTCGGACCTCGGGATCAGCGAAGAACCGCACGAACCGCTCGAGGTCCTCGCGCTCGATGGGGCGCAGGCAGACTCGCTTGCCAACCAGCATTGCTCCCTCCCACTGCGCCACTGGCGCGCGCTGGCCTTCACTTCCGTCGCGGAAGACGGTCGAATTGTACCAGCCCGCCTCGGCAGCGGCACCGCAGTATCATGGAATCATGATCAGGCTCGCGGAGCTGGTGTCCCTTCCTGCCGATCTCGGCGCGCCATGGCTCGTGGCGGCGGCCGGGGTCCTGGCCCTCGCCTTGCTCCTGTGGGCGATCTTCGAGCGCCGCGGGCGGCTCCGCGCGAGCCACGCGCTGCGGGAGGTCGAGGAGCGCCTCGCCAGGTGCGAGGCTCAACAGGCCGAGACGTCGCGGAGCGACCCACTCACCGGCCTCGGCAACCGGCGCCGCCTGGCCGAGGATCTGCCGGGCCGGCTGTCGATGGCCAGGCGCACGGCCATCGCCGACTGGCCGGACCACTTCACACCCCGCCATGGCCTGGGGCTGTTCCTGGTGGACATCGACGGCCTCAGGCATATCAACGAGGCCGGGGGTCGCGAGGCGGGCGACGCGGTGCTCCGCGGCGTCGCCGACGCGCTCCGCCAACTGACCCGTCAGGAGGACGTGGCGGTGCGCTGGGGGGAGGACGAGCTCGCGGTGGTGGGCTCCGGCATGCACCGCGAGGGGCTCGCCGCCCTCGCCGCCAAGATCCTCCAGGCGGTCGGCGAGGTCCGGGTCACAGGGGCTGACGGTTCGGCGGTCCCGATCAGGGCCTCGCTCGGCTTCATCCCCTACCCGCTCATCCGGCGCGGCTCGATGTCGCCCGAGGAGTGGCCCCTCCTCGTGGAGCTGGCACGCCGTGTCGTGCTGCTCGCCAAGCGCCACGGTGGCGGGCGGGGCTGCGGCCTCGTGTGGGCCGGGACCTACCAGGAGGAGCAAGACGAGGCCGCCGTCCTGGCCTCGCTGCTCGCCGACCCCACGGTGAAGATCGAGGGGCTGGAGCTCCTGGAGCTGCCCGATGGCAGCCGCGCGTCGTGATCCGGTATTCGCTATTCTGAGCTGCCGAAGGAGGCGTGCCTCGACGTGAGCCCTTTGTTTGCCGAGCTGCTGGCGATTCTGGCCCTCATCCTGCTGAACGGCCTGCTGGCCATGGCGGAGATCGCCATCGTCGCCTCCCGGCGAGCGCGGCTCGAGGACTTGGCCGCGCGCGGTCACCGCGGTGCGACCGTCGCGCTCCATCTCGCCAGCGACCCCAACCGCTTCCTCTCCACCGTCCAGATCGGCATCACCCTCGTCGGGGTGCTGGCCGGCGCGCTGGGCGGCCTCACCGTGGCCGGCGACGTGGCGCTCTGGCTCGACGAGATGCTCGGTCCGCGCGCCTACCACCGCCCGGTCGCAGTCGGGGTGGTGGTGGTGGGCACCACGTACCTGTCCCTGGTGGTCGGCGAGCTGGTGCCCAAGCGCCTTGCCCTCGCCCACGCGGAGAAGCTCGCCGTGGTGCTGGCTCCTCTGATGCGGCTGCTGGCGAAGGCGACGGCGCCGGCCGTCTGGCTGCTGGGGGTGTCCACCAACCTCGCCCTGCGCCTGCTGCGCGTCAAGGGCAACAGCCGCCAGCTCACCGAGGAGGAGATCCGCCTCATGCTGGCCGAGGGCGCCGCCAGCGGCATCTTCCACGAGGCGGAGCACGCCATCGTCGAGAATGTCTTCCGGTTCGCGGACCGCAGCGTCGCCGAGCTCATGACCCCGCGGAGCGACGTCGTCTGGCTCGACATCAACGAGTCGCCCCGGGACCTCTGGGAGAAGGCCACCGCCAGCGGCCGGTTTCTCTTTCCCGTCGCCAGCGGCGACCTGCAGAACGTGATCGGCATTGCCGGCATCACCGACATTGTCCCCGGCGACTCCACGACCGCCCTGCGCGCACGGCTCCGGGAACCCCTGTTCGTGCCCGAGACGACGCCCGCGATCCGTCTCCCCGATCTGTTCCGACAGGCGGGCACCCGCGTCGCCCTGGTGATCGGTGAGCACGGGGAGGTACAGGGGCTGGTCTCGGTGACCGACGTCCTGAAGGCCATCATCGGGGAGCTCGAGGTGCCGCAGGGCGAGGATCTCCCGATCGTGGCCCGGGGTGACGGCTCGTGGCTGGTCGATGGAGCGCTTCCCATCCGCGACCTCAAGGAGCTGCTGGACCTCGAGCGCCTGCCCGGGGAGGAGCGCCGCGGCTTCCTCACCGCCGGCGGCCTCGTCATGTACGCGCTCGGCCAGGTCCCCCAGGCCGGCAGCGTCGTGGAGGTCGGCGGGCACCGCATCGAGGTCGTGGACATGGACGGCCTGCGCGTCGACAAGCTCCTCATCGGCCCCGCCGTCCAGGAGACCCCGGAATAGCAGGCCACCACCCGGCCTCAGACCTCAGGCCTCAGACCTCAGGAAAGACAGGCCTCAGGTCGTCCGCCCGCCCCACCACCCGGCCTCAGGCCTCAGTTCCTCCACCCACCCAGCCTTGTCTTGTAGTACCTGAGAGCTGAGGCCTGAGGTCTGAGGCCTGTTGTTCCTGAGGTCTGAGGCCTGAGGCCGGGTCAAGGTGCGTCACCGCCGGCGGCGGGCGGCGAGCTCGGCCAGGCGCTCGCGGATGCGCTTCTCCCAGCCCTCCTCGCCAGGCTCGAAGATGCGCTCGCGAGCAAGCTCCGGAGGGAGGCACGGCATGTCCGCGACCTTCCCGGGCGTGTCGTGGGCGTAGACGTACCCCTCGCCATAGCCGAGCTCCGACATGAGCCGCGTGGGCGCGTTGCGCAGGTGCAGTGGCACCGGGTAGGGCGGGCGGTCCTCCACCAGCCGCCGGGCCTTCCCGTAGGCCACGTAGACGGCATTGGACTTGGCGGCGAGGCACAGGTAGAGCACGGCCTGGGCGAGCGCGAGGTTGCACTCGGGCATCCCCATGTGCTCGACGGCGTGGGCCGCCGCTGCGACCTGCTCGAGCGCCCTCGGGTCGGCCGTGCCGATGTCTTCGGACGCCACCCGCAGCAACCGCCTCGCGACGAAGGACGGATCGGCACCACCCTCGAGCATGCGCGCCAGCCAGTACAGGCCGGCGTCCGGGTCCGAGTTGCGGATCGACTTGTGGAGGGCGGAGATGAGGTTGTAGTGCTCCTCCCCCTCCTTGTCGTAGCGCGCGAGGCGACGCTGGGCGACCTTCCGCACCAGCTCGGGGGTGACGGTGCCTCCCCGGGGCACCGCCTCGGCGGCCGTCTCGAGGAGGTTGTAGGCCACCCGCGCGTCCCCCGCGGCCAGGCTCGCGATGGCCTGGAGCGCCGCGTCGGGGCACTCCAGGGCGCGGGCCCCGAGCCCGCGCCCGATGTCGTCGAGGGCGCGGCGGAGCAGGCCGACGAGGTCCTCCTCGGACAGCGGCTCGAGGACGTACACCTTGGCCCGCGACAGCAAGGCGGCGTTGAGCTCGAAGGAGGGGTTCTCGGTGGTGGCGCCGATGAGCGCGACGTCGCCGCTCTCCACGTAGGGGAGGAAGGCATCCTGCTGCGCCTTGTTGAAGCGGTGCACCTCGTCCACGAAGAGCACGGTGCGGCGGCCGGTGGCGGACCGCAGGCGCCGTGCGTTCTCCATCACCGCCCGCGCTTCCTTCACCCCCGAGAGCACCGCCGAGAAGCCCACCAGCTCTGCCTCGCAGGCGGCCGCGAGCAGGCGTGCGATGGTCGTCTTGCCGCACCCCGGAGGCCCCCAGAGGATCAGGGAGGGCAGCTCGCGGCGTCGGACGAGGAGCGCCAGGACCCCTTCATCGCCCAGCAGGGCGCGCTGTCCGGCCACCTCGTCCAGGCTCCTCGGCCGCATCCTCTCGGCCAGGGGCGTGCCGGGGGCGAAGCCCGCCGGCTCGTCGAACGGCAGCCGCCCGCTCACACCCGTCCTCCGTGGGCCGACAGCGCCGTCTGGGCGAGCAGCTCGAGCACCTCCATGCGCTGCAGGGCCTCGCGCAGGCTGCTCCCCGCAGTGATGGCGCCGTGTCGGGCCATGACCACGGCCGGGGCGCGGCCGAGGGCGACGGCGCACTCCTCGGCAAGCTCCCGGCTGCCGGGAGCCAGCGCCGGCACACGGGCCACTCTCGGCACCAGGAGCCGGCCCTCCTTGAGCAGCTCGGGGTCAGGGATCGCACCTCGGGTGGCCAGCGCCAGAACGCCGGGCGGGTGCGCATGGACCAGCGCCGCGATGAGGGGATGACGCTGGTAGGTCAGGAGATGGGCCAGGGCCTCCGAGGAGGCTCCACGGGGCGGCTCGGCGTCCAGATGACAGAGGACCAGGCAGGCCCCCTGCAGGCGACCCTTGGCCCATCCCGAGGGCGTCACCAGCACGGAGGCGGGACCGACCCGCACCGAGATGTTGCCCTCGGCCCCGCGGATCAACCCGAGGCGGGTGAGCGAGGCCCCCGCAGCCACGATCTCGGCCCGCAGCCGCGGCTCCGAGGAAGCTGTCTCGCCGGTCTCGCCTACCCTCATGCGGCGCAGTGTAGCCCAGCCCCACCCACCCTCCCAGGCCTCAGGTTCTCCACCCGTCCACCCTCACGGCCTCAGGCCTCAGGAAAGACAGGCCTCAGGTTCTCCGCCCACCCAACCGCCCGGCCTCAGGCCTCATCTCCACCACCCGCCCAGTCTCGTCTTGTAGCACCTGAGGTCTGAGGCCTGAGGCCTATCTTGCGGGAGTGGGCTTGGCGGCGCGGCGGGAGGCGATCTCCTTTTCGAACATGGCGAGGTCGGGGAATCCGGGCGCCTTGACGTCGAGCTTCCGGAGCTCCGCGACCTGCCTTTCCGCTGCCGCCAGGTCGCCCAGATCGAACAGGTTGACCACCAGCAGGTTGAAGCGCGACTGCCAGTGCGTCGGCGCGAGGGCCGCGGCCCGGGTGAACAGCTCCACCGCCTTCTGGGCATTCCCGGTCTCGCGGTAGCACACGCCGAGGTCGGTGTCCACGTCCGCCGACCCGTCCTTGATGCGCCGCGCCCGCTCGTAGTAGTCGATGGCGCGCGCGTAGCTGTTCATGTCGTAGAGGGTGTTCCCGGCCCGGACCAGGTGGTCGTAGTTGTCCGGATCCTTCACCAGCAGCGCCTCGAGGTCACGGAGCTGCTGCGTCAACTGCTGGTCCGGCATCGTTGCGGCCGGCGGCATTGCACCCGTCCCGCCCAGGGGTGGTGCCCCGGGCACTCCCGCGTGCGGGTTGACGGCCGCGGGTGCCGGGGCGGGGGCAGGAAGCGGTTGCCCCTGGCCGACCATGTATCCGGTCACGAATCCCAGCAGCGCGCCAGCCAGGAGAGCAACAATCGGGTTCTTCCACATGGGACCACCTTGACGCGCGATCAGCGCGGCTCGCGACGTGCAACCCAGGTCCCGGCCGTGGGCATTCCCGCCGCCAGGTTCGTGGCCTCCCACGTTCCCTCGATGCGCTTGCTGCCCTCCCGGCTCACCAACCGACCGCTGTACGACGCCATGAAGCCCTGCTGGGTGTCGATGCGCTCGAGACGGACCACCTCGCCGACCAGGGTGCCCCGGAGCGACCCTTTCCACCCCCCGGCGAGCTGATACACACCGGTGACGAGCGTGCCGTCCAGGCGCAGGTCGAAGGTGCCCTTCATGCCGCCGGGCTCGATGACGACGGCCCATCTGCCCGAGAGGTCGTCCTGCCCTGTCGGGTTGGCTTCCTCGAGCCGGCGAATCTCCGCCTGGAGCTGCTCGATCACCGAGCGGCGGACGCCGACGGAGGTGCGCAGCAGTTGGGCCGAGGAGATCAGGCGCGCGACCTCCGCCTCGGCACGGGCGATGTCCGCGGCGCGCGCCGCGTACCCGCCGAGGTCCTCACCCTCCTTCTCGGCCCGCAGCAGGTCGTCGCCGAGCCGCAGCAGGCGACCTGTTGCGTCGCCGAGGTCGGACTGGGCCTTCTCGAGCGCCACCAGGTCAATGGCGAGGAGTCGCTTCTCCATCTCGGTCTGGGCCTTGAAGACCTCAAGCACCGGATCGCGGAACTGCGCCAGCGCCGCGCCGCCCACCAGGAGACCAGCCACCAGCAAAGCACCCATGCGCCTCATGGCTCACATCCTCCCGCGAGGGCATCCCCGCCCTCCTGCCAGGCATACGGAACGAACCGTGAGGCCGTCCATCGCGTTCTGCGCCTCGCGTCGCCACCCGCACGACCGTTGCTCGCGTCCAGGCAAGGCCACGGTAACACAGGCCGTCCGCCTCCCGGTCGAGGCGTTCGACAGCCTGGAACAACTGGAGGCGGATCGCGCTTACAATTGAATGTGACCTGGGCCTTCATCTACCTCGCCTGTCTGCTCGTCGGCCTCGTCCTCGCGGCAGTGTCCGGCCTCCTGGGAGACCTGCGGGCGCTCTTCCAGAACCAGCAGGTGGCGCCGCCGGCCGACTTCGGCCCCGCGATCCTGAGCGTGCTCGGACGACGCCTCGCCGCAGGCATGCTCGCCTTCGGGCTGGTGGGGCTCGTGCTGGTGGCCAGGGGACCCGAGCACCACGCCTCCGCGCTCACCACCGCTGCGGTCGCCGGCGTGCTCGCCGCCCTGCTCGGCATCCTGCTGCTCAAGCGCCGGCACCGCCAACGGCCCGCCGGGAGTACGGCCGTGGTCGTGCGGGACATCCCCCCGGGCGGGTACGGGCAGATCCGCCTCACCGGCGGGCCCCGCCGCCCGGTCTCCGGCTCGTTCTCGCATCGGCCTCCCCCCGCCGCCGTGAGCTGCTGGCCCGGCTGGGGCTGGACCTCGTGGTGGTGCCTGCAGACGTGGACGAGACGCCCTTGCCCGGCGAGGCGGGACCGGTTCACGCGCTGCGGGTCGCCAACGCCAAGGCCGCCGCGGTCACCCGGGTCCATCCGGAGCACCCGGTCCTCGCCGCCGACACGGTGGTGGTCCGCGACGGCAGGATCTTCGGCAAGCCCGGGGACCGCGCCGAGGCCGCGGCCATGCTGGAGGCCCTGGCAGGAGCGACACACATCGTGGCGACGGCCGTGGCGGTGCGCTGGCAGGGCCGCGAAGCGAGCCATCTCGAGGTGGCGCGCGTCACCTTCGCGCCCTTCGACGCCGAGCTGTTCCGCTGGTACCTGACGACCGGCGAGGGCGACGACAAGGCCGGGGCCTACGCGGTCCAGGGTCGAGGCGCCGTGCTGGTGGAGCGTGTCGAGGGCAACGTCCAGGCGGTGGTCGGGCTGCCGCTTGCCGTGGTCCCGGGGCTGATGAAGCAGGTCGGCCTGCAGCTCCGAGCCGAGGACGGGCGCCTGACCCTGGTGCCGGCACCAGGGACGGAAGGAAAGCGACCCGACCGGGGTTAGAGGACCCGGGAGGCGAATGGTGCGGCTCTGGGCGAGACTCGTGGTGCTGGGCGTGACCCTGGCCCTGCCGTGCCTAGGCCTGCCCTGTAACCTCGCCACCACATCCGCCTCGACCCGGCGCTGCTCGTGCTGTCCCCTCGACGCCCCGTGCGGGTGCTGTACCGGGCCGTCGTCCCCTGCTGGGCAGGAGCACCCCACTCCCCCCGCCACCCCGCCCACACCCGGGGCGGCGGTGCCGGCCATCGTCCCCGCAATCGCCGGGGCGACCGTTGGGTCGCTCGCCCGCGCCGGCTTCGAGGACGTCGCCCAGGGAGCCGTCAGGCCATCCCTGTTCCCCACCCAGTGCTCCCTCCGCTGCTAGCTCGCTCACCCGGGAGAGGTGTGCCCGTACGACGCGGGCCATGCGGTGAAGACGGACCTGGAGGAGCCCATGAGGACCCTGGCCTTGCTGTTGGCCTGGGGGGTGGTCGGTGCGAGCGCCCTGCCCGCGCAACCCACCACCCCGCCCGGCGACCCGAACCCCGCTCCACCCATCGAGGAGCTGCTGAAGCTGGCGTTGGAGCGCTCACCCTCACTGCAGGCGTTGCGCCAGAAGCTCGCCGGCACTCGCGAGATGGTCGCGCCGGCCGGCGCGCTGCCGGACCCGATGGTCGAGATCATGCTTCAGGACGCGGGTTTCCCGAAGTACACCGTGGGCTCGATGGAGATGTCCATGGTCGGCCCCGAGGTCCGGCAGACGCTGCCCTATCCGGGGAAGCGCGACGCGCGCAGAGCCCTCGTGCGAGCCGAGGTTGCCGTGCAGGTCGAAGAGCTGGAGAGCCTCCAACGCCAGCTCGCGGCCGGCGTGCGGGCCCTGTACGGGCGGGCATATGCCCTCGACCAGGAACGCGCCGTCCTGTCGGCCGCGCGGGAGCTGCTGGAGATGCTCGCGGCGACCGCCGCAACGCGCTACAGCGTCGGCGAGGCCGAGCAGGAAGCGGTCATCAAGGCCCAGATCGAGGTCTCGCGCCTCGAGGAGCGGAGCGACGACCTCGACGCCGAGCGGGCAGTCCTCGTTGCGGCTCTCAACCGCCTCCTCGACGAGCCAGGCACCACGCCGCTCGGTCGCGTGGCATCGTTGCCACCGATCGAGGTACCCGCCGCACCCTGGGAGGAGGCCGTGCTGGCCTCCTCCGCAGAGGTCGCGGCTCGACGGGCCTCGGTCACGACCGCCCAGCGCCGTCTGGAGCTCCTGCGCCTGGACCTCAAGCCGGACTTCGCGACCGGGGCGGCCGTCGGGCTCCGAGGTGGGTTCGACCCAGTCGTCACCCTGCGCTTCGGTGTGGAGCTCCCGTTCTGGCGAAAGGAGAAGCAGCAGCCGATGATCCGCGCGGCCGAGCACGAGCTGGAGATGGCTCGCGCGGAGGTCCGCGAGGCAGAGGCGGCGGCTCGCTCCGAGGCGACGCGTTTGCGCGCCGAGTGGGAGCGGGCCGAACGGCAGATCGTCCGCTACCGAGAGGCCCTGATCCCGCAGTCGAGCGCTGCCGTGGACGCGGCGCGATCGTCCTATCTGGCGGGGAGGGGAGACTTCTCGACCGTCATCGAGGACTTCCGCCTGTGGCTCGAGGCCAGGAGCGAGCTGGCACGGCGTGAGGCCGACCGGTTCATGACCTGGGCGGAGCTCGACGCACTGATCGAGACGCCGTCCTCCGACGAGGCCATTGCCTCCACGCGATCCCCGGAGCCCGCTTTGAACGACCGAGGTGCCCAATGAAGAAGCTGCGACCCGTCCTGCTCGCCTGCGCTGTCTTCGCCGTGATCGCCGTTCTCGCGCTGACTGTGGGCTGCGGCAAGACCGCGCAGCACGCGGAGCGGTACCACTGCCCGATGCATCCCACGTACGTTGCCGACAGGCCGGGTGACTGCCCGATCTGCGGCATGCGTCTGGTACCGATCGAGGAGAGGGCCGCACCAACCACGGTGCCCGCCTACACATGCCCGATGCACCCGGAGGTCACATCCGACAACCCGGCCTCCTGTCCCGAGTGCGGGATGAAGCTCGTGGCGACAGGAGCCCGGGGGCAGGGTTCAGGGGCCAGCGCCCCCACGCAACCCGTCGACCACCCCGCCGGAGAGCCCGGACGAGCCCGCCTTGACCGGACCCCGGACCCCGGACCCCGGACCCCGGGATCGGCCCGGACCATCCTCTTCTACCGCAACCCTATGGACCCGACGGTCACCTCGCCGGTGCCGGCCAGGGACCCGATGGGCATGGACTACGTACCTGTCTACTCCGAGCAGGACCCCGCGGCCGCAGCGGCCGGCATCCCCGGGAACGCCAGCGTGGAGATCACCGCGGACGGCATCAGGCTCGCCGGCGTGCAGACGGCACCAGCCGTCATCGGGCGGCTCACGCGCACGGTCCGCGCAGTCGGCACCGTGACGGCCGACGAGACACGCATCCGCCACGTCCACACCAAGATCCCGGGCTGGGTCGAGAAGCTGTTCGTCAACTTCACGGGCCAGGCCGTGCGCAAGGGCGAGCCGATCCTCTCGATCTACTCGCAGGAGCTCCTGGCCAGCCAGGAGGAGCTCCTGAGGGCCCGGGAGACGGCTGCCCGGTTCAGCTCGTCGACCCTCCCCGAGGTCAGGAAGGGAGGTGACGATCTTGCGAGGGCGGCGCGCCGCCGGCTCGAGCTGTTCGACGTCCCGGAGGTGTTCATTGCCGAGCTGGAGCGCACTGGCACCGTGCAGCGCACGGTGACCCTCAAGGCGCCGGTGTCTGGCTTCGTGACCATGAAGGACGTCTTCGAGGGGCACCAGGTCGAGCCTGCCAGGGAGCTCTTCACCATCACGGACCTGTCCCGCGTCTGGGTCGAGGCCGAGGTCTACGAGTACGAGGCGGGAAGCCTGAGGCTGGGAGAGGCCGCGGCGGTGACTCTTCCGTACGATGCCGCCACCAGGCTTGAGGGGCGCATCGCGTTCATCTCTCCGACGCTCGACGCCAACACGCGCACCCTCAAGGTGCGGCTCGAGTTCCCCAACCCCGGCACGGCGCTCAAGCCCGGGATGTTCGCAACGGTGGAGCTCGCGATCCAGGCCGGGGACGGGATTGTCGTTCCCGACTCCGCACTGCTGGACACGGGCGAGCGGCAGGTGGTCTTCGTCAGCGTCGGGGAAGGGGTGTTCGAGCCTCGTGTCGTCACCGTCGGCGTCCGCTCGGGCGGCAAGGCGCAGGTCCTCTCCGGGGTTGCCGCCGGCGAGCAGGTCGTGATCCGGGCCAACTTCCTCCTCGACTCGGAGTCCCGTCTTCGCGCCGCCCTGGCCGCTCCCCCACCCACCCCGGGGTCCGGGGTCCGGAGTCCGGGGTCCGGGGAGGCCAGCCATGCTCACTAGCCGGCTTGAACGGCGTCGTGAGTGCACTTCCTCGGTCAGCTCACGGGGATCCTGCCGGTCCGCGTTCTGCCCTGACTCAGGGGAGCAAGAGCGGTGCACCGCCTGCGGATTGGGCGGGGGCCGGACCCCGGACCCCGGACCCCGGACCCCCGTGCGGGGTGGCCGATGATCAGGAGAATCATCGAGTTCTCCGCCCACAACCGGATGCTGGTGCTGCTCGGCGTGGCCGCGTTGTGCGTGCTGGCCGGCTACACCCTCAAGGAGATCCGGCTCGATGCGCTGCCGGATCTCTCCGACACCCAGGTCATCATCTACTCGCGTTGGGACCGCTCCCCCGACATCATCGAGGACCAGGTCACCTACCCCATCGTCTCGTCGCTCCTCGGCGCGCCCAGGGTCAAGGCGGTCCGGGGCTTCTCCGACTTCGGCTTCTCATACGTGTACGTCATCTTCCAGGATGGCACCGACATCTACTGGGCGCGCTCCCGCGTCCTCGAGTACCTGTCCAAGATCCAGCAGCGGCTGCCCCAGGGCGTCCAGACCGAGCTGGGCCCGGACGCCACCGGTGTCGGCTGGGTGTTCCAGTACGCCCTCGTCGATCCCTCGGGTGCCCACTCCCTCGACCAGCTTCGTTCCTACCAGGACTGGACCCTGCGCTACGCCCTGCAGTCGGTGCCCGGCGTGGCCGAGGTGGCGTCGATCGGCGGCTTCGTCAAGCAGGTCCAGATCACCGTCGACCCCAGCCGCCTCGCCGCCCACGGCATCCCGCTCGACATGATCGTGGCGGCCGTGAAGAGCTCCAACAACGAGGTGGGCGGACGCCTGCTCGAGTTCTCCGGCACCGAGTTCATGGTCCGCGGCCGCGGGTACGCCCGGGCCATCGGCGACTTCGAGCAGATCGTCGTCAAGGTCGGCACCGGTGGCGTTCCCGTCCTCCTCAGGGACGTGGCGCGCGTCGAGCTCGGCCCGGAGATCCGCCGCGGCATCTCGGACCTCGACGGCCTGGGCGACCACGTCGGCGGCATCGTCGTCGTCCGCCACGGCGAGAACGCCCTCAACGTCATCGAGCGCGTCAAGGAGAGGCTCCACGAGCTCGAGCCGTCGCTACCCACCGGCGTCAAGGTGGTCACGACCTACGACCGTTCGGACCTCATCCACCGTGCCATCGAAACGCTGACACACGAGCTGACCATCGAGATGATCATCGTCTCGCTCGTGATCCTGCTCTTCCTCTGGCACATCCCCTCGGCGCTGGTGCCGATTGCGACGATCCCGATCTCGGTGCTGCTCGCGTTCATCCCGATGTACTACCTGGGCGTCACGGTCAACATCATGTCCCTGGCCGGCATCGCCATCTCGATCGGCGTCCTGGTCGACGGCGCCATCGTCGAGGTGGAGAACGCGTACAACAAGCTCCACCACTGGGAGGCGGGGGGCCGAAAGGGCGATTTCCACGAGGTCCGCCTCGAGGCGCTCAAGGAGGTCGGGCCGTCGGTGTTCTTCTCGCTCCTCGTGATCGCCGTGGCGTTCATCCCGGTGTTCGCCCTTGTCGACCAGGAAGGGCGCCTGTTCAAGCCCCTGGCGATCTCGAAGAACCTCGCCATGGCCCTCGCCGCGATCCTCGCGATCACCCTCGATCCGGCGATGCGGATGCTGTTCACCCGCATGGATCCGTTCACCTTCAAGCCCAGGTTCCTGTCGTGGTTCGCGACGCGGGCGCTGGTCGGGACGTACCACGCCGAGGAGAAGCACCCGATCAGCCGCATCCTGTTTCGCGTCTACGAGCCGGCGTGCCGCTTCGTCCTGCGCTTCCCGAAGGCCGTGATCGCCACCGCGATCGGCCTGGTTGCCGTCTCGGTGCCGTTCTACTTCAGGCTGGGTACAGAGTTCATGCCGCCCCTGAATGAAGGAACGATCCTCTACATGCCGACCACGTTGCCCGGCATTTCGGTCCAGCAGGCCAGGGAGCTGCTCGAGACCCAGGACCGGGTGCTCAAGAGCTTCCCGGAGGTCGAGCGGGTGTTCGGGAAGGCAGGGCGAGCCGAAACCTCGACCGACCCGGCGCCGTTCTCGATGATGGAGACGACGGTCGTGCTCAGGCCCGAGGCGCAGTGGGAGGCCAGGGCGCGGTGGTACAGCTCGTGGGCGCCTGACTGGCTCAAGCGGGTGCTGCGGCCGATCTGGCCCGATCACATCTCGTGGGAAGAGCTGGTCGAGAAGCTCGACCGTGCGCTCAAGATCCCCGGTGTCACCAACGCATGGACGATGCCGATCAAGGCACGCATCGACATGCTCACGACGGGCGTGCGAACCCCCGTCGGCATCAAGGTGTTCGGCTCCGACCTCGCCGAGATCCAGCGCACCGGCGAGCGCCTCGAGGGCATTCTGCGGGACATCCCGGGGACCCGCAGTGTGTTCGCCGAGCGGGTCACCGGCGGCTACTTCGTCGACATCGTGCCGCGCCGCGACCAGCTCGCCCGCTACGGCCTCACCGTTGCGGCCCTGCAGGACGTGATCATGAGCGCCATCGGCGGCGAGAACGTGACCACGACCATCGAGGGTCGCGAGCGCTACCCGGTCAACGTCCGCTATCCGAGGGAGCTTCGCGACGATGTCGGCCGGCTCCAACGCGTGCTCGTGCCAACACCGTCGGGCGCGCAGGTGCCGCTCGCCCAGGTTGCTGACGTCGAGCTCGTCCAGGGGGCGGCCATGATCCGGGACGAGAATGGCTTCCTTGCCGGCTACGTGTACGTCGACATCACCGGCCGCGACATCGGCGGCTACGTGGAGGAGGCCAAGAAGGTGGTGCGAGAGAAGCTTGCGCTGCAGCCCGGCTACGTGCTGCAGTGGTCGGGGCAGTACGAGAACATGATCCGGGTCCGTGAGCGGCTCAAGATCGTGGTGCCGATCACGCTCGCTCTCATCTTCGTGCTGCTCTACGCCAACACCAGGTCAGCGTTCAAGGCGGGCGTCGTGATGCTCGCCGTGCCGTTCTCGGCCATCGGCGCCATCTGGCTCTTCCACGTCCTCGGCTACAACGTGTCGATCGCCGCCTGGGTCGGCATGATTGCACTGCTGGGCCTCGATGCCGAGACCGGCGTGTTCATGCTGCTATTCCTCGACCTGTCGTGGGACGACTACAGGAAGCGCGGCCTGCTCAGGACCCTGGCCGACGCCGACGAGGCGATCGTCCACGGCGCCGTCAAGCGGATCCGCCCCAAGATGATGACGGTGATGGCGGCGTTCGTGGGGCTGCTGCCGATCATGTGGTCGACCTCGGCCGGAGCCGACGTCATGAAGCGCATCGCAGCGCCCATGCTCGGCGGGCTGGTGACCTCGGTCCTGCTCGAGCTGCTCGTCTACCCGGCGGTGTACAAGCTCTGGCGCAAGCGTGAGCTGACCGGGGCCGAGTCGGCGTAGCTGAGGGTTGGGATCCGGGGTCCGGGGTCCGGGATCCGCGGGCCTGTAGGCAGTCGAAAATGACCTGCAGGGGCGGAAGCCACAGAGCCCGCTTGCCGCCGACAGCCGACCTACTCGCGGGGAAACGGCGTGGGCCTGGTCACGGTCAGCCACACCGAGGCGGTGGTCAGATCTCGTCGCTCCGGGGCTGGGGGCCCGGAACGATTCCGGCGATATCCGGGTCCTGCTCGGGCCCGCCCGCCGGCCGGTCCTGCTTCTCGGTCTTGCGCTGCTGCTTCTTCGCGGCCTTTTCCTCACGGTGCTGCTGGAGGGCGCGCTCGCGTTCGCGCTTTGCAAACGTTGCCCTGTGCTTGACTGCCAAGGTTGCCTCCTTGCAGAAGGCTTCGGCACCAGACGCGTGCCACAGCCGGACGGTGCGTGGCCACCGCAGTGGCCCGGATTCCAGCGTGCCGGAAGACACGCCTCAGACATCGCCCGAGATCACAATCCGAAGCGCCGCCGCTCCAGGTCCTGGCACACCCTGACGAAGCAGGCGCGGCGTCGATGCGATGCGCGGAGCTCTGGTGGAGCGGGGCCCGTTGCCGGGCCCCGCCGCCAGTATACTGTGAGGTCAGTAGCGGTTGCGACCGCCGCCGTAGCCACCCTGACCAGAACCGCGGCCACCGCCACGGCCACCGCCGGAGTCGGTCTTCGGCCGCGCCTCGTTGACGATGATCGCGCGCCCACCGAGGTCCTTGCCATTGAGCCCGGAGATTGCGGCCCTTGCCTGCTCGTCGGAGCGGAACTCCGCGAACCCGAAGCCCTTCGACCGGCCGCTGTCGCCGTCGGTCAGGATGCGCACCGACTCGACCTCGCCGTACGCGGCGAGGGCGGCCTGGAGCTGGGACTCGGTTGTGTCGTAGGACAGATTGCCAATATACAGCTTCATCTCGGGAACCCTTCTTGCGGACATTGTCCGCTGCTGGTGATGGACTCAGCCAGCAAACCACCGCCCTTATTGTCGGACGATGCGGAGGTCATGATAGCACGTTCTTGTCCCGGCGCCCCGTCACCCACCAGGTCCCCGGACCAGGGCTTCCTGCCGCATGGCCTGGCGCTGGTCGGAGGGGCCCGCAAGCGGCAGGATGACCGTGAACGTCGTGCCCTGCCCCTCATCGCTCTCGACGCTGATGTGGCCTCCCATCTTCTCCACCAGCTCCTTGACGATCACCAGCCCGAGGCCGGTGCCAGGACCGAACGCCTTGGCGTTGGAGGCACGGAAGAACTCCGTGAAGAGCTGCGGCAGAGCCGTGGCAGGGATGCCGATCCCGGTGTCACTCACCGCCACCTGGACCTGGTGGTCCGTGCTCTCCACCCGCACCACCACGGCACCGCCTTCCGGGGTGTACTTCACGGCGTTGCCGACCAGGTTCAGGAAGATGCGGAACATGCTCTCGGCGTTGGCCTCGACCTCGAAGTCGGAGCCCGCCGGCTCGACGTGCAGCTCGGTGACCTGGTGCTTCTCCTGGATCACGGGATCGAGGTGCTCGAGCACGCGCCGGATCAGCTCCGGCAGGGCCATCCGCTGCACCTCCCCACGCTCCATGCCGACGCGTCCGGCCGCCAGGTCCAGCAGGTCGTTGATGAGCATCCTGAGGGTCTCGAGCCGGCGCGCCAGGCGCTCGAGGAAGTCCCGCTGCCGGTCCTCCAGCGGCCCGGCGTACCCGCCCAGCAGCGCGCGTACGATGGAGTCCGCCCCGGCCACCGGCGAGCGCAGCTCGTGGGTCACCATGCGCACGAACCTGGACTTGTCCTGCTCGATCTTCCGGAGTGCCCCGAACGCCAGGGCGTTGTCGATGGCCACCGCGCCCTGAGCCGCGATGGCCCCCAGGAACCGTGCGTCATCGGGGCCGAACGCACTGACACGCGTCGAGTAGGCCCGCACCACGCCCAGCACGTGCTCCTTGCCTCGCAGCGGCACCAGGAGCATCGAGCGGATCCGCTCGGCAGCCGCCGCGTCGGGGTACTGCAGATGGACCCGGTCCTCCTCGCTCTGGATGATGAACGGCTCGCCGGAGAGCACCACCTCGGCATGCGCCTGGCTGTGGCTGAGCAGAACCGGGCCCTTGGCGAGGTACTCCTCGCTGAGACCGACCGAGGCCGCCTCCTCGATCCGGGTGCCCGTCGGGTCGACCAGCCCGACCGCCACCCCATGCACGTCCATGGCCGACGCCGTGGCCTCGACGAGCCGCTGGAGCACCTCGCCGAGCTCGAGCGTGGAGTTGATCGTCTGCGCACCAAGGTAGAGGGTGGCGAGCTGCTCCTCTCTCCTGCGGGCGTGGGCGACCAGCGAGGACGCCAGGTAGAACGACGCCAGCCCCAGCAGTGTGAAGGTTCCCAGCACCCCGACGAGGTAGGCGAGATCGGCGAACGCCTCCCCCGGCAGGAAGCCCTCGACGTGGCGGTGCGGCAGGACACTGGCCGCTTCTGCCCACGCCAGCCCGCCGGTGAGGAGGACGGCGGCCGCGGCGTAGAGGGCAGCCGCCAGCCGCTCGAACAGGAGCGAGGCAACGATGATGTGGAGCACGAAGAAGATGACGAGGGGGCTCTCGACGCCTCCCGTCAGGTGGATGAGCGCGATCATCGCGAGCCAGTCGAGCGCCAGCTCGACGTGGGTCAGACGCGCCATCGCAAGCGACCCTTCGCCCGTGGTCGCCTCGACGCGGCGCAGCCACATCCAGAGCGCTGCGTTGTAGAGGAGGATCCAGCCGCCCACGACGACGAGCGGCACGACCGGGACACCCACCCCCAGCACCTGCCGCGCCAACGCGGTGGCCACCAGCACGGCGACGCCTGCCGCCCAGCGCAGGCGCAGCAGCCACGGCCCGGACGCCACGACACCCTCGGTGCGCGCAAGCAGCAACCAATCCGTGGACAGGCGCATGCCTCCAGCTCTCACGCCGCTCCCCCCGAGGCTCTCCATGGGAAGGATACTCCAACCGCAACAGGGTCGCGTTGGGTGGCAAGACTGGTCGTGCCGCCCGCTCTTTGCCACGAACCTGGATCGAGTGACGTGGAGGGTCTACCGGAGAGCCGGTTGCGCTACCATCCCGCCATGCGCGTCCTCATCACCGGCGTCTCCGGCTTCGTCGGCTCCCACCTGGTGGACTTCCTGCAGCGGGAGCACGCCGAGGTCGAGATCGTGGGCCTGCTGCGCTGGCGTTCCGAGGACCCCGGGAGCGTCGCCCGGCTGCGCGGAGCCCAGCTCATCGAGGGTGATCTCCTGGACGCGGTATCGGTGATCCGGGCGGTCGAGGCCGCCGCACCCGACGTGATCTTCCACCTGGGGGCCTCGTCCTCGGTGGCCGGGTCCTGGGACGCCCCGAACGAGATGGTGCAGGTCAACGTGCTGGGGACGCTGCACCTGCTGGAGGCGCTGCGTCAGCTCCACGTCAACGTGCCGACGGTGCTCGCCTGCTCGGCGGAGGCCTATGGCGTGGTGCACCCCGACGAGATTCCGATCCGCGAGTGCCAGCCGTTCCGACCGGTCTCGCCCTACGCCGTGTCGAAGGCGGCGGCCGATCTCTTCGGCTACCAGTACCACCGCACCTTCGGCCTCCGCACGCTCCGGCTCCGCCTGTTCAACCACTGCGGCCCCCGCCAGTCGAGCCGCTTTGTCGTGGCCTCGCTGGCGCGCCAGGTCGCGGAGATCGAGGCCGGTCTCCGCCCGCCCCGGATCCTGGTCGGGAACGTCGGTGTTCGCCGCGACTTCGTGGACGTGCGGGACGCCGTCCGGGCCTACTGGGCGGCGGCCCAGTCGGGCCTGCCGGGCGCCGCGTACAACGTCTGCAGCGGGTCAGCGGTGACGATCCGCGAGGTCCTGGACCGGTTGCTGGCGTTCTCGCCCAGCCGCGTGGAGGTGGTGGCCGACCCGTCGCGGCTGAGGCCCTCCGATCTGGAGGTGCTGCAGGGTGACGCAGCGCTGTTCCGGGCGACCACCGGCTGGGCACCGGCCATCCCCTTCGAGCAGACACTTGCCGACACCCTCGCCTTCTGGCGCGACCAGGTCCGATCCTAGAGAAGCCGTTCCTGCCTCGGCTGACCCGTCCGCAAGGGCCACGACCCGGTCGCGGCGGGAATGCCGCTCCTACGCGACGAATTCCGAACGCCCACCTCAGAGGCGGCGGAAGGCGAAGCGATGGATCGGTCGTTCCTCCCGGGCGTACTTGATCTCGAAGTTGGTCGCAGGCATGGCGGCAAATGCCTCGACCTCGTCGTGGCTCTCCAGGCCCGGCTGGGCCGCCAGCAACGGGCCGATGACGGCCGCGTAGTCCGGGTGGTCGGTCTTCACCCACAGCATCCCGCCGGGCTGCAGCAGGTCCACCAGGCGCTGGAGGTTGTCGGGGCGGAAGAAGCGCCGCTTCTGGTGCTTCTTCTTCGGCCACGGGTCGGGGAAGTAGACGTGGCATCCGCCGACGCTCCCGGGCGACAGGCAGCGGAACAGCAGGTCCTCCGCGGTCGTCGCGGCGATCCTCACGTTGCCGAGACCCTCGCGAACGGCACGGGCCGCAGCGAGCTCCGCATACTTGCGGGCCCGTTCCACCGCCAGGATGCCGATCTCCGGGTGGGCGGCGGCCCACGCCAGCAGGAACCGCCCCTTACCGCTCCCCAGCTCCACCTCGAGCCGGCACGGGCGTCCGAAGAGGGACTCGCTGCTGAGAGGAAGCCCCGCTGCGGTGAGGTCGACCAGCAGGGCGCTGCCACCTACGAGTGACGGCCTCACCCTTCCGCGGCCTCCACCGCCTCGGGGTCCTCGTCTCCGAAGACAGTACCGACGGCCCGGGCCGTGACCACCATCTGACAGCCGGGATCGACGAGCTTGAGCTTGCCGATGGCGTCCACGAGGGGCACCGCGACGATCTCGTCGTCGCGCAGGGCGACCATGAAGCCGAACTGGCCGGTGGCGGCCAGGCGCGCCGCCTCGACCCCGAATCGTGTGGCGAGGATGCGGTCCACGGGCACCGGCGAGCCGCCCCGCTGGATGTGCCCGAGGATCGTGGAACGCACCTCGTAACCACCCTTCTCCTCGATCTCCCGCGCCACCTGGGCCGACACGCCGCCCAGACGCTTCCACCCGGTCACGGTGTCCTGCCCCGAGAACACCTGCTCGCCCCCGGCCGGGGCGGCGCCTTCCGCCACCACGACCAGAGAGAACGGGCGTCCACGCCGCTCGCGGGCCCGGAACTTGGCGAGGATCGGCTCGATCTTGAATGGGATTTCCCGGATGAGGATGACGTCCGCGCCGCCGGCGATGCCTGCGTGCAGGGCGATCCACCCGGCCTCGCGCCCCATGACCTCGAGGAGCATCACCCGGTGGTGGCTCTCGGCCGTCGTGTGCAGCCGGTCCAGGGCATTGGTGGCGACCTCGAGGGCGGTCGCGAACCCGAACGTGTAGTTCGTGGCCCCGAGGTCGTTGTCGATGGTCTTGGGCACGCCGACGACCGGGATCCCCAGCTCCCGCTGCAGGCGCTCGCCGCACGCCAGGGTGCCGTCGCCGCCGATGACGATCAGGCAGTCGAGCCCCAGCTTGTCGACGTTGCGCTTGACGCTGGACGAGGCGTCGATCATCTCCTCGACACCGTCCGGGCGCACGTACGGGTAGCGGTAAGGGTTAGCACGGTTGGAGGTGCCCAGGATCGTCCCACCCCGCACCAGCAAACCGCCCGCGTCGTCAAGGGTCAGCTCGCGAGCCTTCAGCTCGACGAGGCCGGCGTAGCCGCCCGTGATCCCGACCACGGAGACCTTGTGGATGTAGGCGCAGGCCTTGACCACAGCCCGGATGACCGCATTGAGACCGGGCGCGTCCCCGCCCCCGGTCAGGATGCCGATGCGGCGAACTCCGCTCATTGCTCCTCCTGCGAGCTCAGGTCCACGAGCTCGATGCCCGCGTCCCGGGCAAACTCGATGATGCGCTCGTCGCGGTAGAACTCGCCGTACAGCACGCGGTTGATGCCGGCGTTGGCGATGTGCTTGAAGCAATCCCAGCACGGCGAGGCCGTGACATAGATCTCCGCTCCGTCGAGACGCACCCCGTGCTTGGCCGCCTGCAGGATGGCGTTCGCCTCGGCGTGCACGGTCCGCACACAATGGCCGTTGACCATCAGGCACCCCACGTCGGTGCAGTGGGGTAGCCCGCGGATCGAGCCGTTGTAGCCCGTGGCCAGCACTGCCCGGTCGCGCACGATCACCGCCCCCACCGCCTTGCGCGGGCACGTCGAGCGCGTCGCGGCCTGCACCGCCAGGTTCATGAAGTACCGGTCCCAGGACACCCGACCCACGGCGCAAGTGTACACGGTGGCCCGCCCTCCCAAGCCCCCGTCGGCAGTTCCACCGTGGACGTGGTCGTGGACGTGGTCGTGGACGTGGACATGGCCTTCAAGTGATCGTCGGTGGCGCAAAGCGGCCCCCGACCGCGGCCTTCGCGGCAATTTCGAGAGTCTCACAAGGCTGTGCTTCCCACCAGGCTTGATCCGGGAGTGCAGGTCCACGTCCACGACCACGTCCACGTTGCTCCCAGGTTCACCCCCACGCAGGGTTCCGACTGTGATCCGTGAGCCGCAGCCCGTGAGCCGGTCAGACGGGGGGTCAACAGTTTGAGTCCGGGTGCGGCTTGCGCTACGCTGCGAGTGGCCCTATTCGGGAACGAAGCATGACACCGGTCAACCTCCCGCCCCAGGCGCACACCCCAACGGCCTATGCCGACCTGCGGATGTTCCGCATATTCCAGCACTTTCCGGACGAAATGCTGCGCAAGCTGGCAGCCATCTCCCAGGAGATCTCGGTCCCCCAGAGCAAGGCGATCTACACCGAAGGCGACGGCGGCGAGGACTTCTTCGTCATCGTCGCCGGGTCCGTGGAGGGGGCCCGGGTCACGCCGGTCGGCCGTCAGCTCGCGGTGCGTCTCCGGGTCGGCCAGATGTTCGGTCACACCTCGTACCTGGACGCCAAGCCGCGGCCGATGACCGTCGCCGCCACCCAGCCCACCGTCCTGCTGCGCTTCGACTCCTACCAGGTCCGCGCCCTGATCGAGCGCGACCCCGAGCTCAACATCGCCCTGCTCCGGGCCTTCTGGCACGCCATGGCGACCAAGATCCGCCAGGCCAACCAGTTCATGGCCGAGGTGTTCACCAAGCGGGACACGATCCCCCACGCTGGCGCCCCGGCGGAGGGTGAGCAGGTCGAGCTCGGACCCGCCAAGAAGCTCGAGCTCTTCAAGGAGCGGGGCTTGTCCGCCGCCGAGCTCCGGCTGCTGGCGATGACCCTCACCGCCCAGCGATTCGCCCCCGACGCCTTCATCTTCGTGGAGGGCGACAAGGGCGACTGCCTCTACATCGTCGTCGATGGAAGAGTGCGGATTTCCCGTCGCATGACGGGCATGGGCGAGGAGACCCTGGCCATCCTGGAGCGCGGCGAGGTGTTCGGCGAGATGGCGCTGGTGGACGATCAGCCGCGCAGCGCCGACGCCCGCGCCCACATGGAACCTGCCACCGTCCTCACCCTCACCCAGGCCGACCTCGAGGAGATCCTCAACCTTCCCCCGACCGCCGCGTCCCAGTTCCTGCGCCTCCTCGACTGCATCCTCTGCCGCCGCCTGCGGAACATGGTGGACCTGCTCGTGTCGTGGAGGATGATGGCCGGGTTCGGACCCTGACCCCCTCCACCACCCACCCGGTCGAAAGGCGAAGGTCGAGAGTCGAAAGTGACCCTTCACGTGGACGTGGTCGTGGACGTGGTTGCGGACTTGGACCCTGACCCCCCGCTCACCCATCTCTCAGCGCATCGTCTGCCGTTCATGGTTGGGAGCAGCTCCTGGAGCTCCGCGCATGCCTGTGATGCTCGCGGAGAAGGTCCCAAGGCCACTTGACGGCGGGGAGTGGCTTGCCTCCAGCGGGTGACCTGGCTGACGTTCGTGGTCCACGACTACGTCCACGTCCATGCTCTTCGCGGGCTCCTTGATCCCTTACCCCCGCACCCACAGCCACAGCGCCGCGATCGCGAGGGTCGCCAGGGTCACCGGCACCCCGACGCGGGCGTGCTCGCGCCAGGAGATGGTGACGCCGAGCCGGCCGGCCTGGTCGAGCACGATGAGGTTGGCGATGCTGCCTACCACGAGCAGGTTGCCGGCGAGGGTCGAGGACAGGGCCAGCACCGGTCCCGCCAGGGGATGTGTGGCCTGGGGCAGCAGGAGCATCACCGCCGGCACGTTGGACACCAGATTGGAGAGCACCACCGTTACCGCGAACAGCAGCGGCGGGGCCTGGGGATTCACGCCGGCACCGTGCAGCCACCCCGTGGCCTGTGCCAGCAGGCCCCGGTCGGCGACCGCGAAGTTGACGATGAACAGGCCCCCGAACAGCACCAGCAGGTGCCAGTCCACGAGCCCGAGCAGGTCACGGGAGGCCATCTTCCGGGAGGTCAGGAGGACCGCCGCACCGCTCAGCGCCAGCACCTCGCGAGGGATCGGCGCGAAGAGGAAGCCGGCGATGATCAGGACGAGGACCAGCAGGCCCTTCTGGGTCTGCCACCGGTCGAGCTCGACCTGCGGCACCGCCGGAACCTCCATCTTCCCGTGCCACCGGCCCCGCGTGAGGGCGCAGATGATCCACCAGGTGGCGGCGAGCCCCAGGAGCGCCGGCACCCCGCCGTCCAGGAGGTAGCCGGCGAACGACATTCCCAGCTTCTGGCCGATGAGCATGTTCTGGGGGTTCCCGATCAGGGTTGCCGCCGAGCCGACGTTGGCGGCGCACGCCAGCCCCAGCAGAAACGGCCTGGGATCCAGGTCCTTGCGGGCACACCCCACGACCAGCAGTGGAGCCACCGCCAGGCACACGATGTCGTTGGCGAGGATCGCCGAGAGCACACCTGTCACACCGATGACGAGGGCCAGCAAGGCGCGCGGGGAGACGTCGGCGGCAACGACGCGTCGCGTGACCTCGGCATAGAAGCCACCCAGGCGAAACTGCGCCGAGACCACCATGAGCCCGAAGAGCAGCCCGATGGTGGGCACGTCGATGGCCTTCCACGCGCCGGTCGGGGTCACCTGCTCCGTGCCCAGGAGGAACAGGGCCCCCAGCAGGGCCACGCCGGTCCGGTCGAGCGCCAGCCCCGGGATCTCCCCCAGGATCATGCCGAGGTAGACGAACCCAAACGCAGCGAGGACCCACCCGTCCACGGGAAGAAGGTATCACTGCCTGCGGGTCGGGAGCGACAGAGCAGGCCGACCGGCAATCCGAGGGACTGGGGTCCGGGGTCCGGGGTCCGAACCCCCGCCCGGGAAACGCCCTGGGGGGTGGGAGGGGCAGAAGGAGCGGACGGGCCATCCGAGGGATCGGGGCCCGGGGTCCGGTTTCTTCTGCGTGAGATCGGAGCCCGGACCCCGGACCCCGGACCCCAACCCCCAGCACAGGCCGAGGACCCTTTGGGCCGTTCCCGACCCCCGCACCTCCACGAGGCGGGCTTGCCAAGGGCGGGGGGCACGCCTAGACTGCGCGTCGTGAAATGGTTCACTTACCAAAAGATGAACCGTTTCCGGCACTGGCCTCCAGCCACACCTGGAAGTGCAGCGCGTCCTTAGAGAAGGGAGGAATGTCATGGCAGTTCGACGCATGATCACCCTCGACGGAAACGAGGCGACCGCATCCGTCGCCCACCGCACCAACGAGGTGATCGCCATCTACCCGATCACGCCCTCGTCCAACATGGGCGAGTGGGCGGACGAGTGGTCGGCACAGGGCAAGAAGAACATCTGGGGGATCGTTCCGCTGGTCCAGGAGATGCAGTCCGAAGCCGGCGCCGCCGGCTCCGTGCACGGGGCGCTGCAGGCGGGGGCACTGACCACGACCTTCACCGCATCGCAGGGTCTGCTCCTGATGATCCCCAACATGTACAAGATCGCCGGCGAGCTGACGTCGTTCTGCATGCACGTCTCGGCCCGTACCGTGGCCTCCCACGCGCTGTCGATCTTCGGTGACCACTCGGACGTCATGGCCTGCCGCCAGACCGGCTTCGCCATGCTCTCCTCCGGCTCGGTGCAGGAGGCGCACGACTTCGCGATCATCGGCCAGGCCGCCACGCTCCGCTCGCGGGTGCCGATGCTGCACTTCTTCGACGGCTTCCGCACCTCCCACGAGGTCTCCAAGATCGAGGAGCTCACCGACGACGACCTGCGTCAGATGGTTCCTGACGAGCTGGTGGCCGCCCATCGCTCCCGCTGCCTGACGCCGGACCACCCCGTCCTTCGCGGCACGGCCCAGAACCCCGACGTCTTCTTCCAGGCGCGCGAGGCGTGCAACCCCTACTACCTGGCGTGCCCGGGCATCGTCCAGGAGGAGATGAACCGCTTCGCCGCCATCGCCGGCCGCCAGTACCGCCTCTTCGAGTACTTCGGCCATCCCGAGGCCGAGCGCGTCATCATCATCATGGGCTCCGGCGGCGACACCACCCACGAGTACGTGGAGTGGGCCAACGCCCGCGGCGAGAAGCTCGGCGTCCTGAAGGTCCGGCTCTACCGGCCGTTCTCGGTCGGAGACTTCATTGCCGCCCTGCCGCTCACCACCAGGTCGATCGCCGTGCTCGACCGCTGCAAGGAGCCGGGCGCCATCGGCGACCCGCTCTACCTCGACATCGTCGCCGCCCTGCGCGAGGCCCACGAGACCGGCATCTCCAAGCTCATCCACTGCCCGCAGGTGGTCGCCGGCCGCTACGGCCTGTCGTCGAAGGAGTTCACTCCGGCGATGATCAAGGCGGTGTACGACAACCTCGCCGCCGCCGAGCCCCGCAACCACTTCACGGTGGGCATCCACGACGACGTCACCCGGTTGTCGCTCGACTACGACCTCGAGTTCGACAGCGAGCCCGACGACGTCACGCGTGCCGTCTTCTTCGGCCTCGGCGCCGACGGCACGGTCGGCGCCAACAAGAACTCCATCAAGATCATCGCCGAGGAGACGGACAACTGGGGCCAGGGCTACTTCGTCTACGACTCGAAGAAGGCCGGCGCCGTCACCATCTCCCACCTCCGCTTCGGTCCCCGCCCGATCCGCTCGGCGTACCTCATCAAGCGCGCCAACTTCGTGGCCTGCCACCAGTGGAGCTTCCTCGACAAGTACGACATGCTGGATTTCGCAGGCCCGGGTGCGACCTTCCTCATCAACTCGCCCTACGGCGCCGACCAGGTCTGGGGCCACCTGCCCCGCGAGGTCCAGGAGCAGATCATCGGCAAGAAGCTCCGCTTCTACGTGATCGACGCCTACGAGGTGGCCAAGGCGACGGGCATGGGGGTGCGCATCAACACCATCATGCAGACCTGCTTCTTCGCCATCTCCGGCGTGCTGCCGCGCGACGAGGCGATCGAGCAGATCAAGAAGGCGATCAAGAAGACCTACAGCAAGAAGGGCGACGCGGTCGTGCAGAAGAACTTCGAGGCGGTGGACGAGACCCTCGCCCACCTCCACGAGGTGAAGGTGCCGGCCGCCGTGACCGCGACGCGCACCCGTCCCCCGGCCGTGTCCGACCGCGCCCCCGAAATGGTCCAGCACGTCACCGCCGTGATGATGGCCACCAAGGGCGACCAGCTCCCGGTGAGCGCCTTCCCGGTGGACGGCACCTGGCCCACGGGCACCACCCAGTGGGAGAAGCGCAACATCGCCCTCGACATCCCGGTGTGGGACCCGGCCATCTGCATCCAGTGCAACAAGTGCGCGCTCATCTGCCCGCACGCCGCGATCCGGGCCAAGGTGTACATGCCGGAGAAGCTGGAAGGCGCCCCGGCGACCTTCAAGTCGACCGACTACAAGGGACCCGAGTTCAAGGGGCAGAAGTACACCATCCAGGTGGCTCCCGAGGACTGCACCGGCTGCACCCTCTGCGCCGTGGTCTGCCCGGCCAAGGACAAGACCAACCCCAAGCACAAGGCGCTCGACATGGCGCCCCAGATGCCCCTGCGGGAGCCCGAGCGCGCCAACTACGAGTTCTTCCTGGCGCTGCCCGACCCCGACCGCACCTCCATCAAGATCGACGTCAAGGGATCGCAGTTCTTCCGCCCGCTGTTCGAGTACTCCGGCGCCTGCGCCGGCTGCGGCGAGACCCCGTACGTCAAGCTCCTCACCCAGCTCTTCGGCGACCGCTCGCTGATCGCCAACGCCACCGGGTGCTCCTCGATCTACGGCGGCAACCTGCCCACCACCCCCTACGCCCAGAACGCCGACGGGCGAGGCCCGGCGTGGAATAACTCCCTGTTCGAGGACAACGCCGAGTTCGGCTTCGGCTACCGCCTGGCCATCGACACGCATGTTGACCAGGCCCGCTTCCTGCTCGGCCACCTGGCCGGCCAGATCGGCGAGACCCTCGTCACCGAGCTGCTGGAAGCCGACCAGGGCAGCGAGACCGGCATCGCCGCCCAGCGCCAGCGCGTCGCCGCCCTGCGCACCCGCCTGGCCGCGATCGGCTCCCTCGACGCCAGGCGCCTCGACCTGCTGGCCGACTACCTGGTCCGCAAGTCCGTGTGGATCGTGGGCGGCGACGGCTGGGCCTACGACATCGGCTACGGCGGCCTCGACCACGTGATCGCCATGGGCCGGGACGTCAACCTCCTGGTGCTCGACACCGAGGTCTACTCCAACACCGGCGGCCAGGCCTCCAAGGCGACGCCGCTGGGCGCCGCCGCAAAGTTCGCCATGGCCGGCAAATCGCTGCCAAAGAAGGACCTGGGCATGATCGCCATGGCCTACGGCAACGTCTACGTGGCGCGCGTCGCGATCGGCGCGAAGGACGCCCAGACGGTGCGGGCGCTCCAGGAAGCCGACTCGTACCCGGGCCCGTCCCTGGTCATCGCCTACAGCCACTGCATCGCCCACGGCTTTGACCTCGCCCAGGGGTGCGAGCAGCAGCGTCTGGCGGTCGAGTCCGGCTACTGGCCGCTCTTCCGCTTCGACCCGCGCCGCCTGGCGGCCGGGGAGAGCCCGCTCAAGCTCGACTCGGCGGCGCCGAAGTTCCCGATCGCCCAGTATGTCCGCAATGAGACCCGCTACCGCATGGTCGAGCAGGCGAACCCCGAGCACTTCAAGCACCTCATGGAGGCGGCCCAGCGCGAGGTGACCAACCGCTTTGCCGTCTACGAGCAGCTCGCCAAGCTGACGGTGCCGCTCAAGGCAGACGGCGAGCCGTCCACCGGCAGCTCCGAGAACTGAGAGGGACGACATGGACCTTTCGACCACGTACCTTGGACTGAAGCTCGCGAACCCCCTCCTTGCCGGGTCGTCGCCCCTGGTGGACGACATGGACGCCGTCAAGCGGTTGATCGACGCCGGGGTCGGCGCCATCGTCATGCACTCGATCTTCGAGGAGCAGATCACCCGCGAGCAGCTCGGCACGATCATGGACATGGAGCTGCACGCCGAGGCGTTCGCCGAGGCACTCTCCTACTTCCCCGGCCCCTCCGACTACCGCCTGGGGCCGGAGAAGTACCTCGAGCAGATCCGCCGCATCAAGAACCTCGGGGCTGTACCGGTGATCGGCTCCCTCAACGGCGTCACGCCGGCCGGCTGGCTCGACTACGCGAAGCAGATCGAGCAGGCCGGGGCCGATGCCCTGGAGCTCAACGTCTACTACCTGGCCACCCAGGCGTGGGAAACCGGAGACGAGGTCGAGAAGCGCACCCTGGACATCGTCAAGGCCGTCAAGTCCGCGGTGAAGATCCCGGTGGCCGTCAAGCTGTCGCCGTTCTACTCGTCGATCCCCAACCTCGCCAAGCAGCTCGAGGTCGCCGGCGCCAACGGCCTCGTCATCTTCAACCGCTTCTACCAGCCGGACATCGACATCGAGGCGCTGGAGCCGAAGCCGCACCTGGAGCTGTCCACCTCGGCCGAGCTGCTGCTCCGCCTGCGCTGGCTGGCGATCCTGTTCGGCCAGTTCAAGGGCTCCCTGGCCGTCACCGGCGGCGTCCACACGGCCCACGACGCGATCAAGGCCCTCATGGCCGGCGCCTCGGCCGTCCAGCTCGTCTCCGTGCTACTGGCCAGGGGGCCGGAGCAGGTGCGGGTGATCCGGGACGTCATGCAGACCTGGCTCGAGGAGCACGAGTACGAGTCGGTCGAGCAGGCCATCGGCTCCATGAGCTTGCAGCGCTCCCCCAATCCGCAAGCCTTCGAACGCGCCAACTACCAGCGCATCCTCGCGGGGTGGCGGGCGTAGCGAGAAGTCGAGAGCTCAGAGTCGAGAGTGGGCGGGTCGAAAGGCCCGCCCTTCTTCTCTCAGGTCGCCTCGATTCGGGGGCTCCGCGTTGGCCTCCGACCGCACCTCCCGCCACCGCCCGGCCCTGCCTCCGGAACCTCCCCTTGCCTGGGCCCGCCCCGGGGAATGCCAAGACGTGACGGGTAGTTGCACCTCGCAACACGTGGAGGATCCATGCGCGCCCTTCTCAAGCTCAGTGCTTTCACGACCTTGCGGCTCGCGACCGTGACCGCCCTGCTTGCCGTGATGTGGGCCTCTCCGTCCCGCGCCCAGGTCGCGACGTCATTCCTGGTCTTCCCCGAAACGGGAAACGGCTACGTGGAAATCCCCCATGCTACGGCGCTCAACCCCACCACCGCCATCACCATCGAGGCGTGGCTCTACCCCACCACTCAAAACGCCTCCTGCGTCTCCCTCGTGGGCAAGAGCTACCCAGAGGCGTACTGGTTCGGGTTCTGCAGCCAGCACCTCCGGTTCTATGCTCGGGGCTCGG
>JALOLB010000214.1 GCA_025456225.1 Thermoanaerobaculaceae bacterium
GGGCCGAAGAACTCGACGAGCTTGTTGACGACGCCCCGCTTGCGGAGGATCTGGGTGACCGTGAGGGCGAGGTCGGTGGCGGTGGCCCCGGGGCGGAGCTGCCCCGTGAGGCGGAAGCCGATGACCTCCGGCAGCAGCATCGACAGCGGCTGCCCGAGCATGACCGCCTCGGCCTCGATGCCGCCGACGCCCCAGCCGACGATGCCGAGGCCGTTGATCATGGTGGTGTGGGAGTCGGTGCCCACCAGGGAGTCGGGGTAGGCGAGGGTGCGGTCGCCGTCGGGCACCGAGAAGACGCCCCGCGCCAGGTACTCCAGGTTGACCTGGTGCACGATGCCGACGCCAGGTGGCACCACCGTGAAGGTCTCGAACGCCTGCTGGCCCCACTTGAGCAGCTCGTAGCGCTCGCGGTTGCGCTCGAACTCCAGCCGCATGTTCTCGGCCAGCGCCTCGGGCACGCCGGACACGTCCACCTGCACCGAGTGGTCCACCACCAGCTCGGCCGGGATGGACGGCTCGATGCGGCGCGGGTCGCCGCCCATCCGGGCGAGCCCGGAGCGCATCGCCGCCAGGTCCACCACGGCCGGGACGCCGGTGAAGTCCTGCAGCACGACCCGGGCGGGCTTGAACGGGATCTCCGCCTCGGCCGGGTGCGCCGCGTCCCACCGCGCCAGGTTGATGACGTCCTCGGTGGTCACGTCGAAGTTGTTGCAGGTGCGCAGCAGCGCCTCGAGCAGGACCTTGAGGGAGACCGGCAGGCGGTTGACTGCCAGGCCCTGCGACTGCAGGGCGGCGAGGCTGTAGATGTCCACCGGTCCGCCTGCCGTGTCGAGACGGCGGCGGACCCCGAAGACGTCGGCGCGGGGGGTCGAGGCCATGGCACCTCCTGGGGAATCAGCCTAGCAGGGCAGCGTGGCGAGCGGGCAGGGTCGGGTCGGCCAGGGTCGCCATGACGTAGTCCGAGAACGCCTGGGCGGTGGCGCCGCTGGTGCGGCCGGTGATCTGGACCTTCTTCTCGAGCATCGTGCAGACGTCGAGTGCCATGTCCAGCCGGTCGGCCTGGGCGACGAGGCCGATGTGCCGCAGCAGCATCGAGCCGGCGCGCATGAGGGAGGCCGGGTCGGCGTAGTCGCCGCGCCCCTCGTCGATCATGCGCGGCGCCGAGCCGTGGATCGCCTCGAACATCGCGTAGCGGCTGCCGATGTTGGCGGAGCCGGCAGTGCCGACGCCGCCCTGGAACTCGGCGGCCTCGTCGGAGAGGATGTCGCCGTAGAGGTTCGGCATCACCATGACCCGGAACTGGGTGCGCCGCTTGGGGTCGATGAGCTTGGCGGTCATGATGTCGATGTACCAGGCGTCCCAGGTGATGCCGGGGTACTCCTTGCCGATCTGCTCGGCGACCTCGAGGAACAGCCCGTCGGTGGTCTTGATGACGTTGGCCTTGGTGACGACGGTGACCTTGGTGATGCCGTTGGTCCTCGCGTACTCGAACGCCATGCGGATGATGCGCTCGCACCCCTGGCGGGTGACGGCGGTGAAGTCGAAGGCGAGGTCGTCGGTGACGGCGATGCCCTTCGAGCCCAGGATGTAGGCGCCTTCGGTGTTTTCCCGGAAGATCACCCAGTCGATGCCTTCCTTGGGCACCTTGATCGGCCGCACGTTGGCGTACAGGTCGAGGGCGCGACGCATGGCGACGTTGGCGCTCTCGATGTTCGGGTACGGGCCGCCCTTCTCGGGGGTGGTCGTCGGGGCCTTGAGGATGACGTGGCAGGCCTTGAGCTCCGCGAGCACGTCGTCGGGGATCGCCTTGAGGTGCGTGACGCGGTTCTCGATGGTCAGCCCCTCGATGGTGCGGAGCTCGACCTTGCCCGAGCGGATCTCGTCCGCCAGCAGGTTGTCCAGCACCCGCATGGTCTGCTTCGAGATGATCGGCCCGATGCCGTCCCCGAAGCAGATCCCCACCACGATCGGTTGCAGGGTGGCGAAGTCCAGTGGCGGCTCGGCCGACTTCATGCGCAGCACCCGTGCCAGTTGCTCCTCGACGAGCTTCCCGAAGTGCGCTGTCGCGCGATCGATGACGTCTGAAGACATGGCTCCCTCCTCGCTTCGGGGAAACCACGCCGGGAGCGAGTTGCTTCCCGATCCGCCACCCTGGACCCAGCCGGCGTCGACGTCCACGTCCACGGATGTAGGGGAGGGGCTTGCCCCTCCCGGCTTGCCCCTCCCGGCTTGCTCAGGTTGGCGTCGTCGTCGACATCCACGGATGTAGGGGAGGGGCTTGCCCCTCCCGGCCTGCTCCCGCGGCGTTCCTGCGCGGTGTGCGGTGGAGGCCGCTGCAGGCGATTGCCACACGGGCCCGGTGGGAATGCCACGCCGGCCTGGGCGCTTGCCGTCGAACGGAGGGACCGTGTCGACGCGACTGCCCCTGTTTCCGCTGCCGATCGTCGTGCTGCCCGGCGAGGCCGTGCCGCTCCACATCTTCGAGGAGCGGTACAAGGCAATGCTCGGCCGCGTCCGCCAGGGCGATGCCGGCGGGCGCCCGCTGCCGTTTGCGATCACCTACCACTCCGGCGACAGCGTTGCGGTCATCGCCTGCACGGTCCGGCTGCAGCGGGTGCTCGAGGAGTACGGCGACGGGAGGCTGGACATCCTCACGGTGGGCGACCGGCGGGTCCAGATCCACGAGGTGCTCGACGACGAGCCGTACTTCGAGGCCGTCGTGGAGCCGTTCGTGGACCAGGACGAGGTGCTCGACCCGGCGCTCGGGGAGCGCCTGCTCGCGCTCACCACCAAGCTCGCGGAGCTGCAGGTCGGCAGGCCGGTGTTCGTGCCGGCGGAAGGGGAGGCGCCGCTGTCGTTCCGGGTGGCGCCGCTCGTCGACATGGCCCCCGAGGAGCGCCAGCTCCTGCTCCAGACCACGAGCGAGAACCTGCGGCGAACCATGCTCGCCGACCACATCGCGGAGCTCGTCGCGGACTTCGCGGCCGACGGCGCGAAGCCGCCGGTCGTGCACTGATCGGCGTGCGGGCCGAGGCCGAGGGCCGGGAGGTCACATGTCACCGTCGACACGCATCGAGACAGACTCCATGGGTGCCATCGAGGTCCCGGCCGAGCGGTTGTGGGGGGCGCAGACCCAGCGCTCCCTGCGGTACTTCCGGATCGGCGGGGAGCGCATGCCGCTGCCGCTGATCCAGGCGTTCGGGCTGCAGAAGAAGGCGGCAGCGCTCGCCAACCGGGAGCTGGGGGAGCTGGAGCCGGCGATCGCCGACGCCATCGTGCGGGCAGCCGACGAGGTGATCGACGGGCGGTGGGACGACGAGTTCCCGCTCGTCGTCTGGCAGACCGGGTCGGGCACCCAGACCAACATGAACCTCAACGAGGTGATCGCCAACCGCGCCAACGAGCTGCTCGGCGGGACCCGCGGCTCGAAGGTCCCTGTCCACCCCAACGACCACGTCAACCGCGGCCAGTCCTCCAACGACAGCTTCCCGACGGCGATGCACATCGCCGCGGTGCTGGAGATCCGGGAGCGGCTGCTGCCGGCGCTCGGTCACCTGCTGGAGACCCTCGAGGCCAGGGCGCAGGCGTTCCGGGACGTGATCAAGATCGGCCGCACGCACACTCAGGACGCCGTGCCGATCACGGTGGGGCAGGAGATCGGTGGCTGGGCGGCGCAGGTGCGCGAGGGGATCCGGCGCGTCGAGTCGGTGCTACCTGCCCTGTGCCGGATCGCGCAGGGCGGCACCGCGGTGGGAACCGGGCTCGGTGCGCACCCGCGCTTCGCCGCGGCGTTCGCAGCCGAGCTGTCGCGGCTGACCGGGCTGCCGTTCGAGCCGGCCGGCGACTTCTTCGAGGCGATGGCCGCGCACGATGCGGTCGTCGAGGCCTCGGGCGCGCTCAACGTGGTGGCGGTGTCGCTGCACAAGATCGCCAACGACGTGCGCATTCTGGCCTCGGGGCCGCGCGCCGGCCTGGGCGAGCTGGTGCTGCCCGAGAACGAGCCGGGCTCGTCGATCATGCCGGGCAAGGTCAACCCGACCCAGAGCGAGGCGCTCACCATGGTCTGCGCCCAGGTCTTCGGCAACCACGCGACGATCACGTTCGCCGGCGCCTCCGGGCACTTCGAGCTCAACGTCTACAAGCCGGTGATGATCCACAACCTGCTGCAGTCGATCCGACTGCTCGCCGACGCCGCACGCAGCTTCGCCGACCACTGTCTCGCGGGCATGGACGTCAACCGCGAGCGCCTCGCGGAGCACGTCGAGCGCTCGCTCATGCTCGTCACGGCGCTGTCGCCGCACATCGGATATGACAATGCTGCCCGCATCGCCCACTCGGCGCACACCCGGCGCACGACGCTCAGGGAGGCCGCGCTCGCGTCGGGCCTGGTCACCCCGGAGCAGTTCGACGCCTGGGTGCGCCCCGAAGACATGCTCGGACCATCCCGCCCGCCCTCATCCCTCGCCCGCCCCGGCCGATGACCATCGGCCGCTACGCCTCCGGCCGAATCGTGTCCGACGCCGATGGGTCGCGGCGCTCCTTCCGGTGTAGCGGCCGCTGGCCAGCGGCCGTCGCGGGTGGGAGGGGGTGATCGTCGCATTTCCCCGCCCGCCCCGGCCGATGACCATCGGCCGCTACCCCCCCTCCCATGTCGCGGCCGAGGCTGGGTCGTGGCGGCTTCAGCCGAGGCCGAAGTTCTTCTCGGCCATGTCGGCGATCGACTGGCCGATGGCGATTGACGCGGTGGCGGCGGGCGAGGGGGCGTTGAGGACGTGCACCATGCGCTCGGCCTCGACGATGCGGAAGTCGTCCACCAGCTTGCCGGTGGGCTCCAGCGCCTGGGCGCGCACGCCGGCGCCGGCCGGGTGCACGTCGCTGCTCTCGAGCTCGGGCAGGAGCTTCTGCAGCGCCTTCACGAACGCCGCCTTGGAGAACGAGCGGTGGAACTCCCCGAGGCTCATGCGCCAGTACTTGCCGGCCATGCGCCAGAACCCGCCGTAGGTGCCGAAGGTCGCGAGGTCGCGCACCGAGATGGACCACTTGGTGTACCCCTCGCGCTTGAAGGCGAGCACCGCGTTGGGGCCGGCCTCGACGCCGCCCTTGATCATGCGGGTGAAGTGCACGCCGAGGAACGGGAACTCCGGGTCGGGCACCGGGTAGATCAGGTTCTTCACGAGATGCTGCTTGGCCGGGACGATCTCGTAGTACTCGCCGCGGAACGGCACGATCTGCAGGCCAGGAGCGACACCACACAGCTTCGCCACGCGGTCGGACTGCAGGCCGGCGCAGTTGATCAGGTTCCGGCAGCGCACCGTGCCGCGGGTGGTCTCGAGCACGAACGATGAGCCGTCGCGGGCGAAGGAGCGCACCCGGGCGCCGGTGAGCACCTCGCCGCCGCGCTCCTGCACGATCCCCGCGTAGGCCTCGGTGACCCCGGTGTAGTCGACGATACCGGTGTAGGGCACCCAGAGGCCGTCGATGCCGGCGCAGTGCGGCTCGTGCTCCCGGATCTGCTCGGGGGTCAACCGCCTGATCTCGTCGAGGCCGTTGGCACGGCCGCGCCGCTCGAGCTCGTCCAGGCGCGGGATCTCCTCCTTCGAGAGAGCCACCACGACCTTGCCGCAGCGGTCGTGGGCGATCCCCCGCTCGGCGCAGAACCGGTAGAGCGCCTCGCGGCCCCTGGTGCAGTTGGTGGCCTTCAGGGAGCCCGGCTTGTAGTAGAGCCCGGAGTGGATGACGCCGGAGTTGTTGCCGGTCTGATGGGCGGCCAGGCGGCCCTCGGCCTCGAGGATCGCCAGGGAGAGCCGGTGGCGCCCCACCAGCTCCATGGCCGTGGCACAGCCGACGATTCCCCCGCCGATCACGACGACGTCATGGGTTTTCCCCTCAGGCATCCGCTTCCCCCTGCTTGCTCGGCGCGAACTCGCACTGCTCGCGCGCCGGCTGCACCACCGGCGGCTCGACACCGGCCTCCGTGGCGATCCTGCGCAGAGTACCAAGAACGTTCTCGCCGATGGGAATGCCGACCTCGCGGTGGATGAGGGTGCGGGCCCACTCCTTCTCGCCGTGGATGAAGACGGTCTCCTGGTCGAAGGCCTTGCGGGAGCCCTTGAGGCGGTCGATGTAGTCGTCGAGGCGGGCCGCGAACCCCTCGACGGGCATGAAGCGTGCGATGTCGATGACGGCGAAGAAGTGCCCGACGTTGGGGAAGACGGTCTTCCCGGCCTCGGGGTTGCCGTGCACGTCGTCGACGTTGGGGCCGTAGCCGGCGCCGGAGAGCACCCCGCACAGAATGTCCACCATGAGCGACAGGCCGTAGCCCTTGTAGCCGCTGAACTCCTCGCCGCGGCCGCCCAGAGGCAGGATGCCGCCGCCGACCCGCTCGATGAGGTTTTTGAGGACCTGGCCGGGGTTCTGGCAGTCGTAGCCGTTCTCGTCGACGGCCCATCCCACCGGCATCTGGTGGCAGTTGCGGTCGTAGACCTCGATCTTGCCGCGGGGCACGACCGACGTGGCCATGTCGAGGAGGAACGCCGGGTTGCGCCGGGTCGGCGCACCCAGGGAGATGGGGTTGGTGCCCAGCAGCATCTCGGCGCCGTGGGTGGGGACGACCAGGGGCGCCGAGTTCGTGAGGCTGATGCCGATCATGCCCTCCTCGACGGCCATCAGGGCGTAGTAGCCGGCGATCCCGTAGTGGTTCGAGTTGGAGACGGTGACGGCGCCGATGCCGTTGGCCCGCGCCTTGGCGATGGCGAGCGGCGAGGTAGCGGCCCAGCCGCGCCACGCCGTGGGAGGGGATGCCGCGCTCGTCGGACGCCACGAGGTTGCGCGCCACGGTGCGCGCCTCGCCGGACGGCGTGCCGTGCGCCTCCATCACCCGGGCCGTGAAGTCCTCGAGGTCTGACGGCATGATGCGGTTGTCGACTGTGCAGATGCAGCAGTCGCGGCAGGCCGCCTCGTGCACCCAGCGGGCGGTCGGGCTCGAGACGACCGGAAGCAGGTCCTCGGAGATTCTGGGCGTGGGGTTCTGCATGGCGTCACCTCCCTGGCGATCCCGTGGCGGCGCGACGCGCCCCGGGTCGCGTGTTGTGGTCAACCTTCAAGACCCGTTCCAGGCTTCCGCTCCCCGGAGCTAGTCGCCAACCACGAGCAACAACTGCCCGGCCTCGACGGTCTGGCCGGGCGTGACCTGGAGCTGTCGCACCCGGCCGGCCCGGGGTGCCCGCAGCTCGTTCTGCATCTTCATGGCCTCCAGGATGAGGAGACCGGCGCCGGCGGCCACCTCCTGGCCATCCTCCACGAGCACCTTGACAATGCGGCCCGGCATGGACGCCCGCAGCGGCTTCTCGCCGCTCGCGTCGAGCTCGCCGGTGACCGCGGCGCGCTTGCGGGGGTCGTGGATCTCGACGTCGAAGAAACGGTTGAAGACGTCGACCTGGTAGCCGCCGGGCTGCGCCACCGAGACCACGTCGTAGCAGGCGTTGTTGATGAGCATCACCTCGTGGGAGGCGTCGGAGAAGACGAGGTCCAGCTCCTGGGGCGCCCCGTCCACCGCGACGGTGAACCGCGACCCCGCGCGGGTGACCTCGACGGTGTGCATGCGGTCGCGGACGCGGGCCTGGAACTTCATGTCCGCCTCCTCACCAGGCCGCCTGCCGGCGCCGGCCGGCCATCCGCCAGGGCGAGCAGCGGCCCGCCTCGGGGCAGGCGCAGGGCGTCTGCGTATCCTCGAGCATGTACCGCACCGCCGCGGCCATCAGCGCGATGTGCTCGAGCTCCTCCATGCTCTCCTCGCCGGGCAGCGCCAGGTCGACGGCCGCGAAGGTGCGGTCCAGGAAGCTGGTGTCGATGGCGCCGGCACGGAAGTCGGCGTCGGCGAAGATGCGCATGAAGTAGGGGATGTTGGTCTTGATGCCGCCGATCTTGAACTCCTTGAGCGCCCGCAGCATGCGCTCGATGGACTGGAGCCGGGTCGGGGCGTGGCTGACGAGCTTGGAGATGAGCGGGTCGTAGAAGATCGAGATGTCGAGCCCCTCGTACATCCCGTTGTCGTTGCGGATGCCGGGGCCCGAGGGCTCGTGGAGGCTGGCGATGCGCCCCGGGCAGGGCGCGAAGCCGTTGTCCGGGTCCTCGGCGTAGATGCGGCACTCCATGGCGTGGCCGGTGAAGGTGACGTCCTCCTGGTCAAACCAGAGCTTCTCGCCGGCGGCGATGCGGAGCTGGGCGGCGACGATGTCCACACCGGTGATCATCTCGGTCACCGGGTGCTCGACCTGCAGCCGCGTGTTCATCTCGAGGAAGTAGAAGTTGCGGTCGACGTCGACGAGGAACTCCACGGTGCCGGCGTTCGAGTAGCCCACGGCCCGGGCGAGGGAGAGCGCCGCCTCGCCCATGCGGGCGCGCAGCTCCTCCGTCATGAGCGGCGAGGGAGCCTCTTCGGCCACCTTCTGGTGCCGGCGCTGCAGCGAGCACTCGCGGTCGCCGAGGTGCACGAGGTTGCCGTGGGTGTCGCCCAGCACCTGGATCTCGATGTGGCGCGGGCGCTGGATGTACTTTTCCAGGTAGACCGTGTCGTCGCCGAAGCTCGCGAGCGCCTCGGAGCGGATGAGCGGCAGCAGCTCCCTGACCTCCCCGGCGTCACGAGCGATCCGCAGGCCCTTGCCCCCGCCCCCGGCCGAGGCCTTGAGCATGACGGGGAAGCCGATCTCCCGGGCGCGGCCCACCGCCTCCTCGGTGCTCTCCAGCCGCTCGCGCAGGCCCGGGACGAGCGGCACGCCCGCCGCCGCGGCGATGTTGCGGCTGCCGATCTTGTCCCCCATCGCCCGGATGGCGGAGGGTGGCGGCCCGACGAACGTCAGCCCGGCGTCGATGCACGCCTGGGCGAACGCCTCGTTCTCGGCGAGAAAGCCGTACCCCGGCGCGACCGCGTCGGCGCGGCTGCGGGCCGCGACATCCAGCAGCTTCTGCACGTCGAGGTAGCTCTGGGCCGCCGGCGAGGGGCCGATGAAGAACGCCTCGTCCGCGAGGCGCACGTGCAGCGCCGCCCGGTCGGCCTCCGAGTAGACGGCCACCGAGCGCAGCCCCATCTCGCGGCACGCCCGGATGACCCGCACCGCGATCTCCCCCCGGTTCGCGATCAAGACCTTCTTCATGGGCGACGCCCCGACTGGGGATTGGGGTCCGGGATCCGGGGTCCGGGGTCCGGGAAGCAAGATGGCTGTCTGCCAGTGACAGCCCTGGCGGGGGTTGGGGTCCGGGGTCCGGGGTCCGGGATCAACACGACCGAACCGGTCCCTGCCACTCCTGATCCCTGGGTCAGAAGAACTGCTGCTCGGCCGCTGAAGAAAGCTCTCTGACATTCTCTGCCAACCGACTCGGACCCCGGACCCCGGACCCCGGACCCCAATCTCTCGCGCAGGTCGTCGACCCCCTGAACTGCTCCCGCCTCCCTGGCTCTCTTTCCCCGGACCC
>JALOLB010000215.1 GCA_025456225.1 Thermoanaerobaculaceae bacterium
GTCCGGGGTCCGGGGTCCGTCCCACCTGCCCCCTGTAACGGCGATCAGGGACATGTTGCTCGGACTGCCAATGCTGTCTGCTGCATCGTCCGGCCGAGTCATGAACAGGAATTGACGTTCACGGACCCCGGCCCCCGGACCCCGGACCCCGGTCCCCCGCATCGTCCTGGGACCCGCACTGTCCGTTCCCGACCCCCTGACTCCAGGGCGGGCGGGCCGGACCCCGGACCCCGGACCCCGGACGCCCGGGCGGGTGGGAGGGGGTGGTGATGGGCGGGGGTCCGGTGCTGGAGGCGTGGGGGCTGGTGCGGCGGCTCGGCCAGGGGGCCGCGGCGCGGGAGGTCCTGCGCGGTATCGACCTCGTGATCGAGACGGGGGAGTTCGCGGCCCTCGTGGGTCCCTCGGGCTCCGGCAAGTCGACCCTGCTCTACCTGCTGGGCGGGCTGGACCGTCCGGACGCCGGAGGCGTCCGGATCGGCGGCGTGGACATCTCGGGGGTCGACGACGACGAGCTGGCCACGCTCCGCAACCGCCTGATCGGGTTCGTTTACCAGTTCCACTTCCTGCTGCCGGAGTTCTCGGCTGTCGAGAACGTACTCATGCCCCTGTGGGCGCGGGGCGGTGGGACCTCCCGCGAGGACCGGGCCTGGGGGGCGGAGCTGCTGGGCAGGGTCGGGCTCGCCGACAAGGTCGGCAAGCTTCCGAAGCAGCTCTCCGGCGGGGAGCAGCAGCGCGTGGCGGTGGCGCGGGCGCTCGTCAATCGCCCCAGGCTCCTGCTCGCGGACGAGCCCACCGGCAACCTGGACAGCGCCAACGCCCAGGCGGTGTACGAGCTGTTTCGGGAGCTCAACCGCACGCTCGGACAGACCATCCTGGTGGTCACCCACGACCAGGACTGGGCGGCCCGCTCCGACCGCGTGCTGCGTCTGCTCGACGGCCGCATCGTCGCCGACGAACGACAGGGTGAAGACCGGGGTCCGGGATCCGAGGTCCGGGGTCCGTGAAAGAGGGCGCGAGCAAGATGGCCGACTCCAGGTGCTGGCCCGGTGTTGTCCTGGGGCGGGGGGCTGGCCGGACCTCGGACCCCGGACCCCGGACCCCTGGGTGGGTGGGAGGTGTGGCATGAGGCGATGGATCGTTCTGGTGGTGTTGCTCGTGGTGGCCGGGGCGGTGCTCGGGCGGGTGGTGTGGAAGAACGTGCGCGGCACCGAGGTGAGCCTGGCGGCGGTGACGCAAGGTCGGGTGGTCGCGGCGGTGTACGCCACCGGTCGGGTGGACACGGATCGTCGCGCCACGGTGCGGGCCCGCCTGGCCTCGCCCCTGTCCGAGATGCTGGTGGGGCCCGGGCAATCCGTGGTGGCCGGCCAGGTCGTGGCGCGGCAGGATGTTTCGAGTGTCGCCCTGGGTGTCGCTCGGGCGCAGGGTGAGCTGGAGTCGGCGCGAGCGGCTCTCGCCGAGGCCAGCGATGCGGCAGTGCGGGCCGAGCAGCTCGTGCGCCAGCAGTTGCTCTCCGAGGACGCCTGGGTACGGGCGCGCGAGCGCTCCCGCGAGCTGGGGGCCCAGGTGGCGACCCGGGAGTCGGCCCTGGCGCTGGCCCGCGAGCAGGCGGGGTGGGCGGAGCTGAAGGCGCCCCAGGGCGGGGTCGTGAGCAACCTGGCGCACCGCGCCGGCGACGCCCTGCGGGAGGGTGACGACGTGCTCACCATCGTCGATCTGCAGCCCGCGTACGTGCGGGTGGCGGTGGACGAGCGCGACGTCGGCCGAGTCGCTGTCGGCCAGGATGTCCGCCTGGTCTTCGACGCCTACCCGGAACGCAGACTGGACGGCAAGGTCTGGCGGGTGCTGCCGACGGTGGACCGGCTCACGAAGTCCGCGGACGTGCTGGTGGAGCTTCCGGCCGAGCGCCCGCCGCTGCAGCTCGACCTCACCGCCACCGTCAACATCGTCACCGGGGTCGTCGAGGATGCCGTGGTGGTGCCCCGGGAGGCGCTCACCGGGGCCGGGGCCCAGCGGCAGGTCCTGCTGGTGAGCGCGCGCTCGCGAGCCGAGTCCAGGCCCGTGAAGGTCGGAGTGTGCGACCCGAAGCTCTGCGAGGTGCTGGACGGGCTCGCGCCGGGTGAGCGGGTCATCTCACCGGTGCCGGCCACCCTCGGGGCCGGGGCGCGGGTGCGGGTGCGATCCGAGTGATCCCGCACCTGCGCATCGCCGAGGCACAGCTACGCGGGCGGCCGCGCCAGTCGGCGATCGCGCTGCTCTCGGTGGCGGTGGGCTCGGCGATGCTCATCGTCACCCTCTCCCTCACCACGGGTCTCTCCGAGGACTTCATCAGGAAGTCGACCGAGACCTCGGCCCACGTGGAGGTGCTCCCCCGGCGGCCCCAGGGCTGGAAGCCCGAGGCGCTGCCGCAGCAGGGGGACCTCGTGTACTCCCTGACGCGCCACCACATCCCGGACGAGAAGCGCACGGTGCGGCCGCTGGCCGGTGTGATCTCGACGCTCGCCGCCATGCCCGGGGTGCGGGTGGTGACGCCCGGGGTGGACGCGCAGGTCGTGCTGCTGTACGGCACCGTGAGGCGGTCCGTGGCCCTCTCGGGCATTGCGCCGGCAGGAGAGGCCGCGATCACGGTGCTGGACGAGAAGGTGGTGAGCGGCGCCTGGGCCGATCTCGAGCCCACCCCCGACGGCGTGATCCTCGGCAGTCAGCTCGCACGTGCCCTCGGCGTCGAGGTCGGCGCGCACCTGCAGGCCCTGGGGGTGGCGGGTGGCGCGATGCCGCTGAAGGTCGTGGGCATCGTCCAGTCGGGGCTCGCCACGGTGGACCGCCGCGCCGCTCTGGTCAACCTCCCGCTCGCCCAGGCCCTGGCCGGGCTGCCCAACGACCAGGCCACGACGGTGCGCGTCGGGCTGGACGAACCTCTCGAGGCCACCAGCTTCGCGCGTGCCGCTGAAGGCCGCACCGGCTACGTGTGCCGCTCCTGGCAGGAGCGTGCGTCCTCCCAGGTCGAGGCGTTCGAGCGCCAGAACCTGATCACCCAGGTACTGGTCTTCTTCACCGTCCTGGTGGCGGCGTTCGGGGTGGCCAACGTGCTGGTGCAGCTCGTGGCCGACAAGCGGCGGGACATCGCCATCCTCCGCGCCGCCGGGTTCGCCCGCCACGACATCGGGATCATCTTCCTCCACCAGGGAATCCTGCTGGGCCTGCTGGGTAGCGTCGCCGGGTGGGTTGGCGGGGCTGCGCTGATCCGCGTCGTGGCCGCGCTGCCGGTCGACTTCGGCGAGGCGGCGGTGCTGCGCAACGAGCACCTGCAGATGGCCGACAGGCCGTGGTTCTACGGCGCCGCGCTGGCCATCTCCCTCGTGGTGTGCGCCCTCGCCGCGGTGCAACCGGCCCGCCGTGCCGCCGCCCTCGAGCCCACCGCCATCCTCCGCGGCGAGCACTAGCCGCCCACCCATCCAGGCTCAAGGCTTCAGGCTCAAGGCTCCAGCTCCCCCGCCCCCCCCTTTTCAAGGCTGGTTTGCGTCGAGGGTGGGTGGGAGGACCTTGAGCCTTGAGCCTTGAGCCTGACACCTGGGAGGGGGAAGGGACCGGCTGGGCGGCAGGGTTGGGCGAGGGCGTCGAGGGCGGCCAGGAGCTCCCGGAGGGGGCGGTGGAGGCGGGGGTGGATCCAGTCGGGAGCCAGCTCGCAGGCGGGGAGGAGGGCGAAGCGACGCTCGGCGAGGCGTGGGTGGGGCAGCGAGAGGGCGGGCGACTCGACGACCAGGCCGGGCGCGACCAGCAAGTCGATGTCGAGTGTCCGAGGACCCCATCGCAGCTCGCACGCCCGGTCGCGGCCGGCAGCCGCCTCCAGCTCGTGGCACGCGGCCAGCAGGTCAGAGAGGGGGATCCCGACCTCCACCAGGAGCGCCGCGTTGAGGTAGGCCGGTTGGGTTGGGCCGACGGGTGCGCTGCGCCACAGACCGGAGGCGGCGAGCAACCGGTGCTCGCGGGCGAGGGCGGCCGCAGTGGTCGCAAAGCTCGCCGCCACATCGCCCAGATTGCCGCCCAGGCCCAGAAGGAGGCGCATCCGAAACCCTCCGGCCCGCATGATACGATGCGACGATCAGGGGGAGGCAGCCATGGCCGACGCGCTGGAAAGGGCACGGGCCGCACGCACGTGGCTGGAGCGCCTGGGCGCCCGGATCCCGGGCTACAAGGGGTACCTCGAGCGGGAGCTCCGCCGTGAGATGGACCAGGTGCTGCGGTCCGAGCTGGCTGGCCGCATCGACCGCGCGCGCGACGGCGTGCGGGCGTTCCAGCGCCAACTGCGGTTGGACCAGTCCGGCCTGTTGCAGCGCCTGTCCTCGGCCGACAAGCGGCTCGACCAAGTCGCCAACGTGCTGCGGCACGCGGGCTCGGGGTACGCCGGGCTGTTCGACGCGGTGAAGGTGCGGGAGGAGGAGCTGGGGACGCTCTACAGGTTCGACCTCTCCCTGGTGGATGGAGTCGACGCCCTCGTCGCCGTGGCGGTTGCCCTCGACGGCGAGGCTGCCGTGGAGCGGCTCGAGCAGCAGCTTCTCGACGTGGGACGCCAGGTCGAGAGCCGCGACAGCGTCGTGAAGAGCGTGCTGGGCGACCGAGGGGGTGAGGCATGAGCCAGTTTCTCGAGGTCATCGAGCACTACGATCCCACCGGGCAGGAGATCGCCTATCGGTTTCCACCCGACGGCAGCGCCGATGTGAAGTGGGGCGCCCAGCTCATCGTGCACGAGGCGCAGGAAGCGGTGTTCTACCGGGACGGACGGGCGCTCGATGTGTTCGGACCCGGTCGTCACACCCTGACGACCCAGAACATCCCGCTTCTCACCAAGCTCCTGGCGGCGCCGTTCGGCTTCACCTCGCCGTTCCGGGTGCAGGTCGTCTTCGTCTCCAGGCGGACCTTCCTCGACCAGAAGTGGGGCACGCGGGAGCCTGTGGTGTTCCGGGACCGGGAGCTCGGGGTGGTGCGTCTGCGGGCGTTCGGGACCTATGCCTACCGCATCGGCGACCCTCGCACCTTCGTCAACACCATCGTCGGCTCGCTCGGGCAGTTCGACACGGCGCGGCTCCAGGACTTCTACCGCGACATGATCGTGTCGCGGCTCAACGACCTGCTGGGGGAGAACCTCACCTCGGTGCTCGACCTGCCGGCCTCCTACGACGAGCTGGCGGCGCTCGCCAAGGCCCGGCTCACCGAGGACTTCGGCAAGTACGGTGTGGACCTCTCCGACTTCTACGTCAACTCCATCACCCCCCCGGACGAGGTGCTCCAGCGCCTCGACGAGCGCGCCTCGATGGGCGCCGTGGGGGACCTGGGCGCGTACACGCGCTTCAAGGCAGCGGTGGCGCTCGGCGATGCCGCCAAGGGCGGAGGCGCCGGCGGCAACGCCGGCGCCGGCCTGGGCGTGGGTCTCGGGGCAGGGTTCGGGGTGCAGATGGCGAGCGCCCTGGGCGACGCGATGCGGGGCACGCCGGTGGCGCCCGCGGCGGCGGCGGGGGGCGGAGCGGCCGCAGCGGGTGGCTTCTGTGCCGCGTGCGGGGCCGGGATGCCGGCCGGGGCCCGCTTCTGCCCGGGCTGTGGCAAGCCGCTCGCCACCAACACCTGTGCCAGGTGCCAGCAGCCACTCCCCGCCGGCGCGAAGTTCTGCCCGGCCTGCGGCGCGCCCGCCTGATTCAGGTTCTGGAGTCGGGAGGAGCTGCAGAACAGGAGCGGTTCTGCTGGGGATTGGGGTCCGGGGTCCGGGATCCGGGGTCCGAGACTCCCGCCAGTCAGCATGGCCGAGAGCGCGTCGCCGGAGCTTCCGGCCCTGTCCGTCGCTGCGTGCCGCAAGGCGCCGTTTCGGTTTCGGCCTTCACGGACCCCGGACCCCGGACCCCAATCCCCAGCAAGACGGTGACTGGGAGACAGCTCTGCGGGCGGGCGGTCAGGGGGTGGGGAGGGTGGTCAGGGGCAGCTCGTCGTCCTCCTCCGGAAAGAGGGACGGGATGGGGCAGACGATGGGCTCCAGCCGCTCCATGACCACGGCACCCCAGTGGCCACGGTCGTCGGGGTCCAGGAACAGACAGTCGATGCCGCGCTCGCGGACCTGCCGGTCGATGAGCTGGTCGATGTCGCGCTGGAAGGCGAGGTCCACGTCGCGCACGCCGTCCCAGCGCGGGGCGCTCCACAGGGGCACCTTGACCAGCAGGCCATAGGTGGGCAGCCAGCGCGCCAGCAGCGGCTCCCATGAAGGCTGGGAGCCGGTGGCGTGGACGAGATAGCAGTAGTTGTCGAGCACCGAGCGGTCGCAGATGACCACCTGGTGGTTGGCCTCGGCCTCGATCTCCCAGGCCATCTGGGTGTGGAGGATCCACGACTGGGCCGCGAGGCCGGTCTCGCGGTTGATCGGCAGGGGACAGCGCCTGGCCACCTCCCGCACCATCTCCACATTGACGTCCCGGCGCTTGAGGCGTGCCGCCAGCTCGAAGCAGAGCGTCGTCTTGCCGACGCCGTGGGTGCCGATGAGGGCGACCTTCACGTCGCCCTCGAGTCCTCGGCGATGCCGGTGACGGCGGCGAGGAGAGCGCTGCCGTCGCGAGGCCGCTGGTTGGGGTCCTTGGCGAGGCAGGCGAGGACGAGCTGGCTG
>JALOLB010000216.1 GCA_025456225.1 Thermoanaerobaculaceae bacterium
GTGCTGATCATCGACGGCGGCCACATCGTCGCCGACGGCACGCCCGAGCAACTGCGCGCCGGTCTCCAGGGTGCAGCGGAGCTCAAGGTGCAGCTCGAGGCGCCCGAGGACGACGCCCGGTCGGCGCTCGGGAGCCTCCCGGGCGTGACCGAGGTGCAGGTCGAGGGCAGTGGCCGCTTCACGGTGGACGTGGAAGGTGGCCTCGACCTGCGGCGGGCGGTCTTCTCGCTGGCCGTGGAACGCGGCTGGGTGCTGCTCGAGATGACCCAGAGCACGCCGTCCCTCGAGGCGGTGTTCCTCCGCCTCACCACCCATGACGTCTCGGTCGAGGCGCCGACGGAGCCGGTCGCCGAGGCCGGGGAGGAGGTGGCCAATGCGTAAGACCTGGGCGCTCGTGTGGCGCGAGCTCATCGCGTACTTCTCGTCACCACTGGCATACGTCGTGATGACCGCCTTCCTGTTCGTCAACGGCTACGTCTTCTGGCTCATCGTCGCCTATCTCAACGACCCCCGCACCCAGGCGATGGCGCCGCTCAAACTGCTGTTCGGGGGGACCATCTTCTTCTGGCTGTTCGTGCTCTTCGTGGTGCCGGTGATCACGATGCGGCTGCTGGCCGAGGAGCGGCGCTCCGGCACCCTCGAGGTGCTGCTCACCTTGTCTTCTATGCAGTCCTGTGGCTGCCAACGCTGGCGTACGTCGGCATCCTCGCCTCCTACTCGAAGCTCGACTGGGGGCCGGTGGCGAGCGGGTACGTCGGCATCGCGGTGCTGGGTCTGCTGTTCCTGGCGATCGGCCTGTTCACCTCGGCGCTCGTGCGCAACCAGATCCTCGCCGCCATCCTGGCGTTCGCGGTGCTCGTGGTGGTGTTCTCCCTGGGCCTGGTGGAGAACGTCGTGGTCAACCAGACCCTCAAGGGCGCCCTCGGGTACGCCAACCTGTGGAGCCACATGGACGACTTCTCGCGGGGCATCCTGGACACCCGACACCTCGTCTACAGCCTGAGCCTCTCGGCGTTCTTCGTCTTCCTCGCCACCAAGGCGCTGGAAGCCAGCAAGGGAAGGTGAGCCATGCGCAAGGACACGGTTGTCGCCGCCTCCTCCACCTCGCTGGCCGTCCTTTTGGCCGTGGCCCTGCTCGGCATGGTCAACTGGCTGGGGTACCGCCACTACGTGCGGAGCGACTGGACCGGCTCCCAGATGTACTCGCTCTCGGACAAGTCCACCAACATCCTCAAGGACCTCAAGGATCCGGTGCGGATCATCGTCTTCATGACCCAGGGCAGCCCGCTGTACACCGAGGCCAGGGAGCTGCTGACCCGCTACCAGGCGGCCTCGCCCAAGCTCACGGTGGAGTACATCGACCCGGAGCGCGAGCCCCTTCGCACCCAGCAGCTCGCCCAGGAGTTCGGCGTCTCGGTCGCCAACACCGTCGTCTTCGTGGCGGCGGACCGCAAGAAGTACGTGACCTCGGACCAGCTCGCCGAGTACGACTACTCCGGCTACCAGATGGGCCAGGCCCCCAAGATGAAGGCGTTCAAGGGCGAGGAGCAGTTCACCTCGGCGATCATGGGCGTCGTCAACCCGAAGATGCCCAAGATCTACTTCACCACCGGGCACGGCGAGGCCGACCCGGACGGGCCTGGCGAGGGCGGGCTCTCCCAGGTCAAGGAGGCCCTCAAGCGGGACAACCTGGCGGTGGAGAAGACGAACCTCCTCTCGGGTGTCGTGCCGGAGGACTGCGACCTGCTGGTGGTGGCCGGCCCGCGGGCGGCGTTCGCGCCCGGGGAGCTCACCGCCTTCAAGGCGTACCTCGACAAGGGCGGGCGCGGCTTCGTGCTGCTCGACCCGGTGCTCGGAGGTCGCGTGGTGGGTTCCGGCCTCGAGACGTTGCTCAAGGAGTTCGGCGTGCAGGTCAACGAGGACCTGGTGGTGGACCCCGGCCGGCGGCTACCGTTCGTCGGCCTCGAGTCGGTGTATGTCACCGACTTCCGCGCCCACCCGGTGGTCGACGCCATGCAGGGTCTGGCGGTGCTGTTGCCGGTGGCCCGCTCGGTGACCACCGTGAGCGCGCCGGGCGCAACCTCGACAATTCTCCTCACCACCTCCGATCAGGGGTGGGGGGAGACGGACCTCCAGTCGATCGCCGACCGCCAGCCGGTGGCCAAGGACGCCAAGGACACCCAGCCGCCGGTCTCCCTGGGCGTGGCGGCGCAGTCGGAGCCCGACAAGGACACGGGGTGGCGCCTGGTGGTGATCGGCAACTCGACGTTCGTCACCAACTCCTACGTCGCCAACGTCGGCAACCCCAACCTGGCTCTCAACGCCATCAACTGGCTCGTCAAGCGCGAGCAGGCGCTGGGCATCGCGCCGCGCTCGCCGGAGCAGGTCAACCTGTTCCTCAACGCCGGGCAGATGCGCACCATCGTGCTGATCTCGCTCGTCGGGCTGCCGGGCCTCGCGATCCTTGCCGGGGTCGTGGTGTGGTGGCGGCGCCGCCGCTAGGAGGTGGGAGATGCGCCTGCCGCGACTGATCCTCCTGGCCGTCGTCGTCCTCGGGCTGGGGGCGTTCATCTACTTCTTCGAGCGCCACCAGCCCACCACCGACGAGTCCAAGGAACGTGCCGACAAGCTCTTCGCGACCCTCGATCAGGGCAAGGTGAAGCGGATCGTGGTGTCGAACCCTCAGGGGCAGTTCGAGCTCAATCGGGAGAAGGACGTCTGGAAGCTCGTCAAGCCGCTCGCCGACGACGCCAACCAGGGCGCCGTCACGGGCCTGCTGGGCACCCTGTCATCTCTCAAGGCCGAGCGCACCCTCAAGGCTTCCGAGGTCAAGCTCGCGGACTACGGTCTGGTGACCCCGTCCCTGCGGGCGACCATCGAAGACGAGGCCGGGAAGACGTACACCCTCAAGCTCGGCAACGACCTCCCGCTCGGGGCCCAGCGCGCCGCCATGACCGACGGTGCCAGTGTCTTCATCATCCCCAAGTACGTGGCCACCGACCTCGAGAAGGGCCTCTCGGGCTGGCGCTCCGACCAGCTCGTGCAGGTGGCGGCCGCCGACGTGGCGGCGCTCACGATCACGTACTCCGGGGTGCGGGTGGCGCTCGCCCACACCGGGACCGTCTGGACGCTCACCGACCCGGTGGCGGACCTCGCGGACCGGGAGCGGGCGGAGGGGCTGCTCTCCGACCTGGGTGGGGCGCGCATCAAGGAGTTCGTGGACACCCCCGGACCGCTCAACGAGCTCGGGCTCGACCCGCGGGGGTTCGACCTCACCGTCGTCCGCCGCGGCGAGAACGCCGCGCCGATCCAGCTCGACTTCGGAAGCCGGAGAACCGTCGACGGTGCCGAGCAAATCGCCTGCAAGCGCGGGGACCGGGTGCTCTGGGTCGAGGCCAAGGGCGTCGAGAAGGCCACCGCGAACCTCGCCGACTGGCGGGCCCGGAAGCTCGTCGCGGTGGAGAGCTGGGACCAGGACAAGCTGGAGATCGAGGCGGGGGGTTCCAAGGCCGTGATGGAGCGCAAGGACGGCGAGTGGAAGGCCGGCTCGACCGACCTCGACTTCAACACCGTCAACAGCCGTCTCGTGCTCCTGTCCGAGCTGCAGGTCGTGGCCTTCGACCAGCCCACGCCCACGAGTGCGGCGATTGGGCGGGTGAAGACCGTCAGCTCCTCGGGGGTCGAGGCCGAGGCGTCGTTCTACCCTGGCACAACGGCCGGCCAGGTGCTTGCCGTCGTGAAGGGCCGCACCGGCGCCATGGCCGTCGAGGAAGCCAAGGTCAAGGAGCTGCTGGCCGACCCCGCTGCCCTCGTCCGGCCGACCCCCACGCCCGCCCCCGCCACGCCCGCCCCCACCCAGGGGTCCGAGGTCCGGGGTCCGGGGTCCGTCCCACCCACCCAGCCAGGGAAGTGACGGGAATCGAGAGATCTCACCACGCTTTCTGGGGGGATGGGAACGAGGTCGAAGGGAGCTGCTTCGGGGTGGTGACCTTCGACCTCTTCCTCTCGAACCCTACCTGTTGTTCTGGAAGCACTATCCTCTTGCCGGACCCCGGACCCCGGACCCCGGACCCCAACCCTCACTGGGACGGTCAGTCTTCGGTGACGGTCATCCCCAGGCGGCGGATCATCTCGTTGAGGGTGGAGGGGGAGACGCGCAGCATCTGCGCGGCGCGGCGCTGGACGCCGCCGCACCGGGCGAGGGAGGCCTCGATGAGGGCGCGCGTGTAGTCGTTGACCGCCTCCCGCAGGTCGAGGCCGTCCTCGGGGAGCCGCTGCAGCGGCCCGGACTGGGGGGCCAGGATCTCGCCCGGGAAGAGGTCGATGTCGATGGTCTCCTCCTGGCACAGCACCACGGCCCGCTCGATGACGTTCTCGAGCTGCCGCACGTTGCCCGGCCAGTGATAGGCCACCAGCACGTCCAGCGCCCGCGGGGTGAGGGTGATGTGGGGCTTGTTGTTCTCGGTCGCGAAGCGGCGCAGGAAGTGGTTGGTGAGCGCCGGCACGTCCTCCCGCCGCTGGCGCAGGGGCGGCAGCTCGATGGTGATGACGTTGAGGCGGTAGTAGAGGTCCTCCCTGAAGGTGCCCTCGGCGACCATCCGGGGAAGCTCGGCATTGGTCGCCGCGATGATGCGGACGTCCACCTTGACCGTGTGCTCGCCACCGACCGGGATGAACTCGCGCTCCTGGATGACCCGCAGCAGCTTGGCCTGGGTGGCGAGGGGCACGGTGCCGATCTCGTCGAGGAAGATGGTGCCGCCGTCCGCCACCTCGAAGAGCCCGCGCCGGGTCGCCACCGCGCCCGTGAAGGCGCCGCGCATGTGCCCGAACAGCGTGGACTCCAGCAGCTCGCTCGGCACCGAGCCGGTGTTGACGATGACGAACGGCCCCTCGGCGCGGGACGACAGGTGGTGGGTGGCGCGCGCCAGTAGCTCCTTGCCGGTGCCCGACTCGCCGGTCAGCAGGATGTTGGAGCGTGAGGGCGAGGCCCGGCGCACCAGCTCGATCACCCGTTCCATCGCGGCGCTCCGCCACACCAGGTTGTCGAGGCCCGCCAGGCGCTGCCGCAGGGCGCGATTCTCGGTGCGCAGCCGGTGCTGCTCGAGCCCCTTGCGGACCGTGAGGATGACCTCCTGGTTCTTGAACGGCTTGGGGATGTAGTGGAATGCGCCTTCCCGCATGGCGGTGATGGCGGTCTCCACCGAGGAGTAGGCGGTGATGACGACCACCGCGATCTCCGGGTCGCGGTGCTTGAGCTCCTTGAGGACCTCCATGCCGGGGCGGTCGGGGAGCATGAGGTCCAGCAGCACGAGGTCCACCTCCTGCTCCTCGGCCAGGCGCAGGGCGTCGGCGGCGGTGAGCGCCTGGATGACCTCGAACCCCTCCCGGCGGAGCAGGGTGGAGAGCACGTCCTGGAGGACGGGCTCGTCGTCGACGATCAGGATTCTCATGGGTTCTCACCTCGTTCCGGGAGGGTGACGCGCATGGTGGTGCCGGTGGGCTCCCGGCGCAGCGCCTCGATGGTGCCACCGTGGGCCTTGACGATGTCGCGGGTGATGGCGAGCCCCAGTCCGGTCCCGCCCCGACCCTGGCGGGTGGTGACGAACGGCTCGAAGACGAGCTCGCCCAGGTCGGCCGGGACCCCGGGTCCGGTGTCGTGGACCTCCAGCAGGATCGCGCCTTCGGCCCGCCCCAGCACAACCGCGACCTCGCCACCGCGCGGGGTGGCCTGGATCGCGTTGCGCAGCAGGTTGTGGACGACCAGCTCGAGCTGCACGCGGTTGCCGTGGGCGACCGCCTCGTCGGGGGTGTCGAGGCGGAGCGTCAGACCGGCCCGCTCGGCCTCGGTGCGCATCAGCACCATCTCGTCGCGGGCGATGTCCACGAGGTTGATGGGCTGGCGCTCGAATCCGGAGGGGCGCGCCAGCTCCAGCAGGTTGGTGACGATGCGGGCGACACGGAACGCCTGCTCCTCGAGCTTCTCGGCGAGCGGCGCCCGCGGGTCGCCGGGGGGGGTCAGCTCGCGCAGGAGCTGCGCGTAGGACGCGATGCCCGTCACCGGCGTGTTGACCTCGTGGGCAAGCCCGGCCGCCAGGCGCCCCAGTGAGGCCAGGCGCTCCTGGTTGGCCACCCGCTGCTCGAGGGCGAGCTGGTCCGAGATGTCGTCGAGCGCCACGACCCGCCCGTCGAAGCGCCCGGGCTCGACCTCGAGGACCGAGGTGGAGAGCAGGCCGCTGCGCTCGCGCTCGTCGACCAGGAGGCGAACCTGCAGCCCGGCCAGGTCCGGCGGGAGGAAGCTGCGCCACTCGGGCCGGAGCTCCACGAGCTCGGAGAGGGGGGTCCCCACCAGCTCGGCCGGCGGGCGCTGGAGCAGGGTGGTGGCCCGCGCGTTGGCGCGCAGCACGCGCCCGGTGGCGTCGCAGATCAACAGCGCGGCGGCCGACGACTGGAAGACCCGCTCGAGGTAGTCCTCGAGCAGGCGGTGCTCCTCGACCTGGCGGCGCAGGTTCGCGAGGAGCAGCGAGTTCTCCAGCGCAAGGGCCGCCTGGGCCGCGAGGGCGGCCACCAGCCGGCGCTCGCCGTGCCCGAGCGGCAGCTCCCCGTGGCGCCGGCCGCAGTAGACGATGCCCACCATGCGGCCGTCCCGCTCGAGGGGGAAGCGGTGCCACAACCCGGCCCGGTACAGGGGCACCTCGGCGCCGGTGGGGAAGCTCCCGCGCGCCTGCTCCGGGGACAGCGAGGGCCAGCGGTCGCGGTCGGACGCCGCCGTCAGCCGCTCGCCCTGGGCGATGTAGGTCACCACCCCGTCTACCGCGAGGGCGTCGCGCAGCAACTGGGCGAGACGGGCCAGCAGCGACTCGGGATCCCGGTGGGAGACCGCCTCCTCGGCGAAGGTCGTGAGCGCCCGGCGGGCCACCAGGCGCTCGCGGTACTGCAGGTACTCGAGCCCCTCCAGCAGCAGCCGGCGCACCGGCACCATGAGCGTGGCGAGCAGCACCCCGCCCGCCACCGCCACGAGGTTGCGCCAGTTGCCGAGCCGGAAGCCGAACTGGCCGATGAGGTAGTTGAGGAACGCGAAGCTGACGCCGCCCAGCAGCACCGCGATGCCGGTGGCCACCACCTGGCGGGTGATGTCCTCCCACCACCTGGCGGGTGATGTCCTCCAGGTCCCACAGCCGGAACTCCAGCAGCGACGAGGCGACGCCGAGTGGCACCAGCGTGAGGGGGAGCAGCGAGACCCAGGTCAGCACCTCGAGCTCGGCCCCGGCCATCTGGGGAATCAGTGAGAGCAGCAAGTAGGGCGTGAACCCGGCGGCGGCGCCGAGGGCGACCCACTCCACCTGGCGGCGGCGCGTCGGGTTGGCGCGGTTGCGCACGTACGCGACCACGGCGAGCGCAGCGGCCGCGGCCACCCCCAGGAACGCCAGGAGCACCGAGATCCGGTCGAGGAACTCGAACAGGAGCACGTTCCCGAGCACCGGCGGCAGCAGGCCGAGGGTCATGCCGGTGCGGCCGATGGCCACGCCCACGGAGGGCAGGAAGGCGAGCGAAAACCACCGGGGCGTGACGAGGCCCGCCGGGAAGCCCGCGAAGAAGACGACGAGCAGGGGCGGCAGGGCGAGCCTGCCGAAGTCGCGCACAAGCAGGAGGAGTTGCCAGCCGGCGTCGGGTTGCTGGGGGAACGGGATGACGACGGCCGCGAAGAGCGCCTCGGCGAG
>JALOLB010000035.1 GCA_025456225.1 Thermoanaerobaculaceae bacterium
AGCGGACGATGGGCGACATCCGCTCCATCGCGACTGCTGTCGAGGCGTACTCCGTCGACAACAACTTCTATCCGAAGCTGGGTGACGGACCAGCCAGGACCGTGTTGAATCACTACTTGGAGCCCACCTACATCAAGGTCATCCCGGCTTCGGACGGCTGGCGCATGAACATGCACTGGATGGGTGACACCAGCGGCGACACCTACACCATCTGGTCGGGTGCCAAGAACCACACCGACGGCGACAACACGATCACTTACGCCCCGTTACTGGGTGCGCGCACCGAGTTCCGCGACGACATCATCTACTCGGTCGGGTCGTTCGTGCAGTACCCCGAGGGTATGCAGACCGGAGCCTAGTAGCTTCACGGGACGTGACGTATGGCCCGGCACCTCGCCGGGCCTTTTTCTTGCCCATCGCCCGTGCGGGTGTTGCACTGACTTGCCGGTCGGCAGATCGGCCGATGAGAGGTGCCATTGTCGGTTGCCCTCCGGGGGGCTACACTTCCAGGTTGCCGGAGGCGTCTTGACCACGGTCATTTACTGCAACGTCACCCCCTTCGAAACCCGCGTCGCGGTGCGCGAGGGCGGGGCCCTCGTCGAGCTGCTGGTCGAGCGGAGCCGCGAGCGCTCGGTGGTCGGCAGCCTCTTCAAGGGCCGCATCTCCCGGGTGCTCCCGGGGATGCAGGCCGCCTTCGTGGACATCGGCCTCGAGCGCGACGCCTTCCTCTACGTCGACGACGTGGCCGAGGCCCTCGAGGAGGACATCGAGCCGGACGAGCTGGCGACGAGCGTGCCCATCCAGGATCTCCTCCGGGAAGGGCAGGAGATCCTCGTCCAGATCACCAGGGAGCTGGGCTCCAGCAAGGGTCCGCGCGCCACCTCCCACATCACGATCCCCGGCCGGTACCTGGTCCTGATCCCCGGCAGCAACCACATCGGGATCTCGCGGCGCATCACCGACCAGGATGAACGCGAGCGGCTACGGGCGCTGCTCGCGGACACTCCTCACACCGGAGGAGTGATCGTACGTACAGCGGGCGAGGGCCGCGACCGGGCCGACTTCCTGGCCGACCTGGCCGTCCTCGAGTCGATGTGGCGGCACATCCTCAAGCGGGGCGAGGAGGTGGGGGCGCCGAGCCTCGTGCACCGCGACCTCGACCTCGTGCTGCGAGCCGCGCGCGACCTCACCGGTCCGCAACTGACCGAGTTCTGGGTGGACGACCCGGACGGCTACCAGCGGGTCGTGGAGTTCTTGGACCGCGTCCAGCCTGAGCTGACCTCCCGGGTCAAGCTGTACCGGCGGCAGGTCGACATCTTCGAGGCCTTCGGCATCGAGGCCGAGCTCCAGCAGGCGCTGCAGCCCAAGGTCTGGCTCCGTTCGGGCGGCTCCATCGTCATCAATCAGACCGAGGCGCTGGTGGCCATCGACGTCAACACCGGCCGCTACGTGGGTGGGGCCGACCTCGAGGACACGGTGTGCCGGACCAACCTGGAGGCGGCCCGGGAGGTGACCCGCCAGCTCCGCCTTCGCAACCTCGGGGGCATCATCGTCGTCGACTTCATCGACATGGAGAAGGAGGAGCACCGCGAGCAGCTCCTGGAGGCACTGCGGGCCGAGCTGACCCGCGACCGTGCCCGCTCGCTGGTGGGCCCGGTCGGACCCTTCGGCCTGGTGCAGCTCACGCGCAAGCGTACCGAGCGCTCCCTCGAGCGGGTGCTCACCAGGCCTTGCCCCACCTGCGAGGGCCTGGGGCGGGTGAAGGCTCCCGAGACCGTGTGCCTGGAGCTTCGACGGGCCCTGCTCTCCGAGGCGGCGCGGAGCGAGGCGAGCGAGTTCCAGGTGCGCGCCCACCCGGAGATCGTGCGGCTGCTGACCGGGGAGCTCAAGGGCATCCTCGACGAGCTGCGGGAGCGCTTCGGCCTCAACGTGCGGGTGTTCGAGGCCCCGGGCTTCCATCCCTCCCGCTTCGAGCTGGGGCTCTGACCCCCGCCCACCCGGTTGAGAGTCAAGAGTCAAGAGTCAAGAGTCAAGAGTCTCCCCCGCCCATCCGGTAGGAGAGACTCTGCCCGGACTCTGAGCTTCAACTCTCGACTCTCAACTCTCAACTCTCGACCGGGTGGGAGGGGGGAGGGGCAGCTTGGAGGCCAGGTTGTCCTGGATCCAGTGGGCGTCGAGCCACTCCGCGGGGTCGACCGAGAGCCCCTGCACGAAGACCTCCAGGTGCAGGTGGTCTCCGCCCGCGAGGCCCGTCGTGCCGCTCCGGCCGACGGACTGACCCTTCTCCACAACCTCGCCCGCCTCGACTACGATCTCGGAGAGGTGGCCGTACAGGGTGGCCACCCCGAACCCGTGGTCCAGGAGCACGGCGTTGCCGTACAGGCCCAACCACCCCGCGAACGTCACCCTGCCCCGATTGGCGGCAGGTACCTCGGCGCGGCTCGTCGAGGCCAGGTCGAGACCGAGGTGCGTCTGGGTGTCCACGACCCGTCCCTGGTAGCGGTACGTGCGGGTCTCGGCGAAGCCGGCCATGCGGGCGCTGTTGGGCATCTGGAGGAACGGCCCCTCCCACAGGAACCGTTCCTCCGACTTCGCACACAGCTCGCCGAGCTGGGTGAGGATGGCCCGGCGGAGGGCACCGTTGATGCGCAGGTACTGATCGAGCAGGGAGCCAGACGCGTCGAGCCCGGGGGTCTGACCGACGATCGACGGCACGACCCGTTGCAGGAAGGCATCGTCGATCTCGATGCTGCCTGGCCGTCGCGCCACCGGCTTGAAGAGGTCGACGAACGCCTGCTCGGCCCGGTTGCCCGCCGCGTCCTCGGCGAAGAGGCGGACATCCGCGGCTGTCACGCCCTCCCACGGCATGCCGTAGATGACGAAGACCTGCCCGGAGGCTCCTCCCGGTAGCGGGAAGGAGCGAAACTCCCGTGTGCCGGCCAGGACTCCGGAGCGCACGGCGGCCGGGTCGACCTGGGCGACGACAGAGCCCACGCCACCCTGGCGCACGTAGTGTTGCTTGGACAGCACCCCGAGCCGTGGCGGGTGGAGCCGTACCGGCAGGCGCGTCTCCACGATCACCGGAGCTGCCGAGCGCAGGTAGCCCACAGCCCTCTCGGCGACCGCCCGCACCACCACCTCGCCCTCCTGCAGCCACGCCTGATGCCGCGTGCCGACCTGGGCCTCCAGCGCCGTCTCGCCGGTGCGGGCGCCGCCGAGCACGCCGGGTCGCGGGAACGTCCGCTCCCCGAGCACCTCGACCCGTTCGCCCTGCTGCAGCTCGAGACGCACGCCGCCGAGGCCGCGCTGGGGCTCGGCAAAACGCGCCGTGACCCGGGTTGCCGGACCGACGGCCGGTCGGTCGCTCGAGATGGCGACGCTGGGAAGAGGCCCCTGCCGCAGCCCGAGCCAGGCGGCCACGCCACCGCCGGTGACCGCCGCCAGGAGCAGGACCACCAGCAGCCCCTTGCCTCGATGCTCGCGTCGTCCCAGATGTGCCACGCCCACCTCCAACCGGTTGCGCCCGCGGGCGGAGCCGGAAGGGTGAGTCTACTCCGGCACCGGGAGGAGCGAGGTGAGCCAGATCGCCGCGGCCCGCGGCTCCTTCTCGGGACAGGGCAGACGCAGGACCCCCGACGGCGCCAAAGAGGTGCCCGGGACGGCCGCCAGCACGCGCATGGCCGTCTCGTGGGAGGCCGGATGGTCGGGTGCCAGGTTGAGCTCGAAGGCCATGCCGGTCCGCCGCACCCGGAGGATACCGCCGGCCTCGGCCCGACGTCGCAAGCGCTGGTGAACGAGCAGGTTGACCATCTGCGGCGGGGGTGGACCGAAGCGGTCGGCGAGCTCCTCGGCGAGCCGGTCCAGCTCCCGGTCGGTGCGTGCCCCGGCCACCCGACGGTAGACCCCCAGCCGCACGCTCTCCTCGGCGATGAGCTCCTCCGGCAGCCGGTAGTCGAGGCCGAGGCTGAGCTCCGTGGCGCTGGGTGGTGGGGGCGGCGCCTGGCCGCGCAGCTCGGCCACCGCCTCCTCGAGCAGGTGGCAGTAGGTCTCGTAGCCCACCGCGCGCAGGTGGCCGTGCTGCTCCGCCCCCAGCAGGTTGCCGGCGCCGCGGATCTCGAGGTCGCGTGCCGCGATGCGGAAGCCGGCCCCGAGGTCGGCGAACTCCATGATCGCTGCGAGCCGCTGCCGGGCCTCGGTGGACAGGGCCTGCTCGGGGGGCACGAACAGGTACGCGAAGGCCAGGCGGTCGGAGCGCCCGACCCGGCCCCGGAGCTGGTAGAGCTGGGCGAGGCCGAAGCGATCCGCGCGGTTGACGATCAGCGTGTTGGCGTTGGGGATGTCGAGGCCGTTCTCGATGATGGCGGTGGCGAGCAGGACGTCGGCGCGGCCCTCGACGAAGGCATCCATGGCACGCTCGAGCTCCCGCTCGTCCATCTGCCCGTGCGCCACCACAACCCGCGCCTCGGGCACGGTCTCGCGCACGAAGGAGGCCATGGCGCCGATCGACGCCACCCGGTTGTGCACGAAGAAGACCTGCCCGCCGCGGCCCACCTCGGTGAGGACGGCCTCCCGCAGCACCTCGCGGCGGAACGGCAATACGTGGGTCTGCACCGCCAGGCGGTCGCGGGGCGGGGTCTCGATGACCGACACGTCCCGCAGGCCCAGCAGCCCGAGGTTGAGGGTGCGCGGGATCGGCGTGGCCGACATCGCCAGCACGTCGAGCGAGGCCTTGAACCCCTTGAGCCTCTCCTTCTGGGCCACCCCGAAACGCTGCTCCTCGTCGACGATGAGGAGGCCGAGGTCGCGGAAGGCCACATCCCTGGCGAGGAGCCGATGCGTCCCGATGGCGACGTCGACGGTGCCGGCGGCGATCCCGTCCACCACCTGGCGCTGCTCGACCGGTGGGACGAACCGCGAGAGCCAGCGGATCTCCACCGGGAAGCCGGCGAAACGCCGGGTAAAGGTGCGGAGGTGCTGCTCGGCGAGAATCGTCGTCGGCGCCAGCACCGCCACCTGCTTGCCGTCCAGCACCGCCTTGAAGGCCGCCCGCATCGACACCTCGGTCTTGCCGTAGCCGACGTCCCCGACCAGCAGCCGGTCCATGGCGCGCTCCGACTCCATGTCGTGCTTGACCTCGGCGATCGCCTGCACCTGGTCCTCGGTGGGCTCGTACTCGAACGCCGCCTCGAAGTCGCGCTGCCAGGGCGAGTCCTTGGAGAAGGCAAACCCGACCGCCAGCTCGCGCTGCGCCTGCACCTTCAGCAGGTCCTCGGCCAGGTCCTTGAGCGCCCGCTTCACCTTGGTCTTGGTGCGGGCCCACGACGAGCCGCCCAGCCGGTCGAGCTTCGCGGGCGCCGTCTCGGCCGAGGCGTACTTCTCGAGCACGTCGGCGCGCTCCAGGGGCACCAGCAGCTTGCCGCCCCCGGCGTACTCGAGCTCCACGCACTCGTGCACGGTGCTTTCGAAGGAAAGGGAGCGGAAGCCGACGAAGCGGCCGATGCCGTGGTCGGCGTGGACCACGAAGTCGCCGGGGCGGAGATCCCGCACGTCCGCGAGGACCCGTGCAAGGGTGCGGCGCTGGCGGGCCGGAGGCGGCAGGGTGGTGAGGTCGGCGCGCCCGAACACCGTCAGGGCGGCGTCAGGCCAGGAGAAGCCGCGCTCGAGACGGCCCTGGACGATGCCACACACCCCGGGGCCGGGCCACCCCTGGCGCACCGGCAGCTCGGCCTCGGTGAGCAGGTGGAGGAGGCGCTGGGCCTCGCCGGACGAGGCGGCCACCAGCACCTGGTGCCCCTCATCGTAGGTCCCGGCGCGCAGCTCCTCCTGGAGCGCCTGGGGGCGGGACGCGAGGTTGGGGGTGGGCGCGGTCCGCAGTCGGACCCAGGGCGTGCCGTCCTCGAGCGGCAGCTCGGCCACCTCGTCGGCCGCGGCCAGGGCCTCGCGGCAGCGCTCGAGACCGGCGAGCCAGTCCTCCACCGGCGGCGTGCAGACGCCGTCCCGCTGTAGCGTCTCGCGGGCCTGGCGGAGCGCCTGGAGGTGGCGACCGGCCTCGGCCAGCACAGCGGCGGGCTCGCACACCACGACCTCGGGCGCGAGCTCCCAGACGTGGCGATGCGGCAGGACCCAGCCGAGGAAGCCCTCCCACAGCGCCGCATCGCGGTCGTCCATGGCCGCCGCGGCCGCCGCGGCACAGCCGAACGACTCCAGGTGCGCCGCCAGGGCCAGTCGCTCACTCTCGCCGACCGGGAACAGCCGCAATGGCGGAACCGCCGCCACCGGGCGCGGGCTGCCCGAGCGCTGCGTCACGGGGTCGAGCTCCGCAATGCTCTCGATGAGGTCGATGTCCAGCACCAGCCGCAGCGCCCCCTCCGGGGTCGCCAGGTCGATGACCTGGCCGCGCAGGGCGAAGTCGCCGGCCTCCTCGACGACCTCGGCCCGCCGGTAGCCGGCTGCGGCCAGCAGGCGGGCGAGCGCGTGGGGATCGAGCCGCTGGCCGACCTCGAGCCGGGGTGTGCGGACCTGCAGGCTGGACGACACGGGCAGGGGATACGGCAGCAGTCGTGCCGGCGCCACGACGCAGCGCACCATGCCGGCGGCCAGGTTGGCGAGGGCGAGGCTGGCCGCCGCCGTGGCGCCCAGGGGTGGCGTGCGCCCGTGATACGCCTCCACGGCCTCGGCCGGGAGCAGCACCGCTGGCAGCTCCGGGACCAGCAGCTCGAGGCCGGCCACCAGCTCCTCCGCGTCCCGTGGCGACGGAACCACGACCACGACCGGCCCGTCCCGGACCACGGCGGCCACGGCCAGGGCGCGTGCTCCCGGACACACCCCTCCCACGGCGCGGCGTCCGGCAGGGGACAGCTCGCGACGCAGGCGATCGAGGGCTGGACGGAGCAGCTCGGGGCCCATCGTCGCCTGCGAGTCTACTGGAGTTCCCTGCTTCCTGAGCTGTCTCGCCAGCCGGGACCAGGTGCGCCGTGGCGCCGCCGCCTCGCTTCCTCGCCCTGGCCGCGAGGAGCTGGGTCGCTTCGCTGTGAAGGACCGGGGGGACGGCTTGTGGACTTGCCAGATCCCTGGCTCTCCTCTGCTATCATCCAGAAATGAAGGCACTTGACGTAGCAGGCAGACTGGCTGGATCGGAGCTGAGAGCCAGGCTTGCTGCCGTGCTCGTCGTTGTGGCCGGTGGCCTCCTTGCCTTCGCAGGGAGCCTCGACGGTGAGTTTCACCTCGATGACGTGCACTCGATCGTCGAGAACCCGACGATTCGCCAGATTGGGGTTTCTTCGCTGTTGCTGCACCCGCTACCGAAGGGGTCGACCGTGTCGGGCAGGCCGGTGCTCAACGCCTCCTTCATGGTGGACTACGCGGTCGCCGGGCTCGACCTGCGCCAGTTCCACCGCACCAACCTCGCCATTCACCTGGCAGCGGCCCTCGTGCTCCTCGGGCTGGTGCGGCGGGGGCTTCGAGCTGCCACCGGACAGGCGTCCCCTGGGATCGGGACGACGATGCTCGCTGGCGGCATCGCGCTGCTGTGGGTGGTTCACCCACTCCAGACCGAGTCGGTGACCTACATCGTCCAGCGAGCCGAGTCGCTCGGTGGGCTGTTCTTCCTCCTGACCCTCTATGCCTCGGTGCGTGCGTTCGAGCGTGAGCGGTCGTTCGGGTGGCAGGCGACCGCGTGCCTGGCGTGCGCCCTGGGAGCGGGGACAAAGGAGGTCGTCATCACCGCGCTGCCGGTCGTCCTGCTGCTCGACCGGGCCCTCTTCAGCTCCTCCTGGTCCCTGTCGTGGCGCGCGCGCAGGGGTTTCCTGCTGGCCCTGGCGCTGTCCGCGGTACCCGGGCTGGCCGTGGCGCTGGCCACCGGAGGACGAGGAGGCACCGCCGGCCTGGCCTCGGGGGTGGATCCCTTCCAGTACGCGTTGACCCAGGCGTGGGCCATCCCCCACTACCTTGGGCTGGTGTTTTGGCCTTCCAACCTGGTGTTCGACTACGGCACGCCCGTGGTCTCGTCGCTGCGAGAGGTCGCCCCCCATGTGGCCTTGATGGCGATTCTCCTCGCGGGGACGGCGTGGGCACTTCTCGCGCGGCCGCGGGTCGGCTTCCTGCCCGCCGCATTCTTCATCGTCCTTGCCCCCAGCTCGAGCGTCCTCCCCGTGGCCACCCAGACGGTGGCCGAGCACCGCATGTACCTGCCCCTGGCGGCCGTCGTCATCGGTGTGGTGCTGACAGTCGCATGGGGGGCCTCGGGGCTGGTGCAGCGCCTCGGTCTCGACGGGGCGAGGGCATCGGCCGCGGCCGCGTGCGTCGTGCTCGCCTTCCTCGCGCTCGCCGCCATCGCCCTGGCCGTCACGACAGCCGCCCGCAACCGTGTGTATGCCTCCGAGATGGCCTTGTGGCAGGACACGGTCGTGAAGATGCCGACCAACCCCCGCGCCTTCAACGGGCGGGGTCTGGCGCGGCTCGAAGCCGGACAGTGCGAGGGGGCGCTCGAGGACTTCGACTCGGCGCTTCAACTCGCTCCTGCCTTCGAGCTCGCGATCAACAACCGGGGGCTTGCCCTGGTCTGCCTGCACCGGCCGGTCGAGGCCCTGCGGGAGCTCGATCGCGTGCTGCGGCTCAACCCACGGTTCGGGACCGCCTACCACAATCGGGCCAGGTGCAGGCTCCTCCTCGGGGATCTCAATGGAGCACGCGAGGACCTCCGACTCGCCGTGAGGAACGACTTCGCGCCGGCGCCCGACCTTCTGGAGGCGCTCGGGGGCACGGTCGTCGGCGGTGCGGCGCGCTGAGAACGGGTCACCCCGGGAGGCGGGCTTCGGCCCCTACCGTCGCTGAGCACGCAGCGCGCGCACCGTCCGCACCACGCTTGCCACGGCCACGTCGATGTCCCCAGCGGTCGTTGAGCGCCCCAGGGAGAAGCGGAGCGATGCCCCTGCCAGGTGCCGGCTGCGGCCGATCGCCAGCAGCACGTGAGATGGCTCGGGCTCGGCCGAGGAGCATGCCGAGCCGGACGAGACCGCGATCTCCCTGACGCCCAGGATCAGCGCGCCGCCGTCGACACCGGCTAACGAGAGGTTGAGGGTGTTGGGCAACCGCTCGGTGGGATGGCCGTTCTCGACCACATCCTCGAGCTGCGAGCAGATCCCCTCGCGCAACCGGTGCACGAGCGCAGCCTCACGGGCGCCCTCGTCGGCGAGGGTCTCGAGGCAGACCTCGACGGCCCGGGCGAAGCCGACGATGCCCGCCACGTTGAGGGTCCCCGAGCGCATCCCCTGCTCGTGACCGCCGCCATCCAGCAGCGGCGCGAGGCGCATGCGGGGCTTCCGGCGGCGCACCACGAGCGCCCCGACGCCCTTCGGTCCGTACAGCTTGTGGGCAGAGAAGCTGACCAGGTCGGCACCCAGGTCAGTCGTGTCGACCGCGATCTTCCCCACCGCCTGGGTGGCGTCGCAGTGCAGCAGCACGCCCCGCCCGTGGCAGACCCTGGCGATCGCCGCCACCGGTTGCAGGGTGCCGGTCTCGTTGTTGGCCAGCATCACGCTCACCAGCACCGTGTCGGGGCGGAGCGCCGCCGCCACCTGCTCGGGGCTGACGCGGCCCCAGCCGTCCACCGGCAGCACGGTCACTTCCCATCCCTCCCGAGCGAGGCGGGCGCAGGGGTCGAGCACCGCCCTGTGCTCGGTCGCGCAGGTCACGAGGTGCCGGCCCCGGTCGGCGAGCGCCCAGGCGGCGCCCTTGATCGCCAGGTTGCACGACTCGGTGGCCCCGGAGGTGAAGACCAGCTCGTCGGGCTGTGCCCCGATCCCGGCGGCGAGGCGCTGACGGGCCTCGTCCACCGCCTTCGCCGCCGCCCAGCCGTAGGGATGGGTGCGGGAGGCGGGATTGCCGAAGCTCTCGCGCAGGAAGGGCAGCATGGCCTCGAGGACCCGCTCGTCCAGGGGCGTCGTGGCGTTGTGATCGAGATAGACCGGAGCTGGAGGCACGACCTGGCTCCCCCTTCCCCTCAGGAGTGCAATCTACGGCGATCCCCCGGTGTCTGCAACGGAGCCCCCACGTCCCTTCGGGAGGGAGTCCCATCTGGCGGGTCCCCGCGCCACACACCGCTCCGCCCCGGGACCGGCCGAAGCCACCAGGGGGCGGAGACGTGACGAGCCGGGCGGAAGCCCGGCTCGTCGCCAGGAGCCGCGCGCTAGAAGAGGAGGAGCTGGGCCTGCATCACGACCTGGAGGCGGTCGGGAGCCCCGTCCTTCTCGATCTGACCGACCCCGAGCTTGAGGTTCAGCCGGTGGGCGTCGTGCCAGTACGTCGGCAGCCCCGTCCGCCTCGAGATCCCGCCGTGAGTACTGCAGGTACGGCGTGAGCTTGAGCGACTTGATGAGGTAGCCGGCCTCGGCGAAGAACGTGTCCTGCTCGGCGAGGGTGGGCATCAGCTCGCCGCCGTCGAGGCGCACGGCGTTGACCTGCGCCGTCACCGCGTTGCCACCGACCGGCAGGTCGAGGAAGACATCCGCTCCGGTGGCGCTGTAGTCCTTCTGCTGGTCGTAGGACACGCCGAGCCCCAGCACCCGCTTCTTGCCCAGGCTCGTGCCGGGGTAGAAGAAGTCGGTCTGCGCCTCCCACGGGTACCAGACGACCCGGGCCGCTGTGCGGAAGGAGTTTCGGGACCCGGTGCCGCGCACGCCCTGGTACACGCCGGCGCGCACCTCGACGTGGTTGCCGCCGAGATAGCCGCGGGCGGCCAGGCCGTAGTCGCGGCCGGCCTGCATGCCCATCGGGGCCGAGGTGAGGAAGGCGACGGGGCTGTAGTCGACGCCGAGCAATGTCCCGGCGCCCTGCCCGGAGTGATACGAGTTGGCGACGAGCAGCTTCCCTGCGTCCAGCTTCCAGGACTTGCACACCTGATAGGTGAGGATCAGGTCCTGGATGTACATGGTGGCCTCGGTGCGCTTGCCGTCGGCGCCGGCCTTGCCCAGGTTGGGGCTGTCGGTGTCGAGGAACAACGTGAAGCGGTCACCGAGCTTCCCACCGATCATGAGGCGGATCCGGCGGATGAAGAGGTTCTGGGCGGTGGTTTCGCCATCGGCGTTCTCCAGCCACTCGGCCTGGGGCTGGGCGAGCACTCCCAGTTTGAGGCTGGCCGAGCCATCCGGAGACGTGATGACGAACTGCGCCGAAGCCGGGACCGCTGCCACGACGAGGCAGGCAGCGACTGTGAGAGAAAAGAGACCTGTGCGATACACGAAAACCTCCAAGCGCGTTGACGCCACCAGGGCGGCACGCAGCGGTGGCGGAGATTCTACCAGCGGGAGGCCGCCAAGGCACGCCGAGGGGGTGTCGCCTGCCTGACGGACCGACGCCACGGGAGGAGCGCAGGCACCTGCGGCCTCCCCTGCGCGACCGGGCGCTCGTGCTACGCTCCCTGGCTCATGGAGGACCGCAGCGTGCAGGCCCATGTCGTGCAGGCACCGCTCCTGATGTTCGACGAGAGCGGGGCGCGGGTTCGCGAAGTCACCCTGGTCTGCGAGGCGGCGGTCAGGATCCGCGTGAACGGCGTGCTGGTCGCGGAGACCCAGTGTATGCCGGACGGGTTGGCGGAGCTGGCCGTGGGCTTCCTGGTGACCGCGGGTGTGGTGCGGACGCGCAGCGAGCTGCTGCGTGTCGAGGTCAACGCCGAGGCACTGGTCGTCGACGTGGCAGCGGACCTGCCGCCGGGGCGGCTGGAGGGGTTGAGCGGCCGCGGGCGGATCGGGTCCGGTCTCGGACGCGGCGTGACTCTGCCGGAGGGACCCTCCTCCGTCAGGTCTGCAGACGACGGTCGCCCGGCGGATCCGGGCCCGCCAATCCCCTCGGACCCGCTCGAGCCCAGCCGCTCCGAGGCGTGTGCCGGTTCGGAGAGGACAGCCTCCAGCCTCACCTTGCCGGCGGCGCGAATCATGGAGCTTGGCCACCTGTTCGACAACCGGCCCGGGCTCTACCAGCAGACCCAGTGCGTCCACTCGGCAGCCCTGAGTGACGGCACGAGATACCTCCACTTCGCCGAGGACCTGGGTCGCCACAGCGCGGTGGACAAGGTGATCGGCCTGGCGTTCCTGAGCGGCGAGCACTTCACGGACCTCGTGCTGCTGTGCTCGGGCCGGTTCGCCTCCGACATGGTCACCAAGGTGGCGCGCGTCGGCGTTCCGCTCGTGATCTCACCCGCAGCCGCCACCCACGAGGCGGTCCTTCTGGCCGAGCGTCATCAGATCACCCTGTGCGGGCGCGTGCGACAGCACTCGATGACCGTCTACTCCGCGTCCTGGCGGGTGACCTGACGAGCTGGCGTTGATTCCCGGAGCGGACCTTGACAGTCCAACTCTCGTGACTATTATCACAACGCGGAAGAGAGGGGTTTGCCGTCTGTCACTTGCGTCCTCCGGCACCGGTCATCTCGTAGCGGAGACGTGGTTGCTGGCGGGCCTCACCCCTTTGACCAACGAGCGTACCTGTGATGCGGAGAGGCGTGTCGAGCGTGCTCCCGTTCCCGGTTCGAGCCAGAAGGGGAGGTGCAGGGAGGGACTGAACAGGCCGTCGCCAGAGGCACTGAGGCCGCCCTGCCGTCCGGTATCCATGACCTGAAGACACGGTGCTTGCGCAGTGTCGACCGCGAAGCGCAAGCCCAACCAGCAACAGTGGTAATGACAAGGAGAGAGGGGAATCCATGACCGCAACCGACAACCCGAACAGGGCTCCGGGCAGCGAGCCCAAGACGAGGAACCGATGGCTGATCGCCATCATGGGAACCATGCTGCAGCTCTTCCTGGGGACTGCCTATGCATGGTCCTACTTCCAGAAGCCGCTGGGCGACGCCTTCGGCTGGTCGAACAGCATGACCGCCTGGGCGTTCTGCCTGGCCATCTGCTTCCTCGGCCTCGCCGCCGCGTGGGGCGGCATGAACCTGGCCAAGATCGGGCCCACCAAGCTGGCGATGATCGGCGGCGCACTGTTCGGTGTCGGCTACCTGCTCGGGGCCCTCGCGCTGTCGATGAAGTCGCCGTTCATGCTCTTCCTCGGCTACGGCGTGGTCGGCGGCTGCGGCCTCGGCCTCGGGTACGTGACGCCCGTGGCGACGGTCGCGAAGTGGTTCCCGGACAAGAAGGGGTTCGCCACCGGCATGGTGGTCATGGGCTTCGGCCTGGGCGCCCTGGTCATGTCCAAGGTCTTCGCTCCGCTGCTCTTCAACCACTTCAAGACCGGGGTCGAGCTGGTCTACGCCTCCGTCGAGGGCAAGCTCGTCCTGCAGAACCCCGAGGCGCTCCAGGTGATCCTCACCAAGCTGTTCGCCGCGCTGGGCGTCATCTTCCTGGTTCTCACCGTGCCGGTCGGATGGTTCCTGAAGAACCCACCCGCTGGCTACGTGCCTGCCGGCTGGACGCCGCCCGTCGTCGTGCCGAGCGCCAAGACCGCCGCGTTCGACGCGCTCACCGCCAAGGACTGCCTGCTCTCGAGCCGCTTCTTCCTGATGTGGATCGTGTTCTTCTGCAACATCACGGCCGGCATCGCCATCATCGGCTTCCAGTCGCCGCTGTTCCAGGACCTGTGGCACAAGGTCGACCCCGCGTTGACGGCGGCCGTCCTCGCGTCCTTCGGCGCGACGCTGATCGGCGTGACCTCCCTGTTCAACGGGATCGGGAGGTTCTTCTGGGGCGGGATGTCCGACAAGATCGGGCGCTCGAAGACGTTCTCGATCATGCTCGGCAGCCAGATCCTGGTCTTCGCCGCCCTGGCCTGGACCGGCAACCCGTGGGTCTTCGCGGCGCTGTTCTGCTACATCCTGCTGTGCTACGGCGGCGGCTTCGGCACCATGCCGTCGTTCGTGCTGGACGTCTACGGCGCCAAGCTCATGCCGGTGGTCTACGGCACGATCCTGACCGCGTGGTCGGCCGCCGGCATCGTGGGACCGCAGATGGTCGGCATCATCAAGGACAACTGGCCGGCCAAGGCCGGCTTCTACAGCTTCCTGGCCAGCCTGGCGTTCGTCACGATCGGGTTTGTCATCACGTTCGCGCTCAGCAACAAGCCGTTCGAGAAGAAGTCTGCAGCGTGAGGCCGAGCGGGGTCAACCGCGGTTGACCCCAGCACGTTCGATCCAAGCAGAAGGACGCGGCGTCGTGCCGCGTCCTTTCTCTTTGCTGGTCTTCTCACGTCCGACGGCCAGGCTTCAGCCTCCCCAGGGCATCCCGGCGTACTCGGCGAAGACACGGTCGTGGATCGTCTTGAACAGCCGCTCGTGCTCACGCTCCCAGCCGGCCAGCCGCAACAGCGCGTGCCGTGTCTCACCCTCGGCGCCCGCAGCCATGGAGTCGTAGAACTCGGCAAGGTCGCGCTCGATCAGAAACGCCATGCGCAGCACCGGCAGGTCGGGGACCATCGCTTCCGCCGTGGTCTGCTCGATCATCTCCGAGGCGGCCCGCTCGGAGAAGAAGCTGGAGTCGTGGGGAGCGGCAGCCGCTTCGGTCGGCGGCACCCCTTGCCCCGTGTGCTCGGCGATCAACCGCTCGATGAAACGAATGTGCCCGGCCTCCTCCTCGGCGAGGCGCTGGAAGATCCCCACGACAACCCTTCGCGCTCGCGCTCCAGGGCGTAGTTGAGTACCTTCCCAACGTCCATCGTGGCCATGTGCGCTTCACCATTCCCTTCCGCCGTGTCGGCCGTCACCGGGCTCGATCTCGGCGTGGCATCCTCGAGCCCGACAAGCGCCCGCTGCTGCCGACTATTCCACCCGGGCGCGGCGCGCCAGCAGGCGCTTCACCTTGGCGAGCAGCTCCTCGGGCGCGATCGGCTTGTTGACCAGATCGGCCACTGCCAGGGAGCTGGTGTCAAACAGGGAGTCCGCCGCGTCGGCAATCGAGGACAGCATGAGCACCGGCACGCCCGGGAACTCCCTGGCAAACCACTGGGCGGTATCGAACCCGGCGTCGGCCTGCTCCATCATGACGTCGAGGATCACCAGGTCGGGTCGCGCCGAGGCCATCACGGTCCTGCCCTCGGCGCCGGAGGATGCGACCGACACGGCGTACCCGGCGCTCTCGAGCACCAACCTGCAGAAGGCGTGGATGTCCGGATCGTCGTCGATGACCAGGACCTTGGTTTGCTCAGTCATCAGAACACCTTCCCTCTCAGCTCACCAGCGCTTCGAACTCGGCGCGGAACTTGGTGACCATCGCCTCGATGGGCATGGCGAACGCCTCTCCGGTCGGACAGAGAGTCGAGCCCTTGATCCGCCCGCACAACTGCAGGACGAGATCGATGTCGGCAGGCGTGCCGAGGCCCGAGACGATGCGCTCGAGCAGCTTCTCGACGGTGTGGGAGCCCTGTCGGCAGGGGGTGCACTGCCCGCAGGACTCGTGCGCATAGAAGCGGATGGCGCGCAGCGCCACCTCGGGGATGCTCGTGGTCTCGTTCATGACCATGATCCCCCCGGAGCCCAGCATCGTCCCCCTCTTCAGGCAGGAGTCGTAGTCCAGGGCGAGCCCCGCTGCCTCCCGGGCGGTGAGGATCGGGACCGACAGCCCGCCCACGATGACCGCCTTCAGCTCGCCGACCACACCTCCTGCCGCCTCGATCAGGGTCTCGAGGGGCGTGCCCAGGGGGTACTCGTAGGTCCCGGGGCGGCGCACGTGACCGGAGATGCCGAAGATCTTGGGGCCGAAGTTGTTGGCGGTTCCCATCCGCATGAACGCGGCGGCGCCGTGCTCGATGATGTAGGGCACGGAGGCGAGGGTCTCGACGTTGTTGACGATGGTCGGGCTGCCGTACAGCCCCACCACCGCCGGGAACGGCGGCTTGAGGCGCGGGTTGCCGCGCTTGCCCTCGAGCGACTCGATGAGCGCCGTTTCCTCGCCGCAGACATAGGCGCCGGCCCCCAGGTGGACGATGATGTCGAGGGCGAAGCCGGAGCCCCTGATGCTCGTGCCGAGGAAGCCGTGGGCACGTGCCTGCTCGATGGCCCGTTCGAGGATGTCCGCGATCCAGGCGAACTCGCCGCGGATGTAGATGAAGGCGAGATTGGCACCGATCGCATAGGCCGAGATGGCCATCCCCTCGACCAGCAGGTGCGGGTCGAACTCCATGATCTGCCGGTCCTTGAATGTGCCCGGCTCGCCCTCGTCGGCGTTGCACACCAGATAGGTGGGCTTGCCGGTCCCCCTGGCCAGGAACCCCCACTTCACGCCGGCCGGGAACCCCGCGCCACCTCGCCCGCGAACGTTCGAGGCCTTGACCTCGGCGGCCACGGCCTCGGGCGTCATGCCGAGCGCCTTCTCGAGGGCCTTGTACCCCCCATCGGCGAGGTAGACCTCGATGTCGGCGGCGTTCGGCGTGCCCCGTCGAGCCAGCAGGACGTTGCACGTCGAGCCGAAGTGGGCCGGCGCCGGCAGGTCGGGCATCACGCCCCGCCGGAGGCTGGCGAGCAGCGCGTCGGTCCGCTCGGGGGTCATGCTCTCGAAGTAGCGGTCGTTCACCTGGATGACCGGGCAGGTGCCGCAGGAGGCGAGGCACTCGACCGTCGACAGCGTGAAGAGGCCGTCAGGCGTCGTCTCGCCGACCTTGATGCCCAGCACCTTCTCGAGGTGCGCAACGATCGTCTGGGCCCCGGCCAGCATGGCCGGGATGTTGGTGTCGACCTGGAGGTGATACCTGCCCAGAGGCTTGCGCTGGAACATGGAGTAGTAGGTCTGAACGCCGTACGCCTCGGAGACGGGCACACCGATCAGCTCGGCGACGGCGGCCAGGTCCTCGGAGCCGACGAACCCCCCGTTGTGCCGCTGGACCAGGTGGAGCGCGGGCAGCAGGGCCGAGCGGCGGTCCGGGTACCGGGCGGCGATGCTCTCGATGGTCGTGATCAGCTCTTCTCGCATGATGTCACCGCTCCGGCTCAGCCGCCCTGACTGGAGACGCGCTCCAGCCGGGCCGCGCACACCTTGAACTCGGGGATCTTGGCGATGGGGTCGAGGGCGTCGTTGGTGAGGGTGTTGGCCGCCGCCTCGGCGAAGTGGAACGGCACGAAGATCGAGCCGCGGGCCACCCGCTCGGTGACCATCGCGGTCGTCTCGATCCGGCCCCGCCGGGTCGCAACGATCACGCGGTCACCCGAAGCAATTCCGAGCTTGCGCGCCTCGTCCGGGTGCAGCTCCACGTGGCCGGTCTTGACCACGGCGTCGAGGATGCTCGACCGCCGGGTCATGCTGCCGGTGTGGAAGTGCTCGTAGATCCGGCCGGTGGAGAGCACCAGGTCATACTCGACGTCAGGCTCCTCGGCGGGAGGCCGGTAGGCGATCGGCGTGAGCAGCGCCAGCCCGCGGGCGAACTTCCCGGCGTGCAGGAAGCGGGTGCCCGGGTGCTCCTCGGTGGGGCACGGCCACTGGATCCCGACCTCGCGGATGCGGTCATACGTGATGCCGGCGTAGGACGGCGTGAGGTCGCGGATCTCCTGGAACAGCCCCTCGGGGGTGCGCGGGAAGGCGTGGCCGAACCGCGCCGCGAGATCGGCGATGATCTCATAGTCCTGCCGCACATTGCCCCACGGCTTGATGGCCGGGATCGAGAGCTGGACGCGGCGCTCGGTATTGGAGAACGTTCCCAGCTTCTCGGCGAAGGTGACGCCCGGCAGCACCACGTCGGCGAGCAGGGCCGTCTCGGTCACGAAGATGTCCTGGACCACCAGGAAGTCGAGCTTGCGGAGGCCCTCCTCCACGTGGTGCAGGTTGGGGTCCGAGACCATCGGGTTCTCGCCCAGGATGTAGAGGGCGTGGATCTTCTCGCCGCACTCCGGGATCATCTGGGTGAGCGTCATCCCCACCTTGTCGGACAACGGGGCGTTCCAGTACTTCGAGAACTTCTCCACGGCGGTCGGGTTGGTGACCGGCTGGTAGCCGGTGAAGACGTTGGGCAGCCCGCCCATGTCGCAGGCACCCTGGACGTTGTTCTGCCCGCGCAGCGGGTTGACGCCACCACCCTCGACCCCGATGTTGCCGGTGATGAGCGCGAGGTTCACGCACGCCTTGACGTTGTCGACGCCGTGGCTGTGCTGCGTGATCCCCATGCAGTAGTAGAGCGCCCCGACCCCTGATGTGGCAAAGAGCCGCGCCGCAGCCTCGAGGTCGGCTGCCTTCACGCCCGTGAGCTCCTCGACCTTCTCCGGCGTGTAGAACTCCAGCGCCTTCCGGTACTCCTCGAAGCCCTCCGTACGCTCGCGGATGTAGTCGGCAGCCTCCCAGCCCTCGCGCAGGATGATGTGCTGCAGCCCGGACAGGAGCGCCACGTCCGAGCCATTGCGCTGCTGGAGCCAGATGTCCGCGAAGTCCACGAGGTCGATGCGTCGTGGGTCGCAGACGATGAGCCTGGCCCCGTGATGCTTGACCGCCTGCTTGAGCAGGGAGCCGAACACCGGGTGATTCCAGGTCGTGTTCGAACCGATGACGAGGATGACCTTCGCCTTGAGGACCTCGTCCATGCTGTTGGTCATTGCGCCAGAACCGAGCGTCGCGGCCAGACCGGCCACGGTGGAGCTATGTCAAAGTCTGGCACAGTGATCGATGTTGTTTGTCCCGATCACCGCCCGGGCGAACCGCCCGAGCGCGTAGTTCTCCTCGTTGGAGACCTTGGCAGAGGTGAAGAAGCCGATCGAATCGGCGCCGTGCTGCTCCTTCGCGGCTTTCAACCGTTCCGCCACGAGGTCGAGCGCCTCGTCCCAGCTCGCCTCGACCAGCTCGCCGTCCCTGCGCACGAGCGGCGTGCGCAGCCGGTCCGGCGAGTCCACGAAGTCGAGGCCGAACCGACCCTTGATGCACAGCATGGCCTTGTTGGGCTGCCGCTCCCACTGGTTCTCGTGGGCCATGGCGAAGACGTAGCGGTTGTCCCTGGTGTGCAGGTCGATCTGGCAACCCACCCCGCAGTACGGGCAGGTGATCCTGGTCGCGGTCGTCTCGTGCGGCCGGATCTTCTGCTCCCGCGGTTGCCTGAGTACCAGCGCCCCGACCGGGCACACCTGCACGCACTCGCCGCACTGCACGCAGGTCGAGTCGCCCATTGGCAGGTCGTCGTCGCAGACCACCCTGGCGTGGCTGCCCCGATAGGCGAACGCCAGGACCTCGTTGACCACCCCGTTCTGGCAGGCCTCCACGCAGCGGCCGCAGTGGATGCACTTGTCGGCCTCGCGCATGATCCCGGGCGAGGACAGGTCCTGCGGGGTCGGCTCCGACTCGATGAGAAACGACGGCCGCTCGACGCCCAAGTGATAGACCATGTCCTGCAGCTCGCAGGACGAGTTGGCCTGGCACGAGATGCAGTTGTGGTGGCCCTCCGCGAGCAGGAGGTCGACGACCATGCGTCGGGTCTCCATGACCTTGGGCGTGGCGGTGTGCACCACCATGCCGTCCTTGACCGGCAAGGCGCACGACTCCTTGAGCCCGCGCAGGCCATCCACCTCCACCACGCAGGCGCGGCAGCGGCCGGCCTTGCCGGTCTTGGGGTGGTAGCACAGCGCCGGGATGTAGATGCCGGCGGCTCGCGCGGCGTCCAGGACCGTCTGTCCTGCGACAGCGTCCACGACACGTCCATCGATGGTCAGGTGCACGATCAACCCCCTCTCGCTCTTGTCGACCGGTGGCAGGTCCTGTCAGGAGCGGTACTTCGGATCGCGGTGGGCCTCGCCACACGCGCAACCCACGATAAAGGAGGGGCCGTTCTTGTGTCAATTGTCACAAGCCCGAGGTTGCTCGACCGCTCGCGTCGGCTCGAGGTTGGTCGGTGCTGGTCGCACCACCCTGCTCACCGGTCCTCCTTCGGGCCGCCCGAGCCTCCGGCAATGAACTGGTGATACTCCCTGATCGTGTTGATGTTGCTGTACCAGCTCAGCGCCTCGCCGGACACGAAGCGCACCCGGAGGTGGCCAAACAGCTCGACGATGCGCCGGCCGCCGTGCTCCACGATGTCGCGGGCGACCGGCACCACGGTCTTGCGGTAGACCGCAAGGAGCGGTTCCACCCGTCCATCCGGCAGGCGGGGAACGACGATGTCGTGATCGTCCGCCTCGGCGAGGAGGTGCAGGATGAACGGGCGATCGAGGATCGGGATGTCGCAGCCGGTGACGAAGCACAGCTCGTGCGAGGCCCGATTCACACAGGACAGGAGGCCCATCAGCGGTCCGACACCAGGCTTCTCGTCGGGGACCACGGGGAGGCCCAGAAAGGCGTACTTCTCCGGGTCGTTGGCACCGACGAGGCGTTCGGGGAAGAAGGCAAGCTGATCCGCGATGTGGCCGATCATGGGACGTGAGCCGATCTTCAGCAGGCTCTTGTCCCGGCCCATCCGCAGGCTCCCGCCGCCAGCCAGGATCACCGCCGTCGCTCGCACGACCCGATCATAGCTCCACGATGTGGCCGCCATGCCCCAGAGCAGACCACCCCCCCGGAGGCCGGGGGGGTGGGGAAGCTACCAACTGCAAGCTGTGCACAAGGAGCTGCAGGCTTTGCTACTCCTTGGTCCACGACGGGAAACGACCCGGGGTGTAGGGCGCCCCGGCCTTCTCCATGGCTGCCTCGAGGTTCTTCAGGTCACTCTCCACGAGCACCCGGAGGTCCTTGAGGTTCCCCTCGAAGAGCTCGGATGCCACCGCCAGGTTCTGCTCCTGGGTGCCGGTGGCCGCCGACGTGGAGGCCCAGAGCGTGTAGACGACGCCCTGCGCCCGGCCCACGACGGACGGGGGCACGGGCTCGTTGCGCCCGGCGATGACGCGATCGCCGCGCAGCACGAGGTCGAGCTGCCGCAGCCGGGCCTGGATGGACCTCGCCTGGGTGGTCAGCTCCGGTGGTGCGGTGGGGGTGTCGCGCAGGGCGATCTGGATGAGCTTGAGCCGGGTCTGCACGTCCTTCACGACCTCGACGGCACCCAGCACGGCGCGCTGGAGGCGGGCCGCCTTCTTCTGGAAGGCGAGCAGCGCGGGGCGGTCGGAGGCGGGCAGCGTGGCGAGGCCCAGCGGCACGACCTCGAAGCGCTGGGATCCGGCGATCGGTGTGAGCACCCCGTCCACCCGGGTCGCGAGGCTCACCTGGTAGGTCCCGGGCACCACGAACGGCCCCTGGTCCGGGAAGTCCCAGGGGTCCTTCTCCTCGGAGTCCTCCTTGGCCGGGGTGGAGGCGGGGAACCGCAGGTCCCAGGCCACCCGGTGGAAGCCCTTCTTGACCGGGCCTTCGAGGCGCCGGACGACATGGCCATCGCTGTCGGTGACGGTGAGGACGACGGCGGGCTTGGCCTCCCAGGCCTCGGCGCGCAGCTCGTCCTTGCTGGGGTACGGCGCCACCTTGCCGTCCTTCTCGGCCTGCTTCTCGCGGTCGTGGCGCAGGTCCTTGCGGGTCTTGAGCTCGTCCTTGAGGTAGTAGGTGAAGACGGCGCCGAAGGGCGGGTTGTCGGCGGTGTAGAAGGCGTCGCCGAGCGAGGCCTTGCCGCGGCCGCCGAGCTGCTGCTTCTCGATGAAGGCGAGGGCCGTCCGGGTCGGGAACAGCGCGACCGGCTGCTCGAGGGTGGCGCGGGTCAGGTCGCGCAGCGCCGTGTAGTCGTCGAGGACGTAGAAGCCGCGACCGAAGGTGCCGAGGACGAGGTCCCCCTCGCGCTCCTGGATGGCCAGGTCGCGCACGGCGATGGTCGGCAGACCACCGGTCAGCTTGACCCAGCGCGCCCCGCCGTCGAGGGTGAAGTAGACGCCGAATTCGCCTCCCACAAAGATCAGGCCAGGGGCTTTCGGGTCCTCCGCCAGGGCGACAATGACCTCGCCGGCCGGCAGGTCCCCGGCGATCGAGGCCCAGCTCCTGCCACGATCGGTGGACCTCAGGACGTAGGGCTTGAAGTCGCCCATCTTGTGGTTGTCGAACGTCGCGTAGACGGTGTCCGGCGCATGCCGGGAGGCCTCGAGGCGGCTCACGTAGGTGCGGTCGGGCACGCCGGGAAATGTCTCGACCCTGCGCCAGGCCTTGCCCCCGTCCTCGCTGACCTGCACCAGGCCGTCGTCGGTGCCCACGTAGAGCAGGCCCTCGACCAGCGGCGACTCGGAGAGCGACACGATGTTGCCGTAGAACGACGTCGAGGCGTTCTTCGCGACGGCGTCGGCGGGCCACACCTTGTCCATGACCTTGAGCTGGTTGCGGTCGATCTGCCGGGAGAGGTCGCCGGAGACCGCGACCCAGTGGCTGCCGCGGTCGTCACTGCGGTACAGCCGCTGGGACGCGAAGTAGAGCCGGGTCGGGGAGTGGGGCGAGATGATCAGCGGCGAGTCCCAGTTCCAGCGGTTGGGCGCGTCGTCGCGGCCCTCCTGGGGCTGGATGTCGATCGACTCGCCCGAGGCGCGGTCGTAGCGGACGAGGCCGCCGTGCTGCGACTCGGCGTAGACGATGTTGGGGTTGGTGGGCTCGATGCGGCTCACGAAGCCGTCGCCGCCGTTGGTGAAGAACCAGTCGGTGTTGACGATGCCCGACGCCGAGGTGGTGCGGGACGGGCCACCCATGGAGTTGTTGTCCTGGGTGCCGCCGTAGATGAAGTAGAACGGCTTCGAGGTGTCCACGGCGACGCGGTAGAACTGGGTGACCGGGAGGTTCTCCTTGAAGTCCCAGGTCTTGCCGAGGTCCCAGGTCTCGTACAGACCGCCGTCGCACCCCACCCGCCAGTGGGTGGTGTCGGCGGGGTCGATCCACATGGCGTGGTTGTCGACGTGCTTGGTCTTCTCGCCGACCTTGGTGAAGGTCTTGCCTCCATCCTCGGAGACGTGCAGCCAGGTGTCCATGGAGTACAGCCGGTCCACGTCCTTCGGGTCGGCGAACAGCTCGTTGTAGTACTGGCCCGAGGTGGAGGTGTACTTGCTGCGGCGCTCCCAGGACTCGCCGCGGTTCTGTGACCGGAACACGCCGCCCTCCTCCAGTGCCGCGTCGACGATGGCGTAGAGCACGTCCGGGTTGGCCCCCGAGATGGCGAGGCCGATGCGTCCCTTGTCCACCTTGGGCAGGCCGCTGTCCACCTTGCGCCAGGTCTTGCCGGCGTCGGTGGACTTGTAGATCGTCGACTCGGGACCGCCGTTGATGAGCGTCCACACGTGCCGGCGGCGCTGGTAGGCGGAGGCGTACAGCACGTCGGGGTCGCGGGGGTCGAAGAGGACCTCGCTGATCCCCGTGTTCGGGCTCACGGAGAGGATGGCGGTCCAGGTCTGGCCGCCGTCGGTGGTCTTGTACAGGCCACGGTCGCCGCCGGGCGCCCACAGCGGTCCCTGGGCCGCCACGTAGACGACGTTGGAGTCGCGTGGGTCGACGAGGATCATGCCGATGTGCTCGGACTTCGCGAGCCCCATCTTCTTCCAGGACGTGCCGCCGTCGAGGGACTTGTACACTCCGTCCCCCCAGCCCACCGAGCGCTGGGAGTTGTTCTCACCCGATCCCACCCACACCACGAAGGGGTTGTTGGGGTCGAGGGTCACGCAGCCGATCGAGTAGGATCCCTGATCGTCGAAGACCGGCGTGAAGGTGGTCCCCGAGTTGACGGTCTTCCACACCCCGCCCGAGGACACGACGACGTAGTACTCGGCCGGGTTGGCGGGATTCACCGCCAGGTCGCCGATACGGCCCGAGGCGATGGCCGGGCCCACGGAGCGGAAGGCGAGCCCCGCGAACGTCTCGGACGAGAGCAGCTCGTCCTTCTTGGGCTCCTCCTTGGTCGCCGGCTTCTCCGCCCAGGCGGGCGCCGCCAGCAGGGTTGCAGCCAGGGTCAAGACAGACAGGTATCGCATCCTCTCCTCCTCCACTCACTCGTACGTACGCCACTCGACAAGGTTGGCGCTCTCATCCGAACCACGCGTTGCCCACCCGGCTTCCACCGGGCGCAGCAGTCCTACTTCTTCACCGGCGCCGGGACGGGAACCGGGTCGTCGTGCAGCGGCACGAATGGCAGTAGCACCATACCCGGCACTGACGCGACGAACGCCAGAATGAAGTAGCTCTCCCACCCCATCCACTCCACCATCCGCCCGCCGAAGCCGCCGAAGAACGTGGCAAACAGCGACATGATCGCCGAGCCGATGGCGTAGTGGGCGGCCTTGAACTCCGGCTTGCAGGTCCGAAGCAGGAAGACGAGCAGGGCGGCGCTGCCGAGGCCGGCGGCAATCTGCTCGTACCCATGGATGACGGCGATGGTGGTGATGCCCCCGGTGGTCGCGGCGCTGGGCTTGGCCCAGGCCAGCCACACGTACACCCAGATGTTCACGTTCATCAGGAGGGTGATGGGCCAGATCGTCCGGCCGAGCCCCCTGGCCTTGATCCACCATCCCCCGAGCATGGTGCCGATGATCGTGCCAGCCGCGCCGACGAACCCGGCCAGCCACGCGTACTGCCCCTTGGTGACCCCCAGCTCGCGCATCAGGAACGGGGTCGTCATCGAGAAAAGGATTTCGTCCCCCACCCGGTACAGGACGATGAACACGAGGACCAGCACCACTCGCTCCTGCTGAAGGTAGGTGCCGAACGCGCGCGCGAAGCCCCGCCACACCGCGCCGGGCGCCGCGATGGCGCTGCTCGTCCGCTCGGCCTCGAAACGCGGCAGCCGCCAGGCGTGGAACGCGGAGACCCCCAGCATCACGAGGGCCCCGGCGCCGAACGCCACGAACCACGGCGTGTAGGGGTCCTGCTTTCCGACCCGCTGTGCCACGAACGCAGCCAGGGCGACGAGGCCGGTGCGCACGAAAATCATCGCCAGGCGGTAGGCCAACACCCGGACTCCGGCGTAGGCGGCCTGCTCGCGCTTGTCGGGGAGGCCCTCCATGTAGTAGGCGTCGATGGCAATGTCGTTGGTGGCCGCACAGAACGCCATGGCCACGAAGATGAGCGCCACCGCCAGCAACCACCGCTGCGGGTCGGCGGTGCCCGGCAGCCAGATGTTCGCAAGTGCCACCAGTGCCATCAGCCCGCCCACCAGCGCCTGCATCACCACCTGCCAGCGCCGCCGCGTGCCGACGAGGTCGAGCAGCGGCGCCCACAGGAACTTGAGGTTCCAGGGGATGCCCAGGAAGTTGAGGTAGCCGATGTAGCGGAGCTTCGCGCCGATGTCCGTGAAGTAGACCGCCGACAGGATGCGGACGACCATGTACGGCATCCCCTCGGCGAAGTAGGTCGTGTGCACCCACCACCGGCTGCGGGTGGGTGGACGTGGAGGGGCACTCATCTCCGGCATGCTACACCGGGAGGCGGCGAACCGGCGGATCAGCGAATCAGGAGGTCAGCGAATCGGCAAGTCAGCTTGTCAGTGGGAGGACAGCCGTTCGACCTGGCGCCGAAGTGGCTCGGCCTGACCGGCCAGCGTCGGATTGAGCGCAAGGGCCTGCTGGAGGGCGTCCCGGGCCTCGCCGACACTCGTGTCCCGGCGGTCGGGGGAGGCCGAGTCGGCGCGCAGCAGGAGGAGGCCGGCGCGCGTCAGGTGGGCCCGGGCCAGCCCCGGGTTGCGGGCGAGGGCCCGGTCCGCGGCGGCGAGGCCGGCCTCGAGATGGGATGCCCGGGCGGAACCCCGGCCGATCGGTGCGGCCGCCTGCTGGTAGTGCAGCTCCGCCAGCTCGGCGGCCGCCTCGGCGTAGCCGGGGTTCAGCCGCAGGGCCTCCCCCAGGGCCCGCTCCCCGGCGCGGAACGCCTCGTCCGGCGATCGACCCTGGGTCAGGGCGAGCGCCGCGGCTGCCAGCGCCACCTGGCCCTCGACGAGCCGGGCTTCCGCGTCCTGGGGGTTGATGGACCGGGCCTTGTCCAGGGCCGTGCGGGCCAGCGCCAGGGCGCGGCCCGATGCCGCGGCGTCGCGGGTCGCCAACGCGCGCAACCGCCACACCGCCCCGAGGTTCGTGTAGGTGCCGCCGTTGTCGGGGTTGAGGGCGAGGGAGCGTTCGAGCGCATCGAAGGTCGAGGCCAGCGTCGGCCCGGGGTCCTGGCCCGCCGCCACCTGCCACTGCGCCTCCTCGGTGCCCACCAGCCCGAGGTTGTTGAGGGCCGACCAGTCCTCGGGGTTGATCGCCAGTGCCCGGTTGAGGGCATCCCTGGAGTGGCCCAGGGCGGGCAGCGGGTCCAGCCCCCTGCTCGACTCGAAGTGGCCGATCGCCCACCAGGCCACGCCCAGGTTCCCGAGCAGCGAGAAGCGGGGCGAGACGGACGCGGCCTGCTCGAAGCCGGCCACCGCCTCCTGCAGCGCCGGCCGGGGGTCCTGCCCGCGCTCCATCTCGTACAGCCCCTGCTCCAACAGGGCCAGGCCCAGGTTATTGACCGCGTCGTCATGGTTGGGGTGCAGGCGCAGGGCGTGCCTGAAGCAGACAACTGCCTCGGTGAGGTGCGGGCGCGGGTCCCGACCGGCCCAGGAGGCAAGCTGGGCCAGACGTCGCAGGGCGATACCCCGGAATGCGAGCGCCTCGACGTGGCCCGGGCTGGCTGCGAGCACCGAGCGGGTCAGCTCCGCGACCGACCCGAGCGCAGCCGTCGGGTCCTCGCCGTGGGCGAGCTGGTGCTCGCTCCACTGCAGCATGGCGCGCGCCTTGCGGACGCGGACGGTCGACTCGTCGGGGTCCACGAGCAGGGCCTGGTCACACGCCTCCAGGGCGCGGTCGTACGCATCGCGGGGGGACGCACCCGTGTCGCCCAGCACCAGCATGGTTCGGCTCCAGGCGGTGCAGAGCCCGCCGTACCCCCAGGGATCACTGGGGGCCATGCGCACCTGCTCGACGTAGGCGTTCCGCGCCTGCTCGAACGAAGCCAGCGCCGCCGTCCGCGCTCCCTTCTCCCAGGCCGCCTGCCCGATCGCGACGTGGACGTCGCCTTCGATCTGACGGGCCTGGTACAGCCACGGGACCCGGGCGAGAGCGGCTCCAGCCTTGGTCAGTGCGACGTCATACCGTTCCTCGAGGAAGGCGATGAGGGCCTCGACCTGCTCCGGGGCCTGGACCGGGGCCGAGCGTCCCTGGGCGAGGTAGCGGAGGGCCGGGTCGCGGAGGTCATGCTCGAGATCCCGCCGTCGGCGCTGCCTCGCCGCCGGGCTGGCCAGACGTTCCGCGGACTCCAGCTCCTGGCGATACCGCTCGGCGAGGGTCAAGCCCAGGGCGTGGGCGACCTCCGGCGGGCGATACCCACCTTGCCAGGCCTGGCGGAGATGCTCGTGGGCGGCGGGCAGGTTGCCGAGCGCCAGGAACCCGCGCGCCAGGGCGTAGTGCCCCGGCCCGAAGCCGCTGCTCCCCGCGGCGGCCGCCTGCTCGTCGATGCGTTGCAGCCGCTCGGCGATGGCGGCCCGCTCGGCCCGCACGTCATGCCGGGGCTTGGCGGCGACGAGGCGGAGCTGCTCCTCCAGGGTGGCGGTCTCCTGGCCGAGGAGCCGTTGTAGCGCTTCCTGGCGACGAGCCAGCAAGGCGGACCGGATCGCCACCCCGGCGGCCAGGAGCGCGACCATCACCGCGGCGGCGACGGTGACGGTCGCGACACGGTGGCGCGTGGCCCGCCGCCACCAGCGTCGGGCCGCCGACACCGGGACGGCGCGGATCGGCTCGCCAGCGAGGAACCGGCCCAGGTCCTCGGCCAGCTCTCCAGCCGTCTGGTAGCGGGCGGACGGGTCCTTCTGTAGGCACTTGGCGGCGATCGTCTCGACGTCGCGCGGGATGCCGGGCCGAAGCTGGCGGAGGGAAGGAGGCTCGGTGTGAAGCACTGCCAGCAGCACGTCCATCGTCGCGCCCACGAACGGGGGGCGACCTCCCAGCAGCTCGTACAGCGTCGCCCCGAGGCTGTATACGTCGGAGCGGTCGTCCACCGCGTGCACCGCTCCCCGCGCCTGCTCCGGCGCCATGTAGGCGGGGGTACCCATGACCAGGCCGGTGGTCGTGAGGCTGGGCGCGGCGAGCTCCCTGGCGAGGCCGAAGTCCATGACGTAGGGCTTCCACGCCCCGGCCGCGGTCCGCTCGACCATGATGTTGCCGGGCTTGATGTCGCGGTGCACCAGGCCAAGGGCGTGGGCCGCCTGCAGGGCCTCGGCCACGGTCTGCACGAGCGTCACCTGCTCCGCCACGCTCAGGCGCGGCGCCAGCGTGGTCAGGGTCTCCCCTTCGATGTACTGCATGGCGATGTACGGCCGCCCTCCCACCTCACCGACCTCGTGGATGCGACATACGTTGTCGTGCTCGACCCGCGCCTGGGCGCGGGCCTCCTGGAGGAACCTGGCCACCAGCTCCGGGTCGTCCCCCCGCAGGAACTTGACGGCCACGCGACGACGCAGGCGCGGGTCGTGCGCCTCCCACACCCGCCCCATGCCACCCTCGCCCAGGAGCCTGACGAGGGCGTACCGCTCCCAGTCGGCGGGGGCATCCTGGTGACCCGGGAAGGCCGGGGCCCCGTGACCGGCCATCACCGTGGCGGTGAAATCCTCGCGCAGGTTGACGGCCTGATCGGTGCGGTAGGCCGGGCCGTCCAGCGCCGCCGCAGCCTCCCGTGCCGTCGCCGGCACGGTGGGAGCATGCTCGCCGGACCCGAGCTCCCGGGCCAGCACCTCCACCTCAGCGGCGGAGAGCACACCGCCCTCCAGCAGGCGTTGCACGCGGCACCCCCACCGCCCGGCGGGCAGGGTGGCCTGGTCACCCGCATCGAGCTCCCGCTCCACGTCCGCGAGCTGCTCGGGCGTGAGCCGACCGCGCGCCAGGGCCAGCCGCAGCAGCCGCTCCTCCCAACGATGCTCCATCTCCGCTCCGCCTTCTCTTGCATTCTACCGGCGTGACCGCGCGGTGGCGGCGTAGAATGCCGCGCCCGGCGGTCAGCGCCACACCGCGCGGCGCCGAGGTCGTGAGGGAGGATCGATGCGTCACATCACGTCATGGAGTGGAGCACTCGTCGGATTGCTGGGCTGGATGGCGGTACCGGCCATCGCCAACGCGGCCGGCCCGGCACCCTCTCCCGTGCCCGGGGACCAGGCGGTGTACCAGCCACGCCACAAGGACCCGGCGCTGCAGGAGATCGAGAAGGCCAACGACGCGCGCGACAAGGCGATGGCCGAGGCCACCGACAAGGTGCGCGAGACGCAGAAGGCCAGGGCGGATGCCGCCAAGAGGGACGAGAGGGTGCTGCGCTTCGACATGTCGAAGGTGGTCAAGCCGGCCTCTCTTGACGCCTTCAAGTCGGCGTTCCACTTCCCGCCCCAGGCCCAGTTCCTGACCGGCACGTGCTGGAGCTTCTCGACCACCAGTTTCTACGAGTCGGAGGTCTTCAGGCTGACCGGCCAGAAGATCAAGCTCTCCGAGATCTACACGGTGTACTGGGAGTACGTGGAGAAGATGCGGCGGTTCGTCCGCGAGCGCGGCGACTCCCTCATCGCCGAGGGATCGGAGTCCAACGCCTTTCAGCACCTGTGGCCGGTGTACGGAATCGTGCCCGCCGAGGCCTACAAGGGGGTGCCGGCAGCCGATGGCCGTCACGACCACTCGCGCCTGATCGGCCGGCTCGAAAGTCTGGCCTCCTGGGTGGAGGAGCACGACGAGTGGGACGAGGAGCTGGTGCTGGCCATGACCCGGGCGATCCTCGACCGCGAGCTGGGGCCTCCGCCTGCCAGCTTCGCCTGGAGCGGCGCCACCTACACGCCGAAGGAGTTCCTGGTCAAGGTGCTGAGGCTCAACATGGCCGACTACGTGGAGCTGATGTCCACCCTCTCGGTGCCGTTTTACACCCGCGGCGAGTACAAGGTGCCCGACAACTGGTGGCACAGCGCCGACTATCACAACGTGCCTCTCGACGCGTGGTACGCCGCCCTGGGGCAGGCGGTGGGCAAGGGCTACACCGTGGCGATCGGCGGAGACGTCTCGGAGCCCGGCATCAACGGCTTCGAGGACGCGGCGATCATCCCGGACTTCGACATCCCCCAGGCGGCGATCAACCAGTCCAGCCGCGAGCTGCGATTCGACAACCACACCAGCGAGGACGACCACGGCATCCACCTCGTCGGGATCGCCCAGACCGGCGGTCACGACTGGTTCCTGATCAAGGACTCCGGGCGCTCGGCGCGTTGGGGCAAGTTCGAGGGGTACTACTTCTACCGCGACGACTTCGTCCGGCTGAAGATGCTCACCTTCACGGTCCACAAGCAGGCCGTGCCGGAGCTGTTGGGACGGTTCAACTAGCCGGACGTCGTGCGGTATATTGAGCTGGTGCTTCGTTCGATGAGGGGAGAGCTGCCGGTGCGAGCCGCCGTCGCCCTGCTCGCGGCGGCGATGCCGGTCGCGGCGGGAGCGGCCCCCGTTGTGAGCGAGCCGATCTCGCTGGGTGCGCGCTCGGTGCGGGTCTTCTCGGACGCCGACGGGCTGCCCCAGAACACCGTGCACGCCATCACCCTCGACCAGCGGGGCTACCTCTGGGTGGGGACCCAGGATGGCGCCGCGTACTACGATGGCCGGCGCTGGCAGCCGGTGGACCTGCCCGACCGGACGCGGTCCAACTTCGTGCGCTGCATCCTGCCCACCTCCGACGGCGCGCTCTGGTTCGGCACCCAGCAGGGGGCGCTCTATCGTCTGAAGGACGGCCAGTGGAACGCCGAGGTCCTGACCGGGCCGGGGGGGGACCGCGTGCGGGCCAACGCACTCCTGGCCTCCAGCGGGCCGTCCGGTGAGCCCGTGGTGTGGGTGGCGACCCACACCCAGGGCCTGGCGCGATGGGATGCGCGCGGGTGGACCATCTTCGACACCCGCTCCGGGCTGCCCCACAACCGCGTCTGGGGCCTGCTCGAGACGAAGGGAGCACAAGGGGCGACCCTCTGGGTCGGAACCCAGGGTGGCCTCGTGTGCCTGCGGCCGGGGGCCAGCCAGCTCGCCGCCGAGCCGGGCTTTCCCACCGAGTCGGTCAACAGCCTGTGCGAGACCCACGACGGGAGCGAGGCGACCACGCTCTGGGCCGGCACCTACGGGGCGGGTCTTGCGCGGTTGACCCGTGACACCTGGACGCGCCTGACCACCAGGGACGGCCTCCCGTCCGACTTCGTGACCAGCCTCATCCCGGATCGCCTCCAGAACGACAGTGGCGCGGTGTGGGTGGGTACCGACGGTGGCGGGGCCGCCCGGGTCCACGGGAGCACCATCGAGGTGCTCGGCACGGCCGATGGCCTGCCGTCGGACGCTGTCTACAGTCTCCTGCAGACCAGGGCGGCGGAGGGTGCCCGGGCCCTGTGGGTGGGGACCCGCAACGGCGGCCTCGCCCGGGTCATGGAAGGGCAGTGGCGAGCCGTCCAGCCGGTTCCCGGACGTGCTGCGCTGCCAGTGTCCGGATTCGTGGAGACCCGCGAGCCCGGGGGCGGGCGTGAGCTGTGGGTGGGCACTGACGGTGGTGGGCTCGCGCGCGCGCGCGGCGGCCAGTGGGCCCATTTCGACCGTCGGAGCGGCGACCTTCCCAACGACAACATCCTGTGCCTGCTGGGCAGCCGCGCTCCCGGCGGCGAGCGGCTGCTGTGGGCCGGGACCCGCAACGGCGGCCTGGTCCGCTTCGACGGCAGGCGCTGGACCGTCTTCAGCCACAGCTCCGGCGCGTTGCCCAACAACCTCGTGCAGGCGCTCCTGGAGACCGTGGACGACCAGGGCCGACCGACCCTGTGGGTGGGCACCCGGGGCGGTCTCAGCCGGTTTGCCGACGGGCGCTGGAGCACCCTGACGAGCGCCGATGGCCTGCCATCCGACTCGGTGCTGAGCCTGGTGGAGGACCGCTGGGTGGGTGGCCGTCGGGTCCTGTGGGCGGGTACCGCCAACGGCCTGGCGCGGCTCGAGGCGGGCCGCTGGCGCACTTACGACAGCACGGCGGGGCTTCTCAACACCAACATCCAGAGCCTCCACCTGTCGCGCAGTGCCGAGGGCGAGCCGCAGCTCTGGGTGGGGACCGACGGCGGAGGTCTTCACTGCCTCACCGAGGGCCCGGGTGGCGAGCGCTGGTTCTCGCTCTCCGACCAGTCGACGCCTGCCCTCCCCAACAACGTCATCTCCCAGGTCGTCGAGGACGCGGCCGGGCGTCTGTACGTGCTGACCAACCGGGGGGTCGCCCGGCTCACACGACCTGCCGGCAGGGATGCCGAGCGCCGCGAGTGGCAGGTCCACACCTACACGGTCGAGGACGGTCTTCCTCTCAACCAGTGCAACCGCGGTGCGGCGCTCGTTGACAGCCGGGGCCGCGTGTGGGTCGGGACCGTGGGGGGCGCGGGCATGCTCGACCCTTCCCAGGAGATCCCCGACCGCGAGAGCAAGCGCGTGGTGCTCCGGACCTTCGCCCTCGACGGGGGGGGGCGGCAGCACTCCGTGTCGAACGGGCAGTCGCTTCCCTGGGACACCCGCCGGCTGCGGTTCGAGTTTGACCTCCTGAGCTACTTCCGCGAGGACGACACCCGGTACCGCAGCCAGCTCACGGGGCTCGACCGCGAGCCGTCGGAATGGACGAGCCTGCAGGTACGCGAGCTCGGCAGGGTGCCGGCGGGTCGCTACACCTTCCAGGTCTGGGGCCGCGACTACGCGGGCAACGTCGCCGGTCCGGCGTCCATCCAGCTCGCCATCCGTCCCGCTCCCTGGGTCGCATGGTGGGCCTGGCTCGTCTATCTCGGACTGGCCGCCCTGGTCGTGCTCGCCATCCTGCACCTGCGCACGCGGGTCCTGAAGCGGCGCGAGGAGGCCCTCCGCAATCTCATGGAAGCCCGTACCCGCGAGCTGCTTCAGGCCAACGAGTTGCTGGTGGAGCTCTCGTACCTCGATCCCCTCACGGGCATCGGCAACCGTCGCCGCTTCGAAGAGCGCCTCCTGACCGAGTGGAAGCGGGCCGTGCGAGCCAGGAGCTACCTCTCGCTGCTGATGATCGACATCGACCACTTCAAGCCGTTCAACGACGCGTACGGCCACCAGCAGGGTGACGTCTGCTTGAAGGGGGTGGCCACCGCCCTGGTGGATGCCCTGCCGCGGGCCGGCGACTCGGTGGCGCGCTACGGCGGCGAGGAGTTCGCAGTCATCCTGCCGCTCACCGACCGGGCGGGCGCGGTGAAGGTCGCCGAGTCGCTGCGCCAGCGGATCGAGGCGCTGGCGATCCCCCACAAGGCCTCCTCCATCTCCCGGGTTGTGACCATTTCCTGCGGCGTCGCCACGTTCATTCCCGCCATCGACATCGAGGCGGGGGAGCTCATCCGTCTCGCCGACGAGGCGCTCTACCGTGCCAAGCAGGGCGGGCGGAACCAGACCCGCGCCGAGCACGGCCCGCCCCGCAGCTCCTCCTCCTGGCCCGCCTTGATCGCCCCGCCTCAGGCCTGAGCGAGCTTCCGGTGGACCTCGGCGCCCGACAGGCGGATACTGGAGTCCCCCGGAGGAGGTTTCCGATGGCACCCGCCGGCCGAGAGATCCCACGCGTCGCAGTGCTCGCGATGAGCTGCTTCCTGGCAGCTCCCGGTGCTCGTGCCGACGAGATGGCCATCGTGCCCCCGAGCGTGTGGAGCCAGGCGGCCCGAAGCGAGGCCGTGGAATGCCTGGTCGTGCTGCGGGACGTGGAGGGCGTGGCCGCCGGCCAGGACGAGGCCGCGGCCGGATCGCAGGCCGCCCCGCTGGCCCGCTGGCAGTCCCAGGGTGCGGAGGTGGCGCGCCGGTTCGAGCACCTCCGGATTGTCCGCCTGCGGGTGCCTGCTCGATTGCTCACCACCCTGGCGACGGATCCCCAGGTCGCCGGGATCAGTCCGATACGCCTTGCCCGGGCGCTTCGCAAGGAAGGCAAGGCGCTCATGAGGGTCTCGGGGGTCCAGGTCAAGGGGTTCCTCGGCGAAGGGGTCGGCATCGCCATCCTCGACACCGGCGTGGACTACGGCCACCCCGAGCTTTCGCCGGGTGGCACGGGCCCTGGGGTCAAGACGGTCAAGCTCTTCGACGCCATCGACAACGACCAGGACCCTCGCGACAAGCAGGGGCACGGAACCTCGGTGGCGGGGATCGCCGCAGGTGGTGACGGCGGCGTGGCATCCAGGGCGACCGTGGTGGCGGTGCGGGTCCTGGACAGCGAGGGCGAGGGGGACAGCGAGCAGATCCTGGCCGGAATCGACGCGGTGCTGGGCAGCCTGCACGACGGCAACCCGTACAACATCCGCGTGCTCAACATGTCCCTCGGAGGCTATGGCGACGACTGGCAGCCGGGCAGTGGCACCTGTGACGACGTCGACCCGGCCTTCGCCGCGGCGTTCGATGCGCTCACCAGGGCCGGGGTGCTCGTCGTCGTGGCGTCGGGCAACGGTGGCTGCAGCAACGGTGTGGCGTGGCCGGCGTGCATGAGCAACGTGCTGGCGGTCGGTGCGGTCTACGACGACGAGATCTGCATGGATCCGATCCCGATGCCGTTCGGCTGTCAGTCGACGAGGATCAGCTTCGAGGCAAGCCAGTGCATGGACGACGGGTGCTCCCAGGACACCAAGACCGACCGCATCACCTGCTACACCGACTCGGGCTCCAAGCTCGGCGTGTGGGCGCCCTCCCACTGCGCCAAGGCGACCAGGAAGGGTGGCGGCTACGAGGAGTGCTTCGGGGGCACCTCGGCCGCCGCACCCTACACGTCCGGTGTTGCGGCCCTGCTCGCCCAGGCCTACCCGCGCCACCTCCCGTCGGCCCTGCGTGCCGCGCTCGAGCAGACCGGCAACCCCCGACTCGATGCTCGCAACAACCTCACACGCAATCGCGTCGATGCGCTGGCCGCGTTCAACTTCCTGGCCGGCTACTGCCCGCCCCCGGCGACCCCCACCGATGTGAGGGTCAACCCCGTCGGGCTGTGCGAGGACCGGACCGCCACCCTCTCCTGGAGCGCTGTGGCGAACGCCGACCAGTACCGGGTGCAGCGCGCCGAGTCCGCTGACTTCGCGGGCGCGTCCGAGGAGGTGACGACCTCGGCCTCGGTCCTGGTGTCCCACGCATCCACAGCGCCCGCCACCATCCACCTGCGGGTGCGGGCGGAACGCACCTGCGGGAGCCTGTCGGCGTGGTCGGCAGGAGTCAGCGTGGCCTACAGTCCCCAGTGCGGGCGACAGGTCCGCCGCCACCTGACCCGATAGCCACCTGGGGATGCGGACTACCGCGCTGGTTGCTGTTTTGCAGCGAGTGCGGCGCGAATCCGGGGCAGCGCTGCCCGCGCCGCCTCCTCGCCGGCCTCGATGAGGCGCTTGGCCTGGCTGAAGTCATCGTAGCCAACATCGCCCACGAAGGGCTCGACCACCACGTCGGCCTCGCTCGCGTGCAGGCGTCCGATCTCGGCGGCCATGATGCTGACGGTGTGCAACACCACGCCCACCGGAGTGCGCGGGCTGTCGGCCGGCACCGCGGCCGGGATCGCCACGGCAATCACCACGTCGGCACCCTTGCGGCGGGCGATGGCGGCGGGTACCGGAGCGGTCACGCCGCCGTCCACGTAGGTGATCCCGTCGATCTCCACCGGTACGAAGACTCCGGGGATGGCAGCCGATGCGTGGACGGCGCGCGCCACCGGGCCAGCCTCGAAGACGGCGGTCTGACCGGTGCGCAGCTCCACGGCCACCGCGGCGTACGGCACCCTGAGCTGCTCGATGGTGCGGGCCCGGACGTGGGAGGTCACGAAGCGCTCGAGCTTCTCCCCCTTGACGAGACCCCCCGAGAGGAGTGAGAGGGCCCCGTAGTCGAAGAGGTCCTCCTTCTGGACCCGGAGCGCCGCCAGCTCGGCGTCGAGCACGCGCCCCGTGTCGGCGTAGAGGGCGCCGATGAGGGCACCGACGGACGTGCCCACCACCAGGTCGACGGGGATCTTCTCCTGCTCCAGGACCCGCAGCACCCCGATGTGGGCAAACCCCCGCGCTCCCCCTCCTCCCAGGGCAACTCCGACCTTCGGCCGCACCTGCTGACCGCTGCCTCCGCGCGGGGAGGTGCTGGTACAGCCGAACGAGAGAGCCAGGAGGATGGCACAGGAGACGGCCGGGTTGCGAAGGGCCTTGTGCACGTCACACTCTCCCGATCAGTACAGGGTCAGCCCCAGGGTGCGCCCGAGGAAGGTGGCCATCTCGGCCCTGGTGAGGGTGGCCTCGGGGCAGAAGGTGGTGGGGGTGCAGCCGGTGGTGAGCCCCTC
>JALOLB010000217.1 GCA_025456225.1 Thermoanaerobaculaceae bacterium
CGCGGAGCCCCTGGGCGTCGTCACCTGCGCGGCCGCTCCGACATACAGCCCCACGCAGATGATGACGAGCGCCAGGTCCGAGCGCAGGCGAAGGAGCGCCACGTCAGTCGATGGCGATTCTCTTGAGAAGCGCCATGTCGGTGAGCATCCGGCCAGTTCCGCGCACCACCGCCGAGACCGGGTCGTCGCAGTGCGAGATCGGGATGCCCGTCTCCTCGCGCAGCCGCTGGTCGAGGTTGCGCAGCAGCGAGCCACCTCCGGCAAGGACGATGCCCTTGTCGATGATGTCTGCGGACAGCTCGGGCGGCGTGCGCTCGAGGGCCGTCCGAACCGTGTCGACGATGGTGGAGACGATCTCGGCCAGGGCCTCCCGGATCTCCTCGTCGTTGACGGTGAGGGTCTTGGGGATGCCTTCCACGAGGTCCCGGCCCTTGACCTCCATGGTTCGCGTCTCGGGGGAGGGCCAGGCGTTCCCGAGCTCGATCTTGATGGCCTCGGAGGTGCGCTCGCCGATGAGCAGGTTGTACTTGCGCTTGATGTAGTTGATGATCGCCTCGTCCATCTCGTTGCCGGCGATGCGCACCGAGCGTGCGTAGACGATGCCGGCGAGCGAGATGACGGCGACGTCGGTGGTGCCGCCGCCGATGTCGACGATCATGTTGCCTGTGGGCTCGGTGATCGGCAGCTCGGCCCCGATTGCCGCGGCCATCGCCTGCTCGATGAGGTAGACCTCGCTGGCGCCGGCGCGCAGGGCCGAGTCACGCACGGCCCGCTTCTCCACCGGCGTGATCTCCGAGGGCACCGAGATGACGATGCGCGGGCGCACGAAGAGGTTCCGGCCGTGCGCCTTGCGGATGAAGTACTCCAGCATCTTCTCGGTGACCTCGAAGTCGGCGATGACGCCGTCCTTCATGGGCCGGATGGCGACGATGTTGCCGGGGGTCTTGCCGAGCATCTCCTTGGCCGACTGGCCCACCGCCTCGACCCGGTTGGTGACCCGGTTGATGGCGACGATGGAGGGTTCGAAGACGACGATCCCCCGGGAACGGGTGTACACAAGGCAGGTCGCGGTGCCCAGGTCGACCGCGAGGTCCGAGGAGAACAGCGATAGGAATGAAGATAGCGCCATAGGGGTCAGTCACTCTCCACGTTGACGGATTCGCGATGCTCGGTGGCGTTGCCGGCGGGGTCCACCGACCGGATGATAATGGAGTTCCAGCCTTCGCGGGTCAGCGCGACGGTCTTCTTGAAGGCGCCATCCCCCGCCACCTCGACCGTCTCGCCGTTGACGGTGACCGTGCAGCCGGGCTCGGTGGTGCCCTGGATGATGAAGAAGTTGCCCATCTGGGTGGGTCGCGCCACGGTGAGACCGGGCGGCGTGGTGTCCGACAGCTCGGTGATGCGGGTTCCGGTGAAGGCCTTGAAGGTCCTCGGAGCGCTCCACTCCGAGCGCAGGCGGTCGGTGCCGAGACCGGAGACCCGCCAGTAGTAGGTGCCGACCCTGTGGATCTTCAGGACGGCCTGGGTGGTGGTGAGCCGCCTGGTGAACTCCAGGCCCTGGGTGAAGGCGCGGGAGCGGCTGACCTGGAGCTCGTAGGCGACGCAGGCCGCCACCGGTCGCCACTGCAGCTTGATACGGTCGGTGTTGTCGAGGTTCACCAGGAAGTTGGAGGATGGCACCTCGAGCGTGGGCGGGTCCGGGACGGCGCGGCGCTGGCCCAGGCTGCCGTTGGCGCCTGCGCTCACGGCCTGCCTGGCGTCAAGATCGACACGGCTGCCCCCCGTGCCGGTGACGGCTGCACGGCCGGCGTAGGCGGCCACCACCGCGGAGCTGTCCTCCGCGACCTCGACGCCGACGCGGCTCTCCCGGTCCACCTCGGCACGCGCCGAGTCGGTCAGCACGGTCGACGGGTTGTTGGCCGTGAAGACGTTGACCTGTCCGACCTTGACCTTGACCTCGCCGCTCGACGGCTGGGCACCGCCGCGGGCCTCGCGGTGCATCTCCATGAGGGCGTCAGGGCCAATGCGGTAGACGGTGCCGTCGGAGAAGATGATCTCGGCCGACGAGTCGCTCCCGGTCTTGACGAAGTCGCCGTTGTACAGGGCCTGCTTCTCGCGGCCCCGCTCCCACTGACTCTGGTTGGCGCGCTGGACCTCGACGTGCCCGTGGATCTCGATGATCTGCCCGGAGCCGACGAAATCCCGGCCGACGAGTCCGGCCAGGAGCTCGAACCGTCGGATGGCGTCCTCGGCGCGCGCCAGGCTTGCCGCGAAGTCCCGCCGCTCGAGGTCGGAGCGGGCCTCGCCAAGGAGGCGGGACGCCTGGTCGAACTCCTCCTGCAGCCCGGGGGTGATCCCTCCCCGGCTGACCTCCTCCTCGAGGGATGTCGCCTGCTTGACGGCCCGCTGGGCGCGCTTCTCGACCGGCTCGTGGAGGATGAGGAAGGCGCCCCCGCCCAGCACCAGGGCGAGGACGACGAAGAGCGCCAGGAGCCCCCAGCGGCGGATGCTGTCGATCGACACCACCACCCAGTCGAGCTCGAGGCGGCGTGGGTTCGGGGACGAAGAGGACGCGAAAGCCATTATCGACGCCTCCCGTACCTTAGCACTGCTTTGCGCGCCGGTGCAACCAGCGCCTGGGTTTGAACTTGCTCAACTCGGGAGGGTAGGCTAGAATCCTCTGCCTTTGGGCGTCTACCCTGGGAGGGCGATGCATGCTCAAGCAGTTGCGGGATAGTTTCCAGAGCCTCAAGTTCATTCTGTGGTTCGTTGTCTTCGTGTTCGTGCTCCTCATCTTCGTGGATTGGGGCACGGGCCGGGCCGGCCGCAGTGACCGTGGGCTGGAGGGCGTTGCCGCCAAGGTCGGCGATCGCGAGATCAGCGAGGACCAGTTCCTCCGGGAGCTGCGCAGCACCGAGGAGCGCTTCCGCTCCATGTACGGTCAGCAGTACGAGGCCTTCAAGCGCCAGCTCGACGTCCCCGCCATGACCCTCCAGGGGATGGTCGACCGCATCCTTCTCGTGGAGGCCGCCGATCGCATGGGGCTGGCAGTCTCCGACCAGGAGGTGCTGGACAAGGTCCTCTCGTTCCCGGCCTTCCGCAAGGAGGACGGCAGCTTCGTCGGTCCGGAGCTGTACGAGCGGATCTTGCGGGGCAGCCAGACCAACCCCGAGGAGTTCGAGGCGTCGCTGCGCCAGGAGATGGTGCTGGAACGGCTGCAGCAGGCGCTCTCGGCGGGGGTCGTGGTCAGCGACGAGGAGATCGGTGCGGAGTTCAGGCGTCGCAACGAGACGGCCTCGGGCGAGGCGTTCTTCCTGCCCCTGGACAAGAAGCTCGCCGAAACCACGGCCACGGACGCCGAGGCCAAGTCATTCTACGACGCCAACTCGACGCGCTTCTCCCACCCCGACCAGTGGCAACTGCGCTACCTGCTCGTGGACAAGGCCCGTCTGCGCCGCACCCTGACGATCCCCGACAAGCAGATCGAGGAGTACTACGCCAGCCACCTCCAGGAGTATCGCTCGGAGGAGGAGGTGCGCGCTCGCCACATCCTGATCAAGCCCGCCACCAAGGATGCGGCCGGTGAGCAGGTGGCCCTGGCGAAGGCCGAGGATGTCAGGAAGAAGGCGCTCGCACCGGGGGCGGACTTCGCGGCGCTGGCGCGGGAGTACACCGAGGACGAGGGTGGCAAGGCCAGCGGTGGGGACATCGGCTTCTTCGCGCGCAACCGCATGGTCGAGGAGTTCAGTCAGGCCGCCTTCGCCCTCCAGCCGGGTGGCATCTCGGCACCGGTGAAGAGCCAGTTCGGGTACCACATCATCAAGGTCGAGGAGCGCAAGCCCGCCGGGCAGCGATCGCTGGACGAGGTGCGGGAGTCGATCCGGGGCACCCTGGCGGACGGCCTTGCCGACGGTGAGGGGAGCCGCCGCGCCACGGCGCTGCGCGAGAAGATCGATGCCGCCAAGCTCACCACCGAGGAGCAGTGGAAGGCCCTCGCCGACGATGTCGTGACCTCCAACCTGACGCCGTTCTTCGAGCGGGCCGACTTCATTCCCGGCCTCGGCCGCGACCCCGAGCTGATGGCCGAGGTCGTCGCTGCCAAGGAGGGGTTCATCGGTGGGCCGCGACGGACGGCCCGTGGCTGGATCCTCTACCGCGTCGCCCAGGTCCGGAAGGCCGGCCTGAGCCCCTTCGAGGAGGTCAAGGCCCAGGCGCTGGAGGGCGTGAAGCGGGAGAAGGCCGTCGCGGCGTGCGCCCAGGACCTGGAAGGGCGGCGGGCCTCCCTTGCCGGTGCCGACCTGCAAGCCGTGGCCACGTCCCTGGGTGGGCGCGTCGAGAAGCTCGCCGATCACCGCCGCGGCATGGCGGTTTCCGGCATCGGCGCCTCGCCGGCCCTCGATGAGGCGGTGTTCGCGACGTCGGTCAACGGTATCTCACAGGTGGTGAAGATCGCCGACCGTGGCGCCACCGTGGTTCGCGTCACGGCCCTCAAGCTGGCCGACCCGGTGCAGCTCGAGAAGGACACGCCGAGCCTGCGAGATGGCCTGGTGCAGACCGAGGTCCAGCGCCTGCAGCAGTCCCTCCTGGCCGAGGCGAAGCGCAAGCAGAACGTGGCCATCAACAACGAGCTCCTCGCCCGCTTCAGACCCGAGCAGGAATGATCGGACGACTGACGGGGCGGATCGTCGAGCTGAGCCCCGGCGAGGTGGTACTGGACGTGGGCGGGGTCGGGTACGAGCTGCGTGTGCCCGTCTCCGCCCATGCCGTTCTCGCGGGTCTGCAGGAGGCCACGGTCTTCGTGCATACCCACGTGCGCGAGGACCAGATCGCCCTCTTCGGGTTTCCGACCCGGCCTGAGCGCGACACCTTCAGGTCGCTCATCGCCGTGGCCGGGGTCGGTCCCCGGACCGCCCTGGCGCTGCTGTCGGGGCTCACGCCGGCGGACCTCGCCGGCGCGATCGAGGGCGAGCAGTGGCGCCGCCTGGCCGCGGTGCCGGGCATCGGCCGGCGCACCGCCGAGCGGCTCATCGTGGAGCTCAAGGGCAAGCTCGGCGGGATCGCCGGGCCCTCGGGCGGAGTCCGCGAGGATGCCGTGTCGGCCCTCATCAACCTCGGCTACGCCGCCAAGGACGCCGAGGCGGCGGTGGCGGAGGTGCTGCGGACCGGCGGCGAGCTGGGCCTCGACCAGATCCTTCCCCGCGTCCTCAAGCTGCTGGTCCGCTGACCCCCTCCCCCCCACCCAGGCCTCAGCCCCCCGGCCGACCACCCAGGCCTCAGACCTCAGGAAAGACAGGCCTCAGACCTCAGGCCTCAGGCCTCAGGCACTACAAGACGAGACTGGGTGGGTGGTGGAGCTGAGGCCTGAGGCCGGGTGGTCGGGAGGGTGGAGAACCTGAGGCCTGCCTGGGTGGGGTAGTATTGCCGCGTGACTGGCGAAGTGCTGCGTCCGACCCGCGATCCGGCGGAGGCCCGTTTCGAGGAGAGCCTGCGGCCGCGCCGGCTGGCCGACTACATCGGGCAGGACAAGGTCACGGCCAACCTCCGGGTATTCATCGCCGCGACTCTGGCGCGCGGTCAGGCGCTCGACCATGTGCTGCTGTTCGGCCCGCCCGGGCTCGGCAAGACGACCCTTGCCCACATCATCGCCAACGAGCTGGGGGTCCCGTTGCAGGTGACCTCGGGGCCGGTGCTCGAACGGGCCGGCGACCTGGCGGCGATCCTGACCAACCTGCAGCCTCACACGGTGCTGTTCGTGGACGAGATCCACCGCATGGCGCCGACGGTGGCCGAGATCCTCTACCCGGCCCTCGAGGACTTCACCCTCGACCTCGTGGTGGGCCAGGGGCCGGCGGCCAGGACCATGCGGCTGCCGCTGCCCCCGTTCACCCTGGTCGGGGCGACGACTCGGGCCGGGCTGCTGCCGCCGCCGCTGCGGGATCGATTCGGGATCGTCCACCGCCTGGACTTCTACGAGACGGCGAGCCTCACCACGATCGTGCGCAACTCGGCGACGGTGCTCGGCGCTACCATCACCGACGACGGGGCGCAGGAGATCGCGCGCCGCTCCCGGGGCACGCCGCGCATCGCCAACCGCCTGCTGCGACGGGTGCGGGACTTCGCACACGTGCGGGAGGAGGACACCATCACCCTCGACACGGCGCGCTTCGGTCTCGAACGGCTGGAGGTCGACGCCTTCGGCCTCGACGAGCTGGACCGCCGCCTCCTCTCGACCCTCATCGAGCACTACGCGGGCGGGCCGGTGGGGCTGAAGGCGCTCTCGGCCACCCTGGGCGAGGACGAGGGCACCCTCGAGGACCTCTACGAGCCGTTTCTCCTCCAGGCCGGCTTCCTCCAGCGCACGCCCCGGGGCCGGGTCGTCACGGTGCGGGCGCGCCGTCACCTCGGCTACCCCTCCCCATCCGAGGAGCAGGGTGAGCTGTTCGGGAGCTCCGGGTCGTGAGCGTGTTGCCGGTGATCGTCAACCCCACGTCGCGGGGCGGGCGATCCAGGCCTCCCCGGGAAGCCATCGACCGCGCGGCCGCCTCGAGGGGGCTGCGGGTCGAGTGGTGGCCGACCGAGGCGCCTGGCCACGCCACCGA
>JALOLB010000036.1 GCA_025456225.1 Thermoanaerobaculaceae bacterium
AGTTCCTGGGCATGGCGGCCCACGACCTCCGGAGCCCGCTGGGGCTGATCTCGGGGTGGACCGGCATCGTCATGCGCTCGCTGGAGAGCGGCCGGTTCACCGTGGAGCGGGCGGTGCGGGAGCTAGGGCGCGTCGTCTCGGTGTCCGAGCACCTCACGCACCTCGTCACCGAGCTGCTCGATCTCTCGGCCATCGAGTCCGGCAAGCTCCGGATTGCACCCAGGCCCGTCGACGTCCAGGCGGTCCTCGACGACTCCGCACAGCTCTTCGCCCGTCTGGCGGCCGACAAGGGCATCACCCTGGTGCTGTGTCCCTCGGACGGGCCGTGCATGGCCCTGGCCGACCACGACCGCCTCATCGAGGTGGTCACGAACCTGCTCTCCAATGCCATCAAGTTCACCCCGGCCGGCGGGAGCGTCTCGCTCCGGTGCGAGGCCAGGCCGGGCGAGGTCGTGGTCCACGTGGAGGACACGGGGCCCGGGCTGACCGACGAGGACCTGCGGGCGCTCTTCAGGCGCTTCGGCCGCCTCTCGGCGCGACCCACCGGCGGCGAGTCGTCGACGGGCCTCGGGCTGGCGATCGTCAAGAAGATCGTCGACGCCCACGGCGGCCGGGTCTGGGCCACGAGCGAGCGGGGCAGGGGTGCTCGCTTCTCGTTCGCCCTCCCGGCGGCGTGAGAGGGCGTGCGTCTCACTCGACGACGCCTCCACCCCCGGCCACAGAGGTGGCGACCCGAACGTGGACGTGGTCGTGGACGTGGACGGGCTGTCCGATTGCGAGCGGGAGGTCTACACGAGAGCGCACGCAACGAACCCGGTTCCGCCGGTCCGCAGTACTCCCACCGTCTCCTGCCCCACCATGCGAATGGACCACGTCTGCGTCCACGACCACGTCGACGTCCACGTCGAGGTTCCCGACCTTGGCGTGGAGCCCCTGTGGACAGCCTGGTCCGATTGCCTCACACGCTCCGAGATGCCGCCCTGCCCGGCGTGGTAACATCCGCGCCTGCCGCCAGGCAACTGACTTGCTGCGGCGACCTTCGGGGAGACCGAGCGTGATGCAAGGGTTTTCCAAGCGTGCCGACTTCCTGCCGTTCTCCCGTCCGACCATCCGCCAGGTGGAGATCGACGAGGTGGTGGCGACGCTGCAGTCCGGGTGGATCACCACCGGGCCGCGGGCCGAGCGGTTCGAGAAGGAGTTCGCCGCCTACACCGGCTTTCCCCACGTCCTGGCGCTCTCCTCGGCCACCGCGGGGCTGCACATCGGCCTGCTGGCGCTGGGGCTGAGGCCCGGCGACGAGGTCATCACCACGCCGATCACCTGGGCCGCCACCGTCAACATGATCGAGGCGCTCGGCGGCGTGCCGGTGTTCGTGGACGTGCGCCGCGACGACCTGCAGATGGACCCCCGGCACCTCGCGGCGGCGCTGACGCCGCGCACCGTCGGGATCATCCCCGTGCACTACGCCGGCGCAGCCTGCAACATGGACCTCATCAGCAAGGTGGCGTGCGCGAAGGGCCTGTGGGTTTTCGAGGACGCCGCCCACGGTGTCGGCACCCGCTACAAGGGGCGCCACGTCGGGTGTGACGACCGGCTCGGGGTGTTCTCCTTCCACCCCATCAAGAACATGACCACCGGCGAGGGCGGGGCGCTCGTGACCCGCGACGAGGACCTGGCGCGCCACCTGCGGGCGCTGCGCTTCCACGGGCTCGAGAAGCAGGCGTGGAACCGGTACGCGGAGGGCGGCACGCCCCAGGTCGAGGTCATCCTGCCGGGGTTCAAGTACAACTTCATGGACCTGCAGGCGGCGCTGGGCATCCACCAGCTCGCCTCGGTGGACGAGTTCAACGCCCGTCGCCGCGAGCTCGCGGACCTCTACGACCGCCTCCTGGCCGAGGTGCCCGAGATCGAGCCGCTCGCCCTGCCGGCCTACGACCACTTCCACACCCGCCACCTGTACGTGGTGAAGGTGCTGGAGTCGGCCGGGATCGACCGGGACACCTTCATCGCCCGTCTCAGGGCGCGCAACGTCGGCACCGGCATCCACTTCCGGGCCGTGCACACGCAGCCGTACTACGCGCAGAAGTACCCCCGGTGGCTCGGCGCGCTGCCGGTGTCCGAGTGGGCGTCCGAGCGGCTGTGCTCGCTCCCGCTCTTCCCACTCATGAGCGAGGACGACGTGCAGTACGTGGTGGCGGCGATCAGGGACGCGCTCCGAGAGGGGAAGTAGGACCGTGGTCGAGCCGCAGCTCTCCGTCGTCATCCCGGTCTTCAACGAGGAGGAGAACCTCCCCGAGCTGCTGCGGCGCCTCATTCCAGCCCTCGGTGCGCTCGGCCGCAGCTTCGAGGTGATCCTCGTCAACGACGGCAGCCGCGACCGTTCCCTGGAGCTCCTGCGTGCCGCCGCCGACCGCGACCCGCGCCTGGTGGTCATCGACTTCAACCGCAACTACGGCCAGCACGCCGCGGTCTTCGCCGGCTTCGAATCGGCGCGGGGGGCCGTCATCGTGACGCTCGACGCCGACCTGCAGAACCCGCCCGAGGAGATCGGCAAGCTGGTGGCGAAGATCGACGAGGGGTTCGACGTCGTCGGATCCGTGCGCGTCCAGCGCCAGGACAGCCTCTTCCGGCGCCTCGCCTCGCGCCTCGTCAACAAGGCCACGGCGCTGACGACCGGCGTGCAGCTCTCCGACTACGGGTGCATGCTGCGCGCCTACCGCCGGGAGGTGGTGCAGGCGTTGTGCAGCTCCCACGAGATCTCCACCTTCATTCCGGTGCTCGCCGACATGTTCGCCGGGCGGGTCACGGAGGTGGAGGTGGCCCACGCCGAGCGGGCGCGGGGCGAGAGCAAGTACAGCCTGTGGAAGCTCGTCAAGCTGCAGTTCGACCTCATGACCAGCTTCTCCGTGTGGCCGCTGCGTTTCGCCATGCTGCTGGGGCTGATCATGTCCGCCGGGGCGATGGGCGTCGCCGTGGTGCTGCTCGGAGGCCGCCTGCTGTACGGGCAGCAGTGGGCGGTGAGCGGGGTCTTCACCCTCTTCGCCGTGCTGTTCTTCTTCATCGGCGTGCTGTTCTTCTCGGTCGGCCTGCTCGGCGAGTACATCGGCCGCATCTACATGCAGGTCCGCCAGCGTCCCCGCTTCATCATCCGCTCCGTGATCAGCAGAAAGAGCCAGCCTTGAGCACCGTCGCCATCATGGGTACTGAAGAAACCACTTGGCCCTGGCAAGTCGAGAGTCGACGGTCAGAAGTCGAGAGTCGAGAGTCGAGAGTCGAGAGTCCGCCTAACCCCGAAGATCCTTCGCGGGGAAGGGACGAAGCCTCTTGACTCTCGACTCTCAACTCTCAACAGGGGGTGTGGGTGGGGGGCCGGACCCCGGACCCCGGACCCCGGACCCCCTGTCTCCGGGGCGGCGGGTGGTGGTCGCGGGGTACCACACGATGGGCTGCCTCGGGTTCGACGCCCTGCTGCGGCACGGCTTCGAGGTGGTGGCCGTGCTCACGCATCGCGACAACCCCCACGAGGAGGTGTGGTGGCCGTCCCTTGCGGATCGAGCCACGGCACGGGGCATTCCGGTTCACCACCCCGAGGACATGCGGGATCCGGGGATCGTCGAGCTGATGGCCTCGCTCGCACCGGACTTCCTGTTCTCGTTCTACTTCCGGTACATGATCCCGTCCCGCGTTCTGGACCTGGCGCCGCGCGGGGCGTTCAACCTGCACGGCTCGCTGCTGCCGCGCTATCGCGGGCGTGCCCCGGTGAACTGGGTGCTCGTCAACGGCGAGCACGAGACGGGTGTGAGCCTGCACCACATGGTCGCCAGGCCGGATGCCGGCGACCTGGTCGACCAGGAGTGCGTCGAGATCGCCTTCGAGGACACGGCCTACACCCTCTACTGCAAGCTCGAGCCGGCCGCGGTGCGGCTGCTCGACCGGGCGCTGCCGCGGCTGGCCGCCGGTACCGCCCCTCGCGTTCCCCTCGACCTGGCCGCGGGCTCCTACTTCGGCGGCCGCAAGCCGGCCGACGGTCTCGTCGACTGGAGCTGGCCGGCCGTGCGCATCTACAATCTGGTGCGTGCCGTCACGCACCCCTATCCCGGCGCCTTCACCTTCGCCGGCGAGCGGCAGGTGCTGGTCTGGTGGGCGTTGCCGATCGACCAGGCGCACGGTCAGGCCCCGGGTACGATTCTGGCCACCGACCGGGAGGGCATCCTCGTGGCAGCCGAGGACGGTGCCGTGCGCATTGTCACGGTGCAGCTCCCCGGCGAACCCGAGCTGCCCGCAGCCTCTTTCGCCTCCCTCCTCGGCCTCCGCCCCGGCGACCGGTTTTCGGCTTGCCCACCCGGACCCCGGACCCCGGACCCCGGACCCCAACCCTCGGCAGGTCCGTCAGTCGCAGGAAGCTCCTTCGCACCCCGGACCCCGGCCCCCAGTTCCCAGCAGGGCCAGACTTCAGGAGAATCCTCGTGAACATCCTCATCCTCGGTGTCAACGGCTTCATCGGCAACGCGCTGACCCGGCGCATCCTCGAGACCACGGACTGGCACGTCTTCGGCATGGACCTGTCGGACTCCAAGCTCGAGCACTCCCTGGGCCACCCCCGCTTCCACTTCCTCGAGGGCGACATCACCATCAACAAGGAGTGGATCGAGTACCACGTCAGGAAGTGCGACGTGGTGCTGCCCCTGGTGGCGATCGCCACGCCGGCGACGTACGTCAAGGAGCCGCTGCGGGTCTTCGAGCTCGACTTCGAGCAGAACCTGCGGGTGATCCGGCAGTGCGTGCAGTACGGCCGCCGGGTGGTCTTCCCGTCCACCTCCGAGGTCTACGGCATGTGCACCGACCCGGAGTTCGACGAGGACACCTCGCCCCTGGTGACCGGGCCGATCGGCAAGCCGCGCTGGATCTACTCGTGCAGCAAGCAGCTCCTGGACCGCGTCATTGCCGCGTACGGCCAGCAGGAAGGGCTGCGCTACACGCTCTTCCGCCCCTTCAACTGGATCGGCCCGAAGCTCGACGACATCGACGCCGCCAAGGAAGGCTCCTCGCGGGTCGTGACCCAGTTCATCATCGACCTGTTCCGGGGTGAGCCGATCAAGTTGGTGGACGGCGGCGCCCAGAAGCGGTGCTTCACCTGGGTGGAGGACGGCATCGAGGCGCTCATGCGCATCATCGCCAACCCGGACGGCGTGTGCGACTCGCAGATCTTCAACGTCGGCAACCCGGCCAACGAGTGCTCGGTCGGGGAGCTGGCCCGCCTGCTGGCCGGGCTGTTCGAGCAGCGCCGCGACCGCATCCCCAACTGGCAGCCCCCGCGCATCCAGGAGGCGAGCTCCGAGGCGTACTACGGCAAGGGGTACCAGGACATCCTCACCCGCAAGCCCTCGATCCGGAAGGCCCAGCGCCTGCTCGGCTGGCAGCCCCGGGTGAGCCTCGACGACGCCCTGGCGTTCACCTTCGACGCCTTCCTCGACGAGTGGACGAAGGCATGCTGACCGACGACAGCGGCAGTACCGGCGCCGAGCGGGTGGTCGGCCACCTGCTCGGCCTGCGCATCGACGTCGACACCCACGACGGCATGCGGGATGGCGTCCCCAGCCTGCTCGAGACCCTCGCGCGGCACGGTGCGCGGGGTACCTTCTACCTCTCGATGGGGCCCGACCGCTCGGGGCTGGCGGTGCTCAACCTCCTGCGGCCCGGTTTCCTGGCCAAGATGCGCCGCACCCGGGCGGCCAGCCTGTACGGGTGGCGGACCGTGCTGTCGGGGACACTGTTGCCGGCCCGCCCGATCGCCACGGCGTGCCCGGCCGTGGCGCGCCGGGTCGTGGCCGAGGGCCACGAGGCCGGGGTCCACGCCTGGGACCACCGGCGCTGGCAGGACAGTCTCCACCGCATGAGCCAGAGCGAGGTGTGCCGCCACCTGGACCGGGGTCGAGAGGCGTTCGCCCAGATCATCGGGACGCTGCCGCGCACCTTCGCGGCGCCGGCCTGGTACACGAGCGAGACCGCGCTGCTGCATCAGGAGGAGCTCGAGCTCGCCTTCAGCAGCGACTGCCGGGGGAGCGAGCCGTTCTTGCCGGAGCTGGGGGGGCGCGTCCTGCGAACCCCGCAGGTCCCGACCACCCTTCCGACCCTCGACGAGGCGCTGGGCGACCGGTTCGAGACGGCCACCGGGTACTTCGACGCGATGCTGACAGAGGCATTGCGAGCGCCCTGGCCGGTCCTCACCATCCACGCCGAGGCCGAGGGTGGGCCGTACGCGGCGGACCTCGATGTCTTCCTGGCGAAGGCCGGCCAGGCGGGCCTCGATGTCGTGACGCTCGGGGAGCTGCTGGCCGCTCGCCTCGCCACCGGCGAGCCGCTGTCCGCGCGTCCGATGGGCTACGGCACCGTGCCCGGCCGCCACGGCCGGGTCTCGATGCAGCTCTGACGTTCGGGACCGATCATCTCGGGGCGTGACAAGGAGCCTGGATGGAAGGGTTGCCTGGTCTGTGCCGGGAACCCTGAGCCCAGCCTTGACGTGGACGTGGACCCTCTGCGGAGGGGATTCCAAGCCTGCCCTCCTGATCTGCTACGCCCGGTGGGGGTTGGTTTTCCAGCCGGGTGCTCGTGTCCAGGTCCTCAGTGCCGTCCCGGCAAGGTGGGAGAGGAGAAGCCGTTCACGACCACGACCACGACCACGTCCACGTCGACGACAAGGTCAGGTCCAGGTTCCCATCCGAGGCGACGGGCGGTGGAGGGGTCCTGCCGCTACTGGTTCCGAACCTCTCACCCCAGGCGAAGCACGCTGGCGGTGGTGAGGAACACGGTCATGGCGATCAGCGCCACCACGAGGACCCAGGCCACGGTGTTGAACCCCCGCGAGTTGACGTGCTGGCCCAGAAGGTCCCGGCGGTTGGCGAGGATGAGCATGAACACCAGGACCGCCGGCAAGAGGATGCCGTTGGCGACCTGGGAGAGATAGAGCACCTTGAGCAGCGGCAGGCCGGGGATCATGATCGCCGCCGCCCCGAGGGCGATCATGACGGTGTAGATGCCGTAAAACCAGGGCGCGTCCCCGAGCTTCTGGTCGATGCCGCGCTCCCACCCCAGGCCCTCGCACACCGAGTAGGCGGTCGAGAGTGGCAGGATCGCGGCCGCGAAGAGGGAGGCGTTGAGGAGGCCGAACCCGAACAGCAGGGCGGCGTAGCGGCCGGCCAGCGGCTGCAGCGCCATGGCGGCGTCGCGGGCGTCGCTGATCTGCACGCCCGTCTTGTGCAGCGTCGCGCCACAGGCGACAACGATGAACCACACCACGATCACCGCCATGATCGACCCGACGGCGACGTCCAGGCGCGCCTCGCGCAGGTGGCGGGTGGCGACCCCCTTTTCGACCACCGCAGCCTGCTGGTAGAACTGCATCCAGGGCGCGATGGTCGTGCCCACCATGCCGACAAGCATGAGCACGAACGGCAGGGTGGCGTCGAAGGACGGCGTCACGGTCGCCGCCAGCACCTCGCCCCAGTCGGGCTTGGCCATGATCCCGGAGATGACGTAGGCGATGTAGAAACCCGAGGCCAGCAGGAACGCCTTCTCGACCACGCGGTAGCTTCCCCAGGTGACCAGCCACCACACCGCCACGGCGGCAATGGGCACGGAGACGAAGCGCGACACGTGCACGATCTCGAGCGCCTCCGCGAGGCCGGCGAACTCCGCCATAGTGTTGCCCAGGTTGGTCACCAGCAGCGCACACATGAGGTAGAAGGTCGCGCGGACCCCGAACTGCTCACGGATGAGATCGGCCAGGCCCTTGCCGGTCACGACGCCCAGCCGCGAGGACATCTCCTGGACGACGTACAACGCCAGCGCCACCGGGATCACCGTCCAGAGCAGGCGATAGCCGTAGATCGTGCCGGCCAGGGAGTAGGTGGTGATGCCCCCGGCGTCGTTGTCGACGTTGGCCGTGATGATGCCGGGCCCCACGACCGCAGCCAGGATCGCCAGCCGCGCCCACTTGGCGCGCAGCCACTCCCTCACGTCAGCCTCCCCTCGCGGTCCTTGCCCTCGCGCATCCAGGCCACCAGGTCGTCCACGGTGACAATACCCTCGATCAGCCCGTCGGCGTCGACGACGGGCAGCGACAGCAGATTGAAGCGGTCGAAGAGCTCCGCGACCTCGTCCATGTGCTCGTCGGGGCTCACGTGAGGAGGGTCGGGATGCATGATGTCGTCCACCGCGGCCTCGGGCTCGGCGCGCACCAGGTCGTGGAAGGGGACGAGCCCCCGCAGGCGCTGGCCGGCGTCCACCACGGTCACGGCGTAGCCATCGACCAGCTCGTCCGGTCCCGCGCGCAGCAGGCGCCCCACCTCCGCCACCCGGGTGCCCAGCGGGACAGAGAAGACCTCCGGGTTCATGACCGACCCGGCCGTGTCGGGCTCCTGGGAGAGCAGCTCCTCCACGGTGGCGGCGTCGGCGGCGGGAAGGGCGCCGAGCAGCCGCTCGCGCAGGCGGGACGGCATCTCCTCGATGAGATCGGCGGCCTCGTCGGGGGCCATGGCCGCGAGGAGCTCGCCGGCGCGCTTGAGGTCGAGGGCCTCGAGGAGGAGCTGCTGGACCTCGGGAGGCAGCTCCGCAAGGGTCTCCGCGGCCTTCGGTACGTCGAGGGCCTGGAGGACCGCCGGGCCCTCGAACCGGTCGAGGTCCTCGAGGATCTCGGCCAGCTCGGCCGGGTGCAGGAGGTCGAGCTGGCGTTGCGTCACCGACAGGCGCAGGTCCCTGGGCAGTGCTTCCGAGCGTAGCGGCAGCACGTACTTCCAGGACAGGAGCCGCTCCTCGGCGAGCAGCCTCGGACGTCCGCCGAGGACTCTGAACAGCGGGGCGAGCGCCTCCTCCCAGCCCAGCCGGCGCAGCAGACCGGGGGTGCCGATGTCGACGTGGATGGCGCGCACCTCGTTGCCGCGGGCGCGCAGGAGGTGCACGTCGTTGACCCGCACCACCCTGGCGCCGTCGGTGTCCACCATCTGCTTGTCGAGGATCTCCCGGCGCAGCAGGATCTCGTCCGGCAGTCGGCGGGCCGCCGCCTGCAGCTCGGAGGTCTGCCCGGCGAGGCGGAGGGGTTCAGCCGGCAGGGCCACGAAGGCCGGGGCCGGCGCGGCGAGCACGACCCGAGACCAGAGCGAGGGCCTCACGTAGTAGGTCAGGACCCGGGGGAAGTGCTCCCCGGCGCTGCAGCCGATGTCAACGAGGCGCCCGATCTCCTCCTCGTCCCGCGACAGCACCGGCACGCCCAGCACGCGCGAGAGGAAGAAGAACTCCTCGTTGCGAGGGGCGACTTGGTCCGCCATCCCGGTCCTGCCCCGAGCCGCTGTCGAGATCCCGCTGCGCCATCGGCGGCAGATTACTCCGGCTGTGTCAGGCTGTCACCTGGGCCGACATCGGGTCGCTGGTGCTCGGAAGCCGCGAGCTGCGGCCCGTGAGCAACGCGCTGCGGACCGGTCAACGGTCACGACTCTGCGTCGCGCTCCAGCTCCTCGATGCGCCGCCTCACGAGCATCTCCGCCATGTCGGGAATCACGTCCCACGCGATCTTCTCGATGAGCGGCGTGGCCAGCTCCAGGACCTTGTGGGCGACCTGATCGATGGCCGCCTCGGAGAGCTCGGCTGCAGCCTGGGGAGGCGCCGGCTCCGGCGGAGGCGGGAGGAGCGCCAGAACCCGGTCGGCGACCCGGGAGAGCTCACTGTCCGGCAGCTCGGGCGGCGGCGGTGCCGTCATGGATGCGAGCACATGCTCGGTGATGCGCTGGACCTCGTCCTGGGGCACCACGACCGGCTGCGGCTCGGGCGGAGGTATCAGGGCCAGGACCCGCTGCGCGACGTACTCCACCTCGTCGTCCGAGAGGCGGACGGGCTCGGGCGGCGGAGGTGGTGGGAGAATCTCCAGCACCCGCCGGGCGACCCGTTGGATGTCGGCCTCCTCCAGCTCGTAGGAGAGCGGGGGGATGTCGGGAGGTGGTGGTGGAGGAATGAGTTGAGCCGCCCGGTGGGCGACGGCGAGGACGTGATCCTCGCCCAGCTCAGGCGGAGGGAGGTGCGCCAGGACGCGATCCGCGATCAGCTCGATGAGCTCGTCGGTGATGGTGACGGCAGGGGCAGGAGTCGGCTGCTGAGCGGCCGCCGCCGGCTCCGGCTCTGGAGCGGGGCCTTCCTCGATCGGTGCTGGTGCCACCGCCGCCAGCTCCTCGATTGCGGCCACGACCTCCGGAGCGGGAGCCTCCGCCGGCTCGGCGGGAGGAGCCTCGGTGCCCTCCGGTGATGGCGTCGGGACGGACGGCTCGATGCCGGCTTCGACCGTCATCTCCGCCTCGGCCAGCTCGGCGGGCTCAGGAGCCTCTTCTTCACCGGCTGGTGCGGGCTCCTCGGCGGGTCCCTCGTCAAGCACCACGTCGGTTCCAGGTGCAGGAGTTCGAGCTGATGCGGGCTCCTCGGCGGGGGCCTCCTCCAGCTCCTCGGTACCCGGGGCGGAAACCTCGGCAAGAACCGCCTCCGCCGGCTGGCCCTCGGGGGCCGGCACCGGCGCCGGGGCGCCGAACGGGAACCCGGGCTCCGGGTGCACGAACCCGGGCTCGGGAGCCGTCCCCTCGGGCTCGGCGCTGCTCTGGGCAGGCTGCGCGAGCTCCTCGTCGGTCCATGCGCTCGCCACCGACTCCCGGGCCGGGTTGAGGGAGCCCAGGGTGACCGGGACTTCCGGCGGCGCCGGAGTGGACGGCCACAGACCTGCCTCCGGCTCCTCGGCAGCCTCCGACTCGCCCCAGGGCGCGATCGGTGGGGCATCAGAGAACGCCGGGCCGGCCTTGGGCTCGGGGAACGCCGGCACCTCGGCAGCCGCGGCCACCTGGAACCCGGCGCTGGGTGCTTCCGAGCCGGGCTCCATCGCAGGGGGGGCGGCCTCGGGCGCGGGCGGCTCCGTGCCTTGCAGCTCTGCAGCCTCTTCCCAGGGCTGTAGCATGCGCACGGGCATCGCCTCGCCGCGCTCGACCTCGGGCGGTCCAGCCGCCGCCGCACCCTCGGCGGGCTCGTCGGACGGGGTGGTGAAGAACTCGCCCTGCATCGAGCCGACCGCCGGGGCCTCGGTGCCGACCCGGTCGATCCATGAGTCGTCGGCGTCTCCCGCAGAGGCGGGGGTCGATGCAGCCGCTGACTCGTGGGGGCCTCCGAACGCGAACCCCTCGTCGACCTCGGTGGCCTCGGGGGGGCGCGGGCTGACTCCCGTCATTTCGATCCCATGCTCCGGGATGCCGGGCTCTGCCGCAGGCTGCGGGACCATCTGGTCGAAGCCGGTGGTGGTGAACTCCAGGCCCGGCATGCCCTCGGGCGCGCCGAGGCCCGGGAAGAAGGAGGGCTCGGGCTCGGCCACCGGAACGGATCGTGAGCGGCGGAGGAGGTCCTCGACGACGCTCACCAGCTCGCGGCCCTCGAAGGGCTTGGTGACGATGGCGTCACATCCGGAGGCGATCGCGCGGTCACGGTCGAAGGGCTCGAAGGTGCCGGTCAGGAGCACCACCGGGAGGTGCAGGGTGACGGGGTCCGCCTTGAGCGTCTGGCACACCTCGTAGCCGTTGAGATCTGGCATCACGACATCGCAGAGGATGACGTCGGGCTGCACTTCCGGCACGCGCCGGAGGAGCTCTCGACCGCTGCTCACCGCGACAACGCGATGGTCCGTCTCGCCAAAGGTGAGCTCCACGACTTTCTGGATCGTGATGCTGTCGTCAGCCAGGAGAATCGTGCTACCCATTTTCACCTCGCAGCGGTGCCGTGCTCGTACCCTTGGTACCACGAACCGGGAGCACTGTCAATGAATTGGCCACTACCCGGAGCCTCGATTGTGATACTGCCCAACGCGTCCACCCACGCGACCGCGCCGCTGTCCAGCCAGGCCGGGAGGACGATCGCCTCCCGGTGGGCCGAGGTCAGGCGCCAGCGGCGATGGAAGTGCCCCCACAGCAGGACGTCGACACCTGCCTCAAAATGCTGGAGCGCCGCACGTTCCAGGAATCCCTCGGGCATCGACCGGCGGTGGGCGAAGTTGGTCTGCGCAAGCTGGGCCTCCGTCGAGCGGACGATGCGCTGAGCGAGACGACGCGGCAGCAGCCGCGCCGCCAGGCGGGCGACCCGGCTCTTGGAGATGGTGCGCCAGAACAGGTAGAAGTGGTCCCGCCGGTTGATGGTGTCGCCGTGCTCGCACAGGAACCGCCGGCCGCCGGCCGCGAACGAGTGGACCGGGCCCGCGCTGTCGCGGTACGGGGCCAGCTCCGGCGAGTCCAGGAAGAAGTCACGGTTGCCTTCCACCATGACCACCCTCACGCCGGCCCTGCGGAGCTCGGCCAGGCGGGCAAGGCCTTCCCGGACCGGCTCGTCCCAGAAGCGTGAGAAACCAACCAGGGCCTTGAAGACGTCGCCGAGGAAGACCATCTCGCGGACACCCCGCTCGCGGACTGCGTCCAGGGTGTCTGCGAACGCCTGCATGTCTCCCTGTCTCTGACCCAGATGGAGGTCGGCCGCGATCGCTCGAAGCACGGCCCATGCTAGCATTCGCCGGGCGAGGGGGTGAGGTGGGTCGCACATCTTCCAGCCGACGCAGGAGCGCCCCGATACCCCAGCGGGAGGTCCACGCCCCGGCCAGGGCCGGTTCCAGGCGGGTCCTTCTCACTGGGGCGAGCGGGTTCGTGGGCCGGCGTGTCCTGTCGCTGCTCCTGGCCGAGGGGTGGGAGGTCGTGGCCGTTTCGCGTCGGCCCGACCGACGCCAGCTCCTGCCGGGAGTCATCCAGGTCGCCGCCGACCTGGGCGGGGACGGCTGGCAGGACTGGGTCGTGGGTTGCACGGCCGCCATCAACCTGGTGGGGATCATCCGCGAGGTCCCGCGTCGCGGTGTCACCTTCGACAGCGTCCACCGGGGTGTCACCGCCAAGGTGGTCGAGGCCTGCAAGCGGCTGGGCATTCCCAGAGTCGTGCAGATGTCGGCCCTCGGGGCGCGTGCCAACGCCCCGACCGGGTACCACCGCACCAAGTTCGCCGGCGAGGAGGCGGTGCGCACCTCGGGGTTGCGGTGGACGATCTTTCGCCCCTCGTTGATCTTCGGGCCGGGGGATGGGTTCGAGCAGTCGATCGTCCCGGTCCTCCGCCGCCTGCCGGTCTTCCCGGTGTTCGGGGACGGGCGATACCGACTCCAGCCGGTCGCCGTGGACGAGGTGGCCCGCTGCTTCGTGGCGGCCCTCGAGCGGCCGGCATGCGAAAGCCAGGTCTACGAGCTCGGCGGTCCCCAGCAGCTCACCTACGACGAGGTGCTGTCGCGCATGGCGCGGGCTCTCGGGCTCCGCCGCCACCTTCTCCATCTCCCGCTCGGGGTGTCGCGCCTGCTGGTGGCCATTCTCGAGCGGCTGCCCGGGGCGCCCATCACCAGCGACCAGCTCACCATGCTGGTCGAAGGGTCGACCTGCGACATCGGCCCATCGTCGCTGGCATTCGGCGTGCCGCAGCAGCCCTACGAAGGGCCGGTCTGGCTGCGCCAGGGCCCCCCTGCCGCCACGGGGACCGGGGTCCGGGGTCCGGGGTCCGAGGGACCCGCGTAGAGCGGCCATCCAGCCCCTGTAGAGCCGACATCGTGTCACGCGGACGGCAGTCCGTCCCAGTGGTCTCAACTCCGCCGGAGGCTCGTGCGTAGAAGGCAGCGGAGGAAGGACGAAGCGAGCCCGCGGGAGGGACCCGACTATGGCCGCCAGACCTACCTTCGCCTCCGCCTGCTCCCGATCGGAGTGCCGGCCCACCGTGAGCAGAGCAACCAGCAAGCTGTGCTTCCGCGCGACTGCAGTTGCCCTGCTCGGGGGCCTGGCCCTCGCCTCGTCGGCCAGGGCGCAGTGGGACGAGCCCGCCCGGGGGAGCCGGACCGAGTCGTGGGGATCCGGACGGCTCGTACCCCAGTTCGACGGGGACCGGATGCCCGGGACGGTGCCCCGGTCGTGGCCACGGGCCACGCCTCCGGCGCGGCCGCAGGTTTCTGCGGCCCTGGCGACGCGGGAGTACAAGGCCGTGAAGAGCTCCTTCTCACTTGCCATCGACCGGGTCAGATCAAGCCCGAGCTGCGCGAGCCTGTTCACCAGGCTCGGCAGGGATGGCGGATCCGTGCTCCAGGCCACGTACTACCTGCGGGCGGAGGCCCCCGCGGACCCGCATTGCGTGGCCGGCGTCGCGGCCTTCACCCACGTCGGTGGCCACCGGTGCTGGGTGTGCCCGTACTTCGGGAGCCTTTCCGCGGCTGCCGGTGCGGTGATCCTGATCCACGAGGCCCTGCACGCCTCCGGCCTTTCGGAGAGCACGGTCGACCGGGAGGCCCCGAGCCCGGCGGAGATCAACCGCCTCGTGCGGGTGGCCTGCTCGCTGGACTGATCCCCGCCCCCCCCCCCGCCCAGGCTGCAGGCTCCAGGCTCAAGGCTCAAGGAGAAGCGGGAACAGCACGGAGCAGGGTGGGGGCTCGGTGCCAGCTTCCACACTCTCCTCGGCGGTGGGTCAGGTGGTTGCATCCTGCGGTTCGGCGGATGTCGCAGCATGAGCCGCCGACGTTGGAGAGTGTGGAACCTGGCTCCGCCGAGGGGGGAGCGCCTTCCCAGCTCAAGGAGGGTGGGGGAGCTTGAGCCTTGAGCCTTGAGCCTGCTGTCAGGGCTGACGGGCCGAGTGACGGGGCCGCTGCGGCACGGTCCACGCCGTCACGGTGAGGTTGCGGCCGCGGTCCTTCGCCAGGTACATGCACGAATCGGCGAGGCGCAGGAGCTCGTTCTTGGCCGAGAACGGGTCGCCGCTGCCGCCGAGGAGAGGCAGCACATCGCTGCGGAGCGTGGCGACGCCGATGGAGCAGGTGATCACTCCCTTGATCTGGAATGCCGGGTAGTTGACCGGATCCTGGGGATCGGCCTCGCGCAGGAAGACGAAGGACTCGATGTTCTTGCGGATCGTCTCGGCCACCCAGAACGCCTCCGGCGGCGAGGCGCCGGGCAGGACGACGATGAACTCGTCGCCTCCGTAGCGCGCGCCGAGACAGCCACCCGGGAGAATCTGGCGCAGCATGGCGCCGACCTCGGAGAGCACCCGGCTTCCGGCCAGATGCCCGTGAATGTCGTTGATCGTCTTGAAGTGGTCGAGGTCGAGGAAGAGCAGCCCGACCTCCCTGTCTTCGGTCATGGCCTGCTCGATGGTCACCTGCAAGCCGTGGTGCAGGAAGCGATCGTTGAACAGGCCGGTGAGGTCGTCGCGCTTGGAGATCTCCTTGGAGCGATAGGCATCGATGGCGTTCGCGATCGACACGGAGATCGTCTGCGCGAAGATCTCCAGGAGCATGAGGTCGCGCTGGTCGAAGGAGCGGCCGCCGAGGCGGTTGAGCAGCTCGATGACGCCGATCACCTGTCCCTCGACCACCAGGGGGGCGCAGAGCAACGAGCTGGTGCGAAACCGCGAGGCGCCATCGAAGCCCGAGAAGAACAGGGGGTCGGCCTGGGGGCTTGCCGAGACGTAGGAACGCCCGGTCCCGTAGACGTGGCCGACGATGCCCCGGGTGGCTGGCAGCCGCGAGCCCACGAGCCGGACCGAGGCCTCCCCGAAGCAGGCGATCATCACGAGCTCGGCGAACGGCCGGTTGGCCTCGGGGATGGAGGGGTCGTCGATGAAGATCGAGCCAGCTTCCGAGGGCACGAAGTCGTTGGCCCGGGTCAGCAGGTCGCAGAAGATCGCGGCCAGGTCGAGCTCGTAGGGCTGCGAGGCGCGGGGCTCGCGCTTCAGGAATGCGCCGAGCTCCGGGTTCGAGATGCAGTGCGTCCTCATCGCGCCGTCATGCCTGCGGTACTCGTGCCGCTCGCGCAAGCATAGCAGACAGCGACGAACCCATGGCAGGAGGTGGTTGGGCACCGGGTTCGAGTCGCCTATACTTGCCTTGAGGAACAGACCAAAGGCAGACGGCACGCTCGCGGCATGGCGATTGCAACCACCTGGGCGATATCGGGGTCAAGGGCGAGATGGCCGACACCCCGGGGAGGCGGATCATGACAGCACGGCTCCGGCATCACGGAACTCTGGCAGTTGGCGTTCTGCTCGTGGGGGTGGTGGGACTGGCGGTTGGTGCCGAGGCCGCCCAGGACCGGGCCCGGGTGTACTACCGGGAGGGCAACTCGATATCCGTTCAGGTCATCCCGGAGGGTCGCAGCCCCCTGCTGTTCCAGGGCGAGGGGGACGACAAGTGGATCTTCACCGGAGACACCCGGAAGCTGGTGGGGAAGAGCTACTCGATCCGCCTGCAGAACCACGGGCGCCTGCGCATCAAGGTGGTGGTCGGCGTGGACGGCGTGAACGTGTACTTCCGCAAGCCCATCGAGGGCTATGCCAGGGAAGACGTCGGGGCTGTGCTCGGGCCCGGAGAGGTGCGGTTCATCAAGGGCTTCCAGGTGGACATGAGCGAGGCCCAGCAGTTCGTGTTCAGCCCGCCCGAGTTTTCCGAGGGTCAGCGGATCGAGGGCTCGCGGGTCGGTGAGCTCGAGGTGCATGTCTACGAGGAGTGGCGGCCCGAGCCGGGCGGCATTGCCATGGAGAAGCAGGATGGCGGGCGCGCCGAGGGGGCGGCCAAGCCGGACATCGGCACCACGACCGGGGACGTCATCGACTCCAACGTCCGCCGGGTTCGCTTCGTCCCCGCGACCCCCGAGCCTGCGGCCCGGATGCTCCTGGTCTACGGCCGGCCCGAAGAGGGCTGGGTCCGTGAGGACTACCGGCCCAGCAGCCGACTCGGCGTCGTGATCGACCGAGTCGGCAACGGCTCGCGAATCACCAGTGTCGAGCCAGACTCCCTGGCCGAGGAGGTGGGGCTGAGGCGGGGCGATGTGATCATCAAGGTCGACTCCGAGGAGGAGCCATCGCCCGAGACCGTGCGGCAGGTTTTGCGCGGGAAGGGCAGGGGTGACTACCTGTTCCTGGAGGTGGAGCGCGGGCGTCACCTGTTGAGCTTCAAGATCCGCATGTAGCTCGGGGCCCGGGACCGGGATCCCCCGGTGCCGGGTCGGGGAGGGTCGTGGCCGAGACGGAGCCCGCAGCAGCGCTTGCCCTGGCGGCCTTGAAGGAGAGCGAGGAGCGCTACCGGCGACTGCTGTCGTCGGTGACCGACTACGTCTACACCGTGACGGTGGTGTCGGGCCGGCCGAGCGCGACCACCCACGGCCCCGGCTGTGTCGCGGTCACCGGCTACACCCCTGAGGAGTACGCCGCCGACCCGCTCCTCTGGCACCGGATGGTGCACGACGGCGACAAGCCGGCGGTGACGGCCCAGGCCTCGCGCATCCTGGCGTCCGGCCAGGCCGAGGCCCTGGAGCATCGCATCGTCCACCGGGACGGCACGATCCGGTGGGTGCGCAACACACCGGTGCCGCGGGTCGACGCCGACGGGCGGCTGGCGGCGTACGACGGGCTGATCTCCGACATCACCGGGAGGAAGCTGGCGGAGCTCGCCCTGCGTGAAGGGGAGGAGAAGTATCGCGAGCTCGTCGAGGCGTCGGCGGACGCCATCTTCCTGGAGTCCCTCGACGGGCTGCTGCTCGACTGCAACGCGGCGGCATGCCGGATGTTCGGCTACGGCAAGGACGAGATGCTGCGCCTCGGGGTGGCCGATCTCGTCCCCACCGAGGTGCGTGAGGTCCTGCCCGACGTGGTCGCCGCCGTGCAGGCGGTCGGTGGCGTGTTCATCGAGAGCCTCAACGTGCGCAAGGGGGGAGAGGTCTTCCCCTGCGAGGTCAACACCAAGCTCGTGGTGGTCGGGGGCGAGCCACGGGTCATCGTCTTCGTGCGCGATCTTTCCGAGCGCCACCAGCGGGAGGCCGAGATCCAGCGCCTGGCCGAGGAGCTCAGGCGTCGCAACGCCGCCCTGGAGACCGCCAACAGCGAGCTGGAGGCGTTCGCGTTCATGGTCTCGCACGACCTGCGCTCACCCCTCGTGGTCATCGACGGGTTGCTGCGGGTGCTGCTCGAGGAGCCCCAGACCGAGCTCCCGGCGGAGCTGGTGAGGACACTCCGGCTGATGCGTCGCGCCAGCGGCCGCATGCAGGAGCTGATCGACGCGCTGTTCGACTTCTCGCGGCTGGCCCTGCAGCCCCTCAAGAAGCAGCCGGTCGACGTCGGCTGTCTGGCCCAGCAGGTCTGGGAGGAGCTGCTGCCGGTCGAAGGTGGCCGGGAGGTGCGTATCGAGATCGGCGAGGCGCCCTCCTGCGAGGCTGATCCGTCCCTGCTGCGGCAGGTGCTGGCCAACCTTCTCGGCAATGCGCTCAAGTTCTCGCGTACCCGCGAGGAGGCCGTGGTCCGGGTCGGGGGAGTGGCCCGGCAGGGGGAGTCGGTCTACTTCGTGCGCGACAACGGCATCGGCTTCGAGCCTGCGAGCGCGGGCGGGCTCTTCGACCTCTTCAGCCGACTCCAGCACTCGGAGGGCTTCGAGGGCTCGGGGGTCGGCCTGGCCATCGTGCGGCGGATTGTCGAGCGCCACGGCGGCCGGGTGTGGGCGGAGTCGCGCCCCGGAGAGGGCGCCACCTTCCTGTTCGCGCTCCCGGGCTAGGAGCCTGTGGAAGAAAGCGGACCTTCTCATTCCTCCGACAGGCTCCTAGGTCAGATCACAGGTGATAGCTCGCAGATCGCGGTTCCCACGCCCCGGATGCGCGCGAGGGTGCGGACCTCCTGCAACTCCGAACCGCTGCCTGCGAACTGCCATAAGCCTGTCAGCCGGCGAGCCGCCGGTAGAGCGCGTCGTAGGCGCGGGCCGACGCCGCCCAGGAGAAGTCGCGGGTCATGGCGGTGCGGCGCATCCACCCCAGTCGTTCAGGACTGCCCAGCACCGCCGCCGCCCGCGCCAGCGCGTCCACGAGCGCGCTGGGGCTCAGCTCCCAGAAGACAAACCCGGTCGCGTCGTCACGGCTCGAGTCGATGACCGTGTCGGCCAGGCCGCCCGTGTGGTGGACCACCGGCAGGGCGCCGTAGCGCATGGCGATCATCTGGCCGAGGCCGCACGGCTCGTAGCGGGATGGCATGAGGAAGAGATCGGACGCGGCGTAGATCTGGTGGGCCAGCCGGTTGTCGAAGCGCGTGACAACCCGGACGCGGCCGGGATGGGCACTCTGGGCCGCGCGGATGGCCTCCTCGAACCGGCGTTCGCCGGTGCCCAGCACCACCAGGTCAAAGCCCAGGGTGACGATGTCGTCCAGCGCCGCCACCACCAGGTCCGCGCCCTTCTGCTCGGCCAGGCGGGACACCATCCCGCACAGCGGACGGTCGGCCGGCTCCATGCCGAGCTCCGAGGCCAGCGCCGCCCGGTTTGCGGCCTTCCCGAGTGGTGCGTCGGCGACGCCGAACGGCTGGCTGATGAGGACGTCCAACGTCGGGTCCCACTCGTCCTGGTCGAGCCCGTTGAGGATGCCCGACAGGGCGTCCCGGCGGCCGTCGAGCACGCCCTCGAGCTGGCACCCGAAGGCCGGCGAGAGGATCTCCCTGGCATAGGTCGGGGACACGGTGGTGATGGCGTCCGCAGTGACCAGGCTCCCCTTGAGGAAGTTGACCTGGCCGTAGAACTCGAGGCGCTGCACGTTGAAGTGCTCGCTGCCGAGACCGCACGCGGCGAGGGCCCAGGGCGGGAACACCCCCTGGTAGGCGAGGTTGTGGATCGTGAAGACCGTGCGGGCCACCGGCAGCGTCTCACGCCACCCGGGCTCGAGGGCGAGCAGGAACGGGGCGAGCGCCGCCTGCCAGTCGTGCGCGTGGACGACGTCGACGCCTCCGAGCTGCCCGAGAGCCGTGAGGGCGGCACGGGCGAAGAAGGCGAAGCGCACGTGGTTGTCCTGGAAGTCGCCGTCAGGCAGGCCGTAGAGAGAAGGACGGGCATACAGGAGCGGGCAGTCGAGGAGGATGAACCGCACGCCCCGCTGCTCGACCAGGTGCGGCACGGCACGCATCCCCAGGGCGTGGACCTCGGGCATCGCCTCGCCCGGCAGCGCCTGAGCGAGGCTCTCGCGGTGCCCGGGGACAATGACGGTGACGGCGTGACCATGCTCGGCGAGGGCCGGGGGCAGGGCGCCGACCACGTCCGCCAGCCCGCCGGTCTTCGAGAACGGGACGACCTCAGAGGCCAGGTGCGCAATCCTCATTGGGAAGCCCTTCCGGAGTGGGTCAAGGGTCGAGAGTCGAGAGTCGAGAGTCGAGAGTCCAGGCAGGGAGCTCGAGAGTGGAAGGTCGAAAGGGGGGTCACTGGTGATGGGCCTTTCACTCTCGACTCTCGACTCTCGACTCTCGACCGGTGGAGGGGGTGTCGCGGAGGTAGCGGGCTGCCTCCTCGGGTGGGGTGGGGTTGATGGAGTACCCGGAGCCCCACTCGAACCCGGCAATCTGGGTAATGCGGGGCACGAACTCGAGGTGCCAGTGGTAGTCGTGCTCGATGGTGGTCCAGTACTGGGGCTGCCCGATCCGGGGGTGCGAGCTGGGTGCCGTGTGGAGGATGAGGTTGAACGGCGGGTCGGAGAGCAGCGTGCGGATCCGGCTCAGGAAGTCCTTGAGCACCCGCGAGAGATCCGCGAGCGTCTCGTCGGGCGAGTAGGCGAAGTCGTGGAGATGGCGGCGGGGCAGGATCCAGGTTTCGAACGGGAACGACGCCGCGAAGGGCTCGAGGAGCACGAACTGGTCGGTCTCCCAGGGCACCCGGTCGCCGAGTGCCCGCTCCTGGTGGATGAGATCGCAGAAGATGCAGCGCTCCTTGCGGTGCCAGTGCTCGCGAGCGACCTGGAGCTCGCCCTTGACGACAATCGGGATGATCGGCGTGGCGATGAGCTGGGAGTGGGGGTGGAACAGCGACGCCCCGGCCTCGCGACCGTGGTTCTTGAAGATCAGGGCGTAGCGGATGCGCGGGTCGCGCCGCAGGTCCACCAGCCGCTCGCGCCACGCCCGGAGGACGAGCTCGATCTCGCCGGCGTCCATGTCGGCCATCGGTCGCATGTGGTGCGGGGTCTCGACGATGACCTCGTGGGCGCCGACCCCGGCGACGCGGTCGAAGATCCCCACCCCTTCGCGGGTGAGCTCGCCTTCCACCCGGAGCGCCGGGAACTTGTTGGCCACCACCCGCACCTGCCAGCCGGGGCCGTTGGCGGGGCGGTGATCCCTCCCGATGGCGAGGATCTCGGGCGGGGTCGTCTCCTCGTTGCCGTACTCGAACGGGCAAGCCCCCACGTCTCCTGGATGGTCAGGGTCGCGCCGCCGGAACTCGTGAGGGCGGAAGGCGCGCTCGGTGGCGATGATCGTCCACCGGCCCCGGATCGGGTCGTACCGGAGCTCACTCACTCCGCCCCCCCACCCATTGCGGGGTCCGAGGTCCGGGGTCCGGGGTCCGGGGTCCGGAACAGAACTCCCGTCGGAGAGGGGTGTCGGGTGAGCGTTTCTGTTAGGGGAGCCCGGAATTCACGGAATTCGAAGGGCCGCGAATCAATCCCTGACTCGGACC
>JALOLB010000218.1 GCA_025456225.1 Thermoanaerobaculaceae bacterium
CCCAGCCGCCCACCCAGGCCTCAGACCTCAGGCCTCAGCTCCCCCACCCGCCCAGTCCTGTCTTGTAGTTCCTGAGGCCTGAGGCCTGAGGTCTGAGGCCTGTCTTTCCTGAGGCCTGAGGCCTGAGGTCTGAGGCCTGTCTTTCCTGAGGCCTGAGGCCTGAGGTCTGAGGCCTGTCTTTCCTGAGGTCTGAGGCCTGAGGTCTGTCTTTCCTGAGGTCTGAGGTCTGAGGCCTGAAGCCTGTCTCTACAGCACGTGATGCGCGTGTGCCACTTCGACGAAGGCCTCGACGGCGCGGTCCAGCTCCTCCTGGGAGTGGGCGGCGGAGATCTGGGCGCGTAGCCGGGCGTGGCCCTGGGGCACCACCGGGTAGCCGAACCCCGAGACGTACACGCCGCGCTCCAGCAGGTCCTTGCCCATCGCGAGCGCCAGGGCGGTGTCCCCGACGATCACCGGCACGATGGGGTGGATGCCGTGGGGGATGCGGAAGCCGGAGCGGGTCATGCGCTGGCGGAAGTAGCGGGCGTTCTCCTGCACCTTGTGGGTGCGGGAGGGGTCCTCCATGACCATCTTGAACGCCTCGATGGCGGCGCCGACCACGGCCGGCGGCAGGGAGTTGGAGAACAGGTACGGCCGCGAGCGCTGGCGGAGCATCTCGACCACGGGCTTGGGGCCCGTGACGTAGCCGCCCATCGCCGAGCCCATCGCCTTGCCGAGGGTGCCGGTGTGGATCGGCACCTTGCCCCACAGCCCCAGCTCCTCCGCGGTGCCGCGGCCACGCGGCCCGAGGATGCCGGTGGCGTGGGAGTCGTCGACGATCAGGACCGCCTCGTAGCGCTCGCAGATGTCGACGATGTCGGCCAGCGGCGCCAGCTCGCCCTCCATGGAGAAGACACCGTCGGAGATCACGAGGATGAACCGCGCGCCCTCCTGCCTGGCCTGGGCGAGCTTCGACTCGAGGTCACCCATGTTGTTGTGCTTGTAAACGTAGCGCTCGGCCTTGGAGAGCCGGATGCCGTCGATGATCGAGGCGTGGTTGAGCTCGTCGGAGACGATCGCGTCGTAGCCGCCGGTGAGGGTCGCGAACACCGCCTCGTTGGCGCTCCAGCACGAGCTGTAGAGGATGGTGTCGTCGGTCTCGTAGAACTCGGAGATGAGCTTCTCGAGCTCCTTGTGCAGGAGCTGGGTGCCGCAGATGAACCGCACCGAGCCCATGCCGGCACCCCACTGCTCGATGGCTGCGACAGCGGCGCCGCGGACCCGCGGGTGGTTGGCGAGGCCAAGGTAGTTGTTGGAGGTGAGCATCACGACCGGGTGACCGTCCACCGTCACCTCGTGATCCTGGGGGCCCTGGAGTGCCACCTCGACCTTGTAGGTGCGCGCGGCGTGGAGCTTGTCGACCTCGTTCTGCAGGTGGTTGAGGAACTCTTGCATGATGTCTCCCTTGTGCAGCGGGCCGGTGCGCCCGCGGGTCAGTCTGTGCCAGGTCCCGGGTGGCCGTCGAGCAGCGCCCCCAGGACCGACGGGTCGGCCAGGGTGGGGAGGAGGGCGTCGGGACCCAGCGCTGCCAGGACCTCGGTCGGGGTGCCTCCGGTCGCCACGGCCACGGCCCGGGCGCCGCCGGCGCGGGCGCAGCGGACGTCCGCCTCGGCGTCCCCCACGACCACCGTCAGCGACCCTTCGAACCCCTGTCCCCAGCGGGCTGCAGCCCGGGCCCGCGCCACCGGCACCAGGAGGTTGCGGTCCTCCTCGTCGGAGCCGAAGGCGCCCACCTCGAAGTACCGGGAGAGCCCGGCCCGCTCGACCTTGAGGGCCGCGCCCGGCTGCACGTTTCCGGTCAGCAGGCCGAGCCGCACGTCGTCCCGCTCCGCCAGCGCCCCGAGGACCTCGCGCACCCCGGGCAGCACGTTCACGTGCTCGGACGGGAGCGCGGCATCGAGGCGCGACAGGTAGGCCTCGAGGATCCGGCCGAGATGCGGTGCGACCCGCTCGCGCGGCCATCCGCACAGCTCCATGAGCTCGAACACGATCTGCGGGTCGGTCTTGCCGGAGAGACGGTACCGCTCCATCGGTGCCGAGACACCGAGGACCTCCGTGATGGCTGACGCGAGTGCCCGCCCGGCCCGCCCCTGGGTACTGATCAGGGTGCCGTCCACATCGAAGAGGATGAGCCGCCGGGCCCCGTTCCGCATCCGCGGAGTCTAGGAGCCTGTCGGAGAAATGGGAAGGCCTTCTGCGTTCTCCGACAGGCTCCTGGCACTGACCGGTGGGGCATCGGTGTCGGAAATTGACATCCTGCCGGTGCTTCCCGTAGCATCACGCGGAGCGGAGGCCGGGTGCTAACCGGGTACAACAGCGAGGTCGAGTTCGACGGCGTGGTCTACCACGTGCAGACGGAGGACCGCGGTGCCGGCAACCCGCTCATCGAGTCGCTGGTGTACGTGCGCGGCGAGATCCTCGCCACCCGGCGCACCGAGTACCGGGAGCTGCTGGAGGTCGGGGCCGACCGCACCGCCATCCAGACGCTCATGGAGCGCCAGCACCGGGTGATCGTCGAGAGCATCCGCCAGGGGCGCATCGACCTCCTCACCGAGCCCCCGGTCGGCGCCGAGGGCGACACCACCGTGACCCGCAAGGCGGTGGCGTCGATGCCCCGCGTCAGCCAGAGCGCCATCGAGGCGGCCAAGCAGGCGTCCCGCAGCCTCGACGAGGTCATCTCGGACTGGCTGGCGGAGCAGCAGCGCGACGAGCGGGTGCGGCTGCAGGTGGCCGGCGGCGAGGACCTGCATTTCGGCACCGCGTTCGACCTGCGGATCCGGGTTGCCGTCTTCCCGGGCGACGTGGCGCTGGCCTCCGGACGGGTGCGCGTGCGCTTCGTGACCAGCGCCGCCAAGCCGGTGGAGCTGGCCATGGCCGAGAGCGACCAGGACGGTGTGGTGACCCTCACCGGGACCATCCCCGAGATCGAGAAGGGCCAGGCCCTCCTCATCGTGTCGGTCCAGCACCCGCGCGGCAACGACGAGGTCAAGTTCCTGATCACGAAGTAGCCCCCCCTCCCACCCGGTGATCAGTGGTCAGTGCTCGGTGATCGGAGGCTCGGGCCTTCCCGCTTCCCCAGCTCTGACCTCTGACCACCGATCACCGAGCACCGATCACCGGGGGTGGTGGGTTGGGGGTTCCTTGACACCCGGGGGGGCCGATGCTACAAGCCGGCCATCGCCCCGGCTGCCCCACGGGTGCTCGGAGGTCCGGAATCGCTACCGCCATCGCCGCACGAGACGGATCGGCCCAGATGATCCTCGGGATCGGTGTGGATGTCCTCGACGTCCACCGCGTGGCCCGTCGGATCGACGGCGACCCCGCGTTCGCCGCGGTGTTCACACGTCCCGGGGAGCTCGAGTCGCTCTCGGCGTGGGCCGAGCCCGCCGCCCGCGCCGCCCTGGCCTTCGCGGCCAAGGAGGCGGTGCTGAAGGTGCTGCGGGTGGAGGACGCCGACGGTGTGCTGTTCCGGGACATCGAGCTCCTGGCCGGCGGTCGGCGGCCGGCGGTGAGGCTCCACGAGAGAGCCCTGGCGGCGGCGCGGAGGCGGGGCATCGGGACCATCCACGTGAGCCTGAGCACGGCGGAAGGCTCGGCGCTGGCCGTGGCCGTGGGCGAAGGCGACGTCAACCAGAAGGAGAGTGCATGAGCAACATCGGCAGCTATGAGGAGCGCCTGCAGGGGTTCGACTGGTCCATTGCCGAGCGCGAGCTCGACTACACCCCCGGAGGGTTCATCAACATCGGGTGGTACTGCTCGGACCGGATCTGCAGGCTCGGAAAGGGTGGCAAGCTCGCCCTTCTCTGGGAGGACGCCCAGGGAAACGAGAAGCAGTACACCTACGACGACCTGCGCCGCTGCTCCAACACGATTGCGACCTTCCTGCAAGGCCTCGGGATCCAGCCCGGGGAGCGGGTCTGCCTGTTCATGGACCGGGCGCCGGAGCTGTACATCGGCTTCGTCGGCATCCTGAAGATGGGGGCGGTTGCCCAGCCGCTCTTCTCGGCGTTCGGCGACGAGTCGCTGTGGACGCGCCTGGACAACGCCCAGACCACCGCCATCGTCACGCAGAAGAAGCACGTCCTGAAGGTCCGCAAGATCAAGGACAAGCTGCCCCACCTCAAGCACGTGATCGTCGTCGACGCCCCCCAGTCGGCGCTCAAGGAGGGGGAGATCTCCTTCAACCTGGACGAGGCGCCCAAGGTGGACGAGTTCGACGTCTACCCGTCCACCGCCGAGACCCCCTCGGTCCTGCACTACACCTCGGGCACCACCGGGCAGCCCAAGGGCGCCCAGCACGTGCACTACTCGCTCGTCTCCCAGTACCTCACCTCCAAGTGGGTGCTGGACCTGCAGCCCGACGACATCTACTGGTGCAACGCCGACCCCGGCTGGGTGACGGGCACCTCCTACGGGATCATCGGGCCGTGGGCCAACGGCGTCACCCAGGCGGTGCTCGACTCGGGGTTCGGCACCGAGCGCTGGTACGCCTTCATCCAGAAGTACCGCATCACCGTCTGGTACTCGGCTCCCACCGCCATCCGGCTGCTCATGCGCGAGGGCACGGAGGTGGCGAAGAGGTTCGACCTCTCCTCGCTGCGCCACCTGGCGAGTGTCGGCGAGCCCCTCAACGCCGAGGCGGTGATCTGGTCCAAGGAGGCGTACGGCCTGCAGTTCCACGACACCTTCTGGCAGACCGAGACGGGCTGCATGGTGATCACCAACTACCCGGGGATGCCGATCAAGCCGGGCTCGATGGGCAAGCCGTTCCCCGGGATCACGGCGACGGTGCTCAACCCGCGCACCCACGAGCCGGTGAACCAGACCGGCGTGGTCGGGCTCATCGCCCTGCGCCCCGGGTGGCCCTCGATGATCCGCGGCTACTGGAACAACCCCACGGGCTACGCCAACAAGTTCCGGAATGGCTGGTACCTGTGCGGTGACCGGGCCTCCATCGACGGCGACGGCTACTACTGGTTCGTCGGCCGCGACGACGACGTCATCAACACCGGCGGGCACCTGGTGGGACCGTTCGAGATCGAGTCGGCGCTCCTCGAGCACCCGGCCGTGGCCGAGTCGGCCGCGGTGGCCAAGCCCGACCCGCTCAACATGGAGGTCGTCAAGGCGTTCATCACCCTCAAGCCGGGGTTCGAGCCTGGCGACGACCTCGAGCTCGACATCATGAACTTCATCCGGAAGAAGCTGTCGCCCCTGGCCATGCCCCAGGAGATCGAGTTCACCCAGGGGCTCCCGAAGACGCGATCCGGCAAGATCATGCGGCGGGTGCTGCGCGCCCAGGAGTTCGGCGAGCCGGTGGGCGACATCTCGACGCTGATGGACGAATGACAATGGCAGTCGAGAGTTGAGAGTCGAGAGTCCAGAGTGACTTCCCGGCTCTGATGTCTTGACTCTCGACTCTTGACTCTAGACTCTAGACTGGGTTCAGAGGGAGGCGGAAATGGATGAGCTGAAGAAGGCGGTACGCGAGTACGTGGTGCGGGAGTACATCGAGGAGGGCGACGATCGCGAGGTGAACGACACCACCCCGTTGATCTCCGGCGGGATCGTCGATTCGTTCTCGATGGTGTCCCTCAAGCGCTTCCTGGAGCGCAAGTACCAGATCCAGATCCCGGATGCCCAGGCGACCCCCGAGGCGTTCGACTCGGTGACCAAGATCGCCGAGCTGGTGCGCCGCTTCAAGCCGGACGCGTGAGGAGGTCCGCATGGCCTACAGCGCGAAGGCTCGCGAGTCGTACCAGAAGGACCTGCAGGGGCTCCGTGACGCGGGGCTCTTCAAGGAGGAGCGCTACATCCACGCCCCCCAGGGTGCCGACATCGAGGTGGAGTTCCCGGTCGGCCAGGGCGTGGCTCCCAAGAAGGTGATCAACATGTGCGCCAACAACTACCTCGGGCTGTCGAGTCATCCCGAGGTGGTGGCGGCGGCACACGGCGGCCTCGACTACCGGGGGTACGGCGTCTCCTCGGTGCGCTTCATCTGCGGCACCCAGGACATCCACCGCGAGCTCGAGGTCAAGCTGACCGAGTTCCTCGGCACCGAGGACACCCTGCTGTTCCCGTCCTGCATGGATGCCAACGCCGGCGTCTTCGAGGCGGTGCTGTCGGATCAGGACGTGATGATCTCCGATCGCCTGGTGCACGCCTCGATCGTCGACGGCATGCGGCTGTGCAAGGCGATGCAGGACACCTTCAAGCACTCGGACATGGGGCACCTGGAGGAGAAGCTCCAGGAGCACCAGGACAAGCGCCAGCGGCTCATCATCACCGACGGCGTCTTCTCCATGGACGGCGACCTCGCCAAGCTCGATGAGATCGTCGCCCTGGCCGAGAAGTACGATGCCATGGTGTTCGTGGACGACTCCCACGCCTCGGGGTTCATCGGCAAGACCGGGCGCGGCGTGCACGAGCACTGCGGCGTCGTGGGCAAGATCGACATCATCACCACGACCATCATCACCACGACCCTCGGCAAGGCGCTCGGCGGCGCGTCCGGCGGCTGCGTGTCGGGACGTCGCGAGCTCGTCGAGCTGTGCCGCCAGCGGGCGCGGCCGTACCTGTTCTCCAACTCGGTGGCGCCGGTCATCGTGGCCGGGGCGCTCAAGGTCATGGAGCTCGTCTCGGCCTCCACGGCACGGCGCGACAAGCTCGAGGAGAACACGGTGTTCTGGCGC
>JALOLB010000037.1 GCA_025456225.1 Thermoanaerobaculaceae bacterium
AGGCTTGGTGGCGCCCTCCGGGAGGGGGGCGACCCGGTCCAGCTCCCTGATCACCGCCTCGATCTGGCTCGGGTCCTTCACGATGCGCTCCAACGCCTGCCGGAAGCGCTTGTTGGTGATGACGCGGGCCTTGAGGTCGGTGAGCAGCTCCCGGATCTCCAGCATCTTGGCGAGCTCGGGGATCTGCCGCACGATGTCGTCGGGGTTGAACGACTCGATCGACTCGATGCTGAGGTTGACGCGCATCTCGTCGCCTTCCACCCCGGAGAGGCGGTTGGGCACCACCATGTTCAGGCGAAGCCCCTGCTCGCGCATCACGGCCGCGAAGTTGTCCTTGTTGATGCTGATCTTCTTGCGCTCCTCGAGGGGCGTGGCATCCGGCCGGCCGGTGTAGTCGCCGAGCAGGAGGAGCTTGAGGGGCAGCTCGACCTGCTCCTGGGCACCCCCGGTGTACTTGACGTACCGGATGTTGACCCGCGAGGGCGGGATCTCTTTCTGGAAGCTGCGATCACGCGTCATCGGCGGCTCTCCTTTGCCGCGCCGGACAGGCCAGCCTCACGGGGCAAGCCGGACACCTGCCGGTTCCCCGTGCCGAGGTCAGCGCTCCGACGACTCTTTCTGCACTCCATCACTGGCCTCACCAACCAGCAACATGCTCCGCTGTTCGCGCCTCAACGTGCATTCAGTATAGGGCTGGCCCAGGGGACCGTCAACGCGAGGCTCGCTCGGCAGCTCCGGCCCGCCCGTGCTCTTCCGATACCAGGATTGGCTATGATGGACCCAGAGCAGCTCGCTGAACAGGAGGCACCCATGAGCTCCGCCACCGATCCCCCTGCGGCCATCACGACGTCCCCTGGATCGCGCCCGGCCCCGACCCTGCGCGTGCTCGTGCTCGCCGACCTGGCGGCCGGACGGGTAGAGCCCACCTGCAGGGTCACGTTGGGCGATCTCACCGACCTGCTCGCCCGGCTCGCGCCGGCACTCAGCCTGCGCGTCCCCAACCGGCTCGGGGTGGGCCCGCAGGAGCTGGCATGTGCCCTGAGCTTCCGAGCCCTCGAGGACTTCCACCTCGACCACCTGGCGCGAGCACACCCCCTGCTCCAGGCCGTGGCCAGGGTTCGGGGCATCCTCGCCGCCGCGCGTGACGGCAAGCTCGCCGCGGCGGACCTTCGACAGCAGGTGCTCGCCGCCACCGGCGACACCGACCTGGGCATCACCCTCCGCGAGAAGCTGGGGACTCACCCGGCGACTGAGGCGGCCCGGTCGGGCGGCTCTCCCGTCGATTCGCTGCTCGGGATGGTGGAGGTGGCACCACCGGCCCCCTCCGCGTCCGCGGGGCTGCTGGACGCCCTGGTTGCCACACTCTCCCTTTCACCCGGAGCAGTGGGCGGCCCGGTGGTCGAGGGTGCCGTCCGCACCTTCGAGAGCCGTCTCACCCTGCAGCTCGCTGCCCTGGCGGATGCGGCGCCTCTGCGCGATCTCGACGCGGCATGGCGGGGCCTCGAGCTCCTGCTCCGACGTGTCAGTCCGTCGTCACCGGCCACCGTCGAGGTCCAGCCCACCTCCAAGGCCGACCTCCTGGACACCTTCTACGACACCCACTTCGAGCGCGAGCACGCCGGCGAGGTCGACCCGCCTCTCGGCCTCGTCGTGGCGGCCTTCGCCTTCGACCGGTCGCCCCGGGACATCGAGGATCTCCAGCACGCTGCCCGCATGGCGGCGAGCCTCGGCGTGCCGGTCCTGCTCGAGGTTGCGCCGGAGTTCTTCGGCGTCAAGCAGGCCGGGCTGGTGGTCACCATGCCGGACCTGATTGGCAAGTGCCGCGGTCCGGAATACGCCAAGTGGAATCGTCTGCGCGCCGATGACGCCTCCCTGTGGCTGGGCCTCGCCTTCAACCGCCTGCTGCTCCGCCCCGCGTGGGGCGAGGCAGGCGCCGAGGTCGCCACCTTCGGCTGGGACGCCGCCGCGGCGGGCGCCGCGAACCGACCACTCTGGGGCTCCGGCGCCTGGGCGCTTGGCGCCGCCGTGCTTCAGGGGTACGCCGCCGAGGGTCTGCGGTTCCCGGTTGCGGGCGCGGAAGGCCCGGCAGTGCTCACCGGGCTCCCGACCCGCGTCACCCGGGTCGGGAAGGGAGATCCGGTGGCGCTTGCCGTGGAGGCGACCCTGTCCGACCAGAAGGCTCTCGAGCTGATCGAGAGCGGCTTCTCGCCCCTCGTCGGGCAGCCGGGTCTCGGCCAGGCGTACTTCCTCTCGGCCCCATCCGCGAGGTCCGTCACCCGCTACGAGAGCGAGGAGGCGACGGCAGCCAGCTTCCGCTCGGCAACCCTTCCCTATCAGCTCTTCGCCTCGATGGCCGCCCGGGCGCTGGCGAGCGCTGCGCATCAGTGCGGCAGCGGGCTTGGAGAGGACGGCGTCCGCTCCAGGATCCAGGCAGCCATGCTGGACTTTCTGGCCTCGGCGGAGCCCACGACGGTGCCCGAGGAGGTCGACGTGGAGGTGATCGGGAGCCCTGACTCGACACACCTGCTGGACGTGGCCGTGCGCCTCCGCCCGGTGTTCCCGATCTACGGCGGCCCTGCGGACCTGGTCCTCGGCACCCAGGCCCTGCGCTAGGAGCGACCATGGACAGCACGCAGTCGCCTGCCGGTTTCGTTCCGCTCCTGCCCCTCCAGCCCGCGGAGCTGGGCGTGTACCTGGAGCTCGAGGCCGATCGCGTCACGGACAGCCCGGGTGCCGGGTTCTCGCGCCTGCCCGGTGACTCGCCGCACACCCGCTGCCTGCGGGGCGCGGTGCTGAGCGCCAGCGGGTACGTGCTGACGAGGGTGGTCGTCAGGCTTCGACAGGACGAAGGTACCGAGGGTTTCTTCCCCGACGAGGAAGCGAGCTCCCTCAGCGCCAGCCAGGATGCCTGGTGGAGCCTGACCCTCCACGACCTGGCACGCCTGCAGGGCGGCACCTCGTACTTCCCCGAGCTCGTGCTGCCGGCGCCGGGCGCGAAGCCCCAACCCGTGCTCCCGCCCCTTCTCTACTGCACCTTCACCAGGCAGCTCTTCCCCATCCCGTGCCCGACGTGTCTCGAACCCCTGCGCACCTGCCGCAGCGACGCCCTTCTCGTGGCCGCAGGGCTTCCTCCCATGAGCGGCTCCGGTCAGCGCTTCCTCTCGTGTCCCTCCTGCCAGGAGGCCGGCCGGGAGAGCAGGTTCTACGCCACCACGACGCTGAACGGGGGCGAGGCACGGTCAACGGCGCTCGGCGACGTCTCGGAGCTCCATCGCGGCTGGGCCGAGGCCGTGTCGCGTGCCCAGGCAGACGACCGTCCTGTGAGCCCTGCCGTCCCGTGTGCCCACTGCGCCATGGCAGGCTCCTGCCTCGGCGCCGGCAATGAGAGCACCGAGGCGACGGGGCGTCGACGCGCTCGATCCGCCGCAGCTCAGCCACTCTGGAAGGTCTTCCTCTCCCTCGACAGCCCCTACCTGGTCACCCGCCTGGTGCCGAGCACCCTCGACGCACTTGCGGACCGGCTGGGTGGACGACCGGCATCCGAGTCGCCGGGAGCTCCCGGGGAGGGCGGATTCCTGTTCGGCGACGAGGGCTCCGGGCTCGATGCCGTGGAGGTACTGGCCCTCAAGACCCACCTCTTCCTGCAGGTGCTGCGCGCCACCCGCGAGTACCACCGGAGGCTCGGAATCCCGCACCTGGACCTTCACCCCGACCACCTGCTCGTCGACCCCGGCGAGGCTGGCGAGCTGCTCCCGGCGCTCTGGAGCTTCAGGGTCAAGCTGCTCGGGACCTCGGGCACGCGCGAGCTGAGGCTCGGCGAGGCTGCGAGGGTCGTCCTGCCACCCCAGGAGGCGCGAGTGCCGTTCGCCTCGCCCCGGGTGCGGGCGTTCACCATGCAGACGCGCCGGCGCGCCGAGCTGACCATCGAGCGGGTGACTCCCGAGCCCGCGGTGCCCGGTGCCAGCCGGTTCGAGGCGCTGCTCCGCGACCCCCACGGCCTGCACCTGCGCCCATCCACCCAGGATTGGCTCCTGCTCTCCTTCCCCGACGACAGCGAGGAGCTGGGCGTGCCGGCTGCCCCTGCCCGGGTGGATCCGCGGCAGGGCAAGGCGGCAGGCGGAGAGCTCCGCCTGACCTCCGAGCCTCTGGCTCTGTCGCCGTCCGCCGTGCGCCGCATCGAGCGCTCGGGAGGTATGCATCTGCCTGTCGTCCGCTACCGCGTGTTCCCACTCTTTGGCGACGTGGACGACGCGTTCTCCCTCGGTGTCATCCTGCTGCGCCTCCTGCTCGTCAACGACCAGCAGGACCTGGCGGCGGTGGCCGAGGTGGTGGCGGGGACGGTGCGGAAGGCCACCGCCGCCGCACCCGTCCCGGTGCGCAGCGGTGCCTTTCTCGTGGAGTCGGCGCTCGGAGCCGCCCTCGCGGCCCACCCCCAGGTGCTCGCCAAGTCCAACCTCTTCTACAGGCAGATGGATCGCGTCCCGGGACGCCCTCACGCCCTGCCGGAGGCCGCCTGGCGCGGGGCGTTGATCATGGCCTTCAGGCTCCTGGAAATGGGCCTCAACCCGGGGACCGGCGCCTCAGCCATCGACCCGTCACGCCTCGACGCCGTCATCGCCGAGTGCGAGGCCCTGATCCGGCAGCTCCACAGCGTCCTCTTCCACCGGCAGGGCCTCAACCTGGAGGTGCAGGCCCTGATCGAGGAGCTGGTCGCCGCGGACCCGTCGCGGCAGCACTGAGCTGCCGCCGACCCTGCTGCTAGCCGTGAGCGTGGACGTGGGCGTAGACGTGGACGTGGCCCCCTTGCACTCCGCAAGCTGCCCGAGTTCACCAGCGGGGAGTGCAGACTCCTGACGCCAACCGACGATGCGCCGCGAGGCTTCGTCATAGGTCTACGTCCACGTCCACGCCCACGTCCACGTCTGCGTCCAGGTTCTCTCTCTGTTCAGACTACAGGAGCGCCTCCCGGACGTCCGCAACGAGATCGGAGGTTGTCTCGAGGCCGCAATGCAGGCGGATCAGGCGAGCTCCGTCGCTTCCGGCCGGACGCGGCATCTCGATCGCCAGGCTCTCGTGGCCGCCCCAGGAGACGCCGATCGAGAAGAGCCGCAACCGGTTCAGGAAGCGGCGGGCGGCCTCCGGGGACTGATCCACGAGAGCGAAGCTGAAGAGGCCCGCGTACCCCCGGAGCTGGCGACGCGCCAGCTCGTGCCCGGCATGGGAGTCGAGGCCGGGATGGTGAACCGCCAGCACGCCGGGGTGGCCCGCGAGCATGCGCGCCACCGCCAGACCGCTTGTCTGGTGCTGCGCCATGCGCAGCGCCAGGGTGCGGAGGCCCCGCACCAGCAGCCAGGCCGCGAAGGGGTCGAGACACGCCCCGGCCAGCTCCGCCTGGCGGCGGACCCGCCTCTCGATCTCGCGGTCGCGGCCCACCACGATGCCCGCGACCACGTCCGAGTGCCCGCCGATGTACTTGGTGGCCGAGTGCAGCACGAGGTCGCACCCGAGCTCGAGGGGGTTCTGGAAGCAGGGCGATGCCCACGAGTTGTCGAGCACGGTGAGGACGCCCCGCGGCGCCAGGGCGGCCGTCAGCGCCGGCACGTCGAGAACGTGGAAGACGCCCGAGGTCGGGCTCTCCAGGTACACGAGGCGGGTCCGGGGCTGAAGGGCCGCCAGGAAGCCCTCCGCGTCCACGCTGTCGACGTAGGTGACACCCACGCCGAAACGCGTCAGCACCTCGTCCAGGTACCAGCGGGTCGGCGCATAGCACGAGGCCACGCACACGACGTGGTCGCCGCTCGCCAGGCACCCCTGGAGCGCCGCGGTGATGGCGCCCATGCCCGAGGCGAAGGCCAGCGCCCACTCGCCCCGTTCCAGGCGTGCGAGCTTCGCTTCCAGCAGAGCCGTCGTGGGGTTGCCCACCCGCGTGTAGTCCCAGAACGGCGTGTCGGGATCCCCCCGTTGACCAAACGCCTCGGCGGTCGGGTAGACGAACGTGGACGTCTGGACGATCGGCGGGGCCGCGGCGCCGAAGCTCGCCGCCCGGTCCTCTCCGAAGTGGGTGCAGAGGGTCTCGAAACCCGGCTCGTCTGGGCGGCTGCCGGCCGTACCGGGATCGTCTGTGTCTGCGGGCTTGCTCATGGCGCCAGGGTGGCGGAGTGTCGGCCGACGGTCAAGCCGGAGCGCTCGCCAGGTCTTGCCGCCCCGATTCCGACCCACCACCGGCCAGCCGCCCCGTGCCCCGACGTCAACCTGCCGGGGCGTGGAGCGTCCAGGAAAGGTGATGCCTGGAAAGGCGCTTCGGTCGCTCATGCTAGACTCCAGTGCAATGCGCCGCACCTGTCTCGTCCGGCTCGTCGTGCTCCTCGCGGCGTCCCTGGCGCTCGCCCCGCTCCCCGACGCCCGGGCGGCGGCTCAGTGGCTCGAGCGCTATGAGCGGGGGCTCGCGCTGGAGGACGCCGGGAGGTGGGAGGAAGCGCTCGCCGAGCTCGGTCAGGCGGCCCTTGCCGAGCCCCGTCCCCGCAGGCTCGTGAATACGGTCGGCGGCCCCTCCTTTCTCGACTACGACCCCCACTTCCACATGGCCCGTTGCCTCGTGGAGCTCGGCCGGTATCGGCAGGCTGGCACCCAGCTCGCCATCTCGGCTCGCAGCAACGTGACGCCGAGAGAGGATGTCGAGGCCCTGCGACGCCGCATCGAGGCGGGCGCCCGGGGTGGGGGCAGGCCCCATCCCCCACCCCCGAAGCCTCAGCTCCCAACCTCCCAGACTGCCCAGCTCAGCGTCTCCACCGAGCCTGTCGGCGCGCGCATATTCGTTGACGGACAGGTCCGGGGCACCTCGCCGCTCGGGCCGCTCGTCGTCACCGCCGGCGAGCACACGGTCCGCGTCGATGCCCCCGGCTACCTGGCGGCCGAGCGCACCGTCACCCTGCGACCGGGGGAACCTCTCCGCCTCGACCTCGCGCTGGCCGCGATCGCGGTCGAACCCAGCCAGCCACCACCACCCACCCAGATGGCCGCTCCGGCTGCCGCGCCGTCGCCCCGCCCCACGTCGCCACCTCCCTCAGCGACGGCGGTCGTACCGACCCCAGCCACCGCCGAGCCCGGCGCCCCGGCCAGCAGGCCGGCTTCCGGGGAACCCACCGGTACCCCCCTCGCGGCGGAGGCCCAGACCCCGGCACCTCGGGTGACCTCGCCGATCGACCCGACCCGTCCGACAGGATGGAGCGGTGCCGTGTTGGCCGGTGCGGCCATCGCCGTCATCGCCGTGCTCGTCGTCCTCGTGGTTCGACGCCGAGCCGCGCCAGTGTCGACTCCCACCAGCGCAACCCGGATCCACGAGGTTCCCACCCTCCAGTCCGTGCAGACACCCTCACAGATCGGGGAGTTCGAAATCCTCGACACGCTCGGGCGCGGTGGCATGGCGACGACTCACAGGGCGAGGCGCCTGCGGGACGGCAGCGAGATCGCGATCAAGATCCCCCACGAGTCGTGTCTCGCCGACGAGACGTTCGTTGCCCGTTTCGTGCGCGAGGGCAAGCTGGGGGAGCAGCTCCACCACCCGGGGATCGTCCGCATCCTGCAGGTTGGCGAGCACGCCGGCCGTCCGTTCCTGGCCATGGAGCTGGTGCAGGGGCACACCCTCAAGACCGAGATACGGGAGCAGGGCCCGCTGCCGGTGCGGCGCGCCGTCGAGATTGCCCGCGACATCGCCGAGGCGCTGGACTACGCCCACGCGAAAGGCGTCGTCCACCGGGACCTCAAGCCCGACAACATCATGCTCCCGCCTGGCAGTGCGTTGAAGGTCATGGACTTCGGGATCGCCCGCGTCGAGGGGCACAGCGGGCTGACCACCACCAACCTGTTCCTCGGCACCCCTCTTTACGCCGCGCCCGAGATGGTCGAGCCGAAGAGCGTCGACTCCCGCATCGACCTCTACGCGCTCGGGATCATCCTCTTCGAGATGCTGCAGGGAACGGTCCCGTTCTACGCCGACTCTCCGTACCGGGTCCTCGAAATGCACCTGCGCGAGCCCCTCCCGACCCGGGAGCAGCTCCGCCACCCCGTTCCGGAGCGCGTCTGGGCGGTCGTGGAGAAGCTCTGCCAGAAGGACCGGGACCAGCGGTACCAGACTGCCGAGCACCTGCTGGTGGACCTCAACCGCCTCCTGTCCGAGACCAGTTGAGAGTCGAGAGTCGAGAGTTCCCCCGCACACCCAACCCGACAATCCTCGCGCCGGAGTCTTCACTCTCGACTCTCAACTCTGAACTCTCGACTGTGGGCCGGCGGCCGTCGAGACGTGCTGGACAGATCAGTCGCCGGTCGACGCAGGGGTGTCCACAGGGCGAGCGGGGGGCCACAGGAGCATCACCGCCGCGGCGAGCCACATGGGGAGGTCGCGAAGCACCAGGAGCCACGCGTTGTGGGTCTCGGTGGCCGACGTGGAGAAGCACCCGCACGCGACGTTCAGGCCTCGCGCCGCGTTGATGCCCAGCGCGACGATGAACCCCGTGAGCATGAGCGTGGCCCAGAACGCGCCCGCTCGGCGCTTGTAGCCGGTGACGAGGGTCAGGCCGACCACCAGCTCCATCCAGGGCATGAAGATCGCGATGAGGTTGATGGGACCGTTGGGAAGCAACTGGTAGCCCCAGATGATGGTGACCAGGGGTCGCGGGTCGATGAGCTTGTCCTTCGCGGCGTACAGGAAGATCCCGCCCAGCACGAGGCCGAGGAGACGGTGCACCCACACGTTGCGGAGCCACTTCATGACGCGCCTCCTTCCGAGGGAAGGCCGGCGGCCTCCCAGGCGGGGAACCCGCCGATCAGGACGTACGGGGGCTTGATCCCCTGGCGGTGCAGCTCCTGGGCCAGGAGCTGCTCGACGTCACCCTCGTCGCTTGACCCATAGAGCACCACGGCGTCCGACTGCTGCAGCGCGGCAAGCCGCTCGGCGGTGAGGTCGGCCGTCAGGTTGGTGTAGGAGATGCTCCAGGCGCCCGGCACCCGGCCACCCGCCGCCACCTCAGGTGGCCGGGTGTCGAGGAAGAGCACCCGCGGCAGTGACGTTCGCAGGGCGTCAGCCGAGCCGACGTCGAGGAAGCGGAAGTCCACATCCACCTGCGGTGGCTGGTTGCCCTGGCCCCACCAGGCCAGTCGCTGGGTGCGGGTCAGATTCGCCACGGCACCCAGCACCAGGGTGGCGGCGACGAGAATGGCGGCGTCTCGGACAAGAGTTCGCATCGCCGACAGTCAAGCAAGCTCCGTGCCCGGCTCTCGCCGGAAACGGCGGCTGCAGCGCGCCAGTTCGGCTCTTTTCGGGCTGGGGCCTGTGCTATCTTGGAACGACGGAGGCAGCACCGTGAGCATGGACTGGATCGAGGCCAACCTCGAAGCGTACAGAAACATGACCGAGGTGCTGGTCGCGCTCCGGCAGCGTCTGCTCGCCGATCTCAACACGGGCTACGGCGAGGACTGGCTCACCAAGGGTATCCCCACCCCCGTCCAGGAACGGCTGGCGGGCAAGAAGGACCGCGAGGACACCGTCGCGTGGTACTCCAGCGGGGAGCGTGGGCTCTTCGAGTACGTGGACTTCTTCGACATGGCCGAGGTGCTGGAGGGGCAGGGCGCGGGCATCGAGCTGCTGGCCGGGGTCTTCCCGCAACAGCAGATCCTGCGGGCACGCCTCATGGAGCTGCAGGTCGTGGCCCAGAAGCTCGGTCACGGGCACGCGGTGACCGACGAGGAGCTGTCGCTTCTCACCAACCTCCGCATCCGGCTCAACCTCCCGTCGCGACCCGGAGTGCGCCAGACTGCACCCGGCGGGTCCGCCCCGCTGGCCGCCGCCGAGACGCCGGCACCGGTCGCGGTGCCGCCTGAGCCCGCGCCGATCGCACCGCTGCCGCCCCCCACCTCAGCCGCGCCCGCACCCACCCGGGCCGCCGCGCCATCAGTGCCGGTCCCTGCTCCGCCGACCCCGTCACCCACACCCAAGCCTGCTCCACAGCCGATCCCGGTGCCGTTCCCAGCCCAGGCCGCGCCCTCGGCGCGTGCGGCGAAGGCAGACCATGCCCGCTCGGCTCCTCCCACGCCGTCGTTCGAGGAGGTCGTGCAGGCCATGGACCGCCGGCAGAACCCGATCGTCCTGCGGGCGCTGTACGCGGAGATCATGGCTGCAGCCGAGGCGGTGTGGGCCCGGGGGGCGGCCACCTCGCTGAAGGTCTGGTACGCCGTGCGCGAGAGCCCCTGGTACCAGGAGCAGTTCGTGGCCCTCGGCCTCAAGCCCGTGTCGGACTTCTACAGCATCATCGAGGACCTGCAGACCAACCTGGGTTTCTCGCCGACCAAGGAGAAGGTCCAGGAGTTCCTGGCGGGGCGGGCATTCGCCCAGGTCCTGCTCAGCCTCCGGGAGCTCTTCCAGCGGGCACTCAAGACCTAGTCGAGAGTCCAAAGTCAAGAGTCAAGAGCTCCCCCGCCCACCCACGAGCGGGGGAAGAGATCTCTCGACTCTCGACTCTTGACTCTCGACTCTCGACTCTCGACTCTCGACTTCACTCCCGGGGGCGTTGCCAGCGCAACACGGGCTGACGGGCGGCCCGCACCTCGTCGAGGCGACGCACCGGCGTCGTGTATGGCGCGCCGTGCAGCATCTCCGGGTTCTCCTCCGCCTCCAGGGCGATCGCCTTCATGGCCTCGATGAAGGCATCGAGCTCCTGAATGCCCTCGCTCTCGGTGGGCTCGATCATGAGCGCCCCGTGCACGATGAGCGGGAACGACATGGTTGGCGGGTGGAACCCGTAGTCGAGGAGCCGCTTGGCGATGTCGATGTTGTGCACGCCCTTCTCGGCCTGCCGCGAGTCGTCGAACACCACCTCGTGCAGGCTGGGGCCGGTGTACTTGAGGTTGTAAATCCCCTCCAGCGACTTCCGGATGTAGTTGGCGTTGAGCACCGCCCCCTCGGTCATCGCCTTGAGGCCTGCGCCTCCCATCGAGCGGATGTACGCGAGAGCCCGCACCAGCATGCCGAAGTTGCCGTAGAACCCGCGCACCTTGCCAATGGTCGCCGGGTGGTCATGGACCAGGTCGAAGCGGTCCCCGGACTTCTCGACGGTCGGCACCGGCAGGAACGGCACCAGGGCCTGGGAGACTGCAACCGGGCCTGCGCCCGGACCGCCTCCACCGTGCGGAGTCGAGAACGTCTTGTGCAGATTGATGTGGAGAGCGTCGGCGCCCATCTTGCCGGGCTGTGCCACCCCCACGAAGGCGTTCAGATTGGCCCCGTCCATGTAGAGGAAGGCGCCTTTCTCGTGCAGCATCCCGGCGAGCCGGGCGATCTCGGGCTCGAAGACACCCAGCGTGTTGGGCACCGTCGCCATGAGGGCCGCGACGTTCCCGCCGTCGAGGTGCGTGCGGACCGGTTCGAGGTCGAGGGTCCCCTGCTCGTTGGAGGCGATCTCCACCACCTCGAAGCCGGCGAACACCGCCGTGGCGGGGTTCGTGCCGTGCGCCGAGTCCGGGATGAGCACCACCTTGCGATGCTCGCCGCGTGCCTGCAAGGCCTTGCGGATCATGAGCATGCCGGTGAGCTCGCCGTGCGCCCCGGCGGCCGGCTGCAACGTCACGCGGGCCATGCCGGTGACCGCGATGAGCGCCTGCTCCAGCTCCCACATCAGGGCGAGGGCGCCCTGCACGAGGTCCACCGGCTGCAGCGGGTGGAGGTGCGCGATGCCGGCGAGGCGAACCACCTCCTCGTTGATGCGGGGGTTGTACTTCATGGTGCAGGAGCCGAGGGGGTACAGCCCCTCGTCGACACTGTAGTTCCACTTGGAGAGACGGGTGAAGTGGCGCACCACATCCACCTCGCTCACCTCGGGGAGCTCGGCGATCTCGCCGCGGAGCGATGCCGCGGGGATGGTGGCCGCGGGATCCGCCGCCGGCACGTCGAGGGTCGGGAGCTGGTAGCCCACGCGTCCCGGGGACGAGGCCTCGAAGATCAGCTTCTCGCGCTCGCGCAACGACCGGGTGTCGCTCATGCCAACCTCCGCAGGGCGTCGAGGAGGCGGTCGCACTCCTCCCTCGTGTTGCGCTCGGTGGCCGCGATGAGAATGCCCCGCGGCAGGTCGGTCCCGAGCCGGGTGGTGGCAACGCCGCCCAGGATCAGCTCCTTCTGCATGCGGGCCAGCAACCCCTCCGGATCGTCATGGAGTACCAGGAACTCGTTGTACGTCGGTCCCTCCGGGAACGCCAACCGGACCCCGGACCCCGGACCCCGGACCCCGGCCTTGAGGTACTCCGCCACGCTGTGGGACGCCAGCGCCACCTCGCGCACACCCTTCTTCCCCAGCAACGACAGCACCATCGTGGCCGCAAGGGCCATGAGGCCGTGGTTGGTGCAGATGTTGGAGGTCGCCTTGGCGCGCCGGATGTGCTGCTCGCGGGTCGAGAGGGTCAGCACGAAGGCCCGCTTGCCCTCGGCGTCCACCGTCTCGCCCACGAGGCGACCCGGCATCTGCCGCAGGTGGTTCTGGCGGGCGGCGAAGAACCCCAGGTGGGGTCCGCCGAACGCCGCCGGAATGCCGAAGGCCTGGAGCTCGCCGCACACCACGTCGAATCCGAATCGGCCGCCCGGAGCGAGAACCCCCAGCGACGTGGCCTCGGCCACTGCCTGCACCGCCAGGGCACCGGCCGCCTTGGCAGTCGCCCCCACGCTCGCGAGGTCCTCGACGACACCGAAGACGTTGGGGGACTGCACGATCACCGCACAGACATCCGGACCGAGCGCCGACGCAAGGGAGGCAGCATCGAGGCGGCCGGCGGCATCCCAGCCGACCTCGGTGAGGGCGATGCCCTGGGCCTCGGCGTACGTGCGCAGCACAGCGTTGTAGTCCGGGTGCAGCGAGCCTGCTACCGCAACGCGGGAACGACCCGGGAGCGCCCGCCGCGCCAGCAGCGCCGCCTCCACCACCGCCGTGGCGCCGTCGTACATCGAGGCATTGGCGACGTCCAGCTCGGTGAGCTGGCAGACATAGGTCTGGAACTCGAAGATCGCCTGGAGCGTCCCCTGGGCAACCTCGGGCTGGTACGGTGTGTAGGCGGTGAAGAACTCCCCGCGCTGCAGCAGCGCGTCGGCCACCGCCGGCTGCACGTGGCGGTAGACGCCGGCGCCCAGGAAGCACACCGAGCACTCGGTGGTCAGGTTCTTGCCCGCCAGCGCCCAGAACTCGCGCCGCACCTCCTCCTCGCTCCGTCCGGGGGGCAGATCGAGGGGACCGCAGCGCACCTCCGCCGGAAGCGAGGCGAACAGCTCCTCGACCGAGGAGCAGCCGACCTTCTCGAGCATCCGGCGGTTGTCGTCAGCACCCGCCAGGTAGCGGTGCATCAGTGCCCTTCCTCGGCCAGGAACGTCTCGTAGGCGGCGGCGTCCATGAGCCCGGCGGCGGCCCCGGCCACCACCCTGACGCGCATCAGCCAGCCCTCGCCGAACGGCTCCTTGTTGATCAGCTCGGGGTGCCCCTCGAGCGCCGTGTTGACCTCGATGACCTCGCCGGCCACCGGCGAGAAGACCTCGGACACCGCCTTGACCGACTCGATGTTGCCTGCTGCCTTGCCCGGCGCGACGGCGGCGCCGACAGCAGGCAGCTCGACGAAGACCACGTCGCCCAACTGCTCCTGGGCGAACTGCGTGATGCCGACCGTGACCACGTCACCGGCCAGCAGTGCCCACTCGTGGGTGCGGGAGTACATGCGATCAGCGGGTTGTGTCATTGTCCTCTCCTCTCGTTCGACTCTAGTCGTGTGTGCTCGGCTGGACCCGATCGCGCGCCCCGACGAAAGGAAGCCTCGCGTCCCTGTCGGACGCGGTGGCTCCGGTCGTCGTGCTCGATCCCCGGCCCATCGGTCAGATCACTTGGCCCGACGGTAGAACGGCGTGTCGACGATCTCGGCCGCCACCATCTGGCCGCGGATTTCGATTTCGATCTGGGTGCCCACGGCCGCCAGCTCGACGGGAACGTAGCCCATCCCCAGCGCTCGATTGAGCGTCGGCGCGTGCGACCCCGACGTCACGAGCCCGACCTGCTTGCCACCGTGCCAGATGGGATAGCCGTGCCTGGCGATGCCCCGCCCCGTCATGGCGAACCCCATCAGCTTGCGCTTCCACCCCTCGGCCTGCTGGCGAGCCAGCACGTCGCGCCCCAGGAAACCACCCTTGTCGAGCTTGACGATCCACCCGAGGCCCGCCTCGAACGGCGTCGTCGTGTCGTCGATATCATTGCCGTACAGCGGCATGCATGCCTCGAAGCGGAGCGTGTCGCGGCACCCGAGGCCACAGGGCATGATTCCCTCTGGCTTCCCGACCTCCAGGAGCTTCCGCCACAGCCCCGGTGCGGCGACCGGATCCAGGTACACCTCGAACCCGTCCTCGCCGGTGTAGCCGGTGCGGGCGATGATGGCGGGCTCGTCGTCCACCTTGCCCTCCACGAACCGGTAGTACTTGATCTCGGCCAGCGGCGTCCCGGTGAGGCGCTGCAGCACCGCCTCGGCCTTCGGCCCCTGCACCGCGATCTGGGCGTAGTCCGCCGAGCGGTCGACCACGTCGACATTGTCGAACTGCTCGGTCTGCGCCAGGAGGTAGGCGTAGTCCTTGTCCTTGTTGGCCGCGTTCACGACGAGGAAGTAGTGGTGGTCGCCGATCTTGTGGACGAGCAGATCGTCCACGAACGTGCCGCGCCTGGTCATGAGCCCGGAGTACTGGGCGCGGCCTGGCGTCAGCTTGGAGGCGTCGTTGCAGGTGACGTGCTGGATGAACTCGAGGGCCCGCCGGCCGGTGACGTCGATCTCGCCCATGTGCGAGACGTCGAACAGCCCGACCGCCGTGCGGATGGCCCGGTGCTCCTCCATGACGCCGACGTACTGCACCGGCATTTCGAAGCCCGCGAACGGCACGATGCGACCGTGCTCCTCCACGTGGCAGTCGTACAGGGGGGTGCGCAACAGCTCGTGATGGGTCATGGCTCGCTCCTGGCGCCTGCTGCGCCGGGCCAGAAGCCTAGCACCGCCGCCCCCGAGCGTCCACCCACTGCTCGCCGTCACACCCCGGGAGCCCCCCAACTCGCAGCACCAAGGTGCGCGTGGAGGTGGACGTGGACGTGGTCGTGGTCGTGAACGTGGACGGAAGTGCTGCGAGCCTGACGTTCACCGCAAGGCCGTCACCGAAGCACCTCGTGGGACTACTTCTTGCCTCACAACGCCCCGACTCAAGGGACCGGGGCCACGTCCACGACCACGTCCACGTCCACGTCCAGGTCTACGCCGTGACGGCCTTCACGGCCCGACCAATCGCTCTCTTGCGATTGCTTTACACGCTCCGAGGTCTGGTTGTGCTGGACGGGCGGGTCACGTTGAGGGGGGCGAGGGGGGAAAGCCAACCACGTCCTGCACCAGGTAGAGCGGGCGGCGCTTCACCTCCTCGTAGATGCGCCCGACCCATTCTCCCAGCAGTCCGAGTGCAACGAGCTGCGCTCCCGCGAGGGTCAGCATGCCGGCCATCAGTCCCCAGTGGGTCGAGACCCAGACACCCGCGAGGCGCGTGACCGTGAAGACCAGCCCTCCACCCAGCCCCAGCACCAGCGCCGCGACACCCAGCCAGAGCGCCGCCAGCAGCGGCACGTGGGAGAAGGACGTCACGGCATCATTGGCCAGACGCACCATCTTGCTGAGCGTGTACTTGGTCTCCCCGGCCCGTCGGGCGGCTCGCACATAGCTGACGCCGATCTGGCGGAACCCCATCCATGCCACCATGGCGCGGGTGAACCGGTGGCGCTCGGGCATCCGACGGAACGCCTCCACCGCCCTCGCGCTCATCAGCCGGAAGTCGCCGGTGTCGACCGGGATGCTCACGCTGGTGATGCGCTTGAGCAGCCGGTAGAACGTGGCCGCGGTGAAGACCTTGAAGATCGTCTCCCCCTCGCGCCTGGCACGCTGGGCGTAGACCACCTCATGACCCTCGCGCCACTGCGCGACCAGCTCCGGGATGACCTCAGGGGGATCCTGGAGATCGGCGTCCATGATCACCACGGCCCGGCCGTTGGCGTGGTCCAGGCCCGCCGCGAAGGCCATCTGGTGCCCGAAATTGCGTGAGAACGAAAGGCCCCGGACGTGGTCGTCGCCCGACGCCAGCACATGGATCGCGGCCCAGGACCGATCGCTGGAGCCATCGTCCACGAAGAGGATCTCGTACGACTCCACCAGCTCCTGCAGCACCTTCGTCAGGCGCCGGTGGAGCTCCGGGATGTTCTCCACCTCGTTGAAGACCGGCACGACAACAGAAAGCTCCACTTCCACGTCCTTCGCCCCCTCCCTCCGCCGCCCTCACGGACGGCTGGACTCGAAGACCAGCATGTCGGTCGATCCGATCTCGGACCATGCGCGCCGGGTCAGGAACCAGCGCAGGATCTCGCCCGCCGTCACGCTCCTGGCATCCTCCACCCACCAGGCCCTGAGCGGCACGCGGCGCATGGTGTAGCCCTCGCCCAGACGCTGACGAGCCTCCTCCTCCTTGTCCAGGTCGCACAGCACGACCCTGGGGCGGACGCCCTCGGGAGGCAGGTCCCAGTACACCTCGAGCCCCTTCCACTGCCAGGAGAACGGCCAGGCCGCCTCGCCCTGCACGGCGGCCACCGGCCCGTCGTGCGGCAGCTTCGCCAGCTCCTTCACCTTCCTGGCGATCTCCCCGGCCTCGGGGGTCGTCTGGACGAAGACCATCATCTCCGCGTGGGGGTCCGCCGGCGTGATCGCAGGGTAGAGGAAGCTGGAGGCCAGGGTGCTCCACGCCGTGGCGACGATCCCGAGCCCGGCCAGGGTCCTCGACCACCAGCGTCCCTGCGGTCCGAACGTCCGCCCGAGCTGCATTCCGGCGAGCGGCACGAACGGCAGCACCTGGTGAACCAGCAGCCACGGCACCTTCTCGCCGAGGTACGCGTACATGCCGATGGAGGCGAGCCCCCACACCAGGCAGAAGACCTCGAACCGCCGCAGCCGCCCATGCCTCCGCACACACCACGCGAGACCGGCGACGAGCGGCAGGAACTCGTAGAGGGCGAGGCGCGGGAGGTGGTAGAACCACGGCCCGCCCACCCGCTGGCTGGAGTGCTGGCCATACCAGTACTGGATGGCCTTCAGTGGGAACAAGGCGTCTTCCGGGTGGACGAAGAAGAAGGTGTAGGCGGTCATGCAGACCAGGAACGCCCACAGGATGGCCACACCCACCTGCACCCGGTAGCGGTCGATCCAGAAGAACCCCTGGCGGACGCCGTTCCACAGCCCATCCCGCCACCCGGCGGCGAAGGTGGCGAGGCCGACGAGGGGCGTGAGGACGTAGATCGTCTCCTTGGAGATCGCGTGCAGTGCCGCAACCCACCCGATGTGGGGGATGAGGCGACTCCCGTGCCTGCGAACCAGCCAGAAGAGCGCCAGGGAACCCGCCGTCGACAGGAGCACCATCGCCTCGTTGCGACCGAAGCGGGAGTAGTAGAAGAACGATGGCGACACCGCCGCGATGAAACCCGACCACCACGCCCCGCGCGGACCCATGCGCCGCCGCAGGAAGAACGGCAGCGCCACAAGCGCCGTGCCGCACAGGACGGGGTACAGCCGCAGGGAGATGTTGCTCTCGCCCAGCACCGCGAACACCGGGGCCGTCACGTAGAACAGGAGCGGTCCATGGTACGTGGGGTCGTATCTGTAGGCATGGTCGACCAGCAGTGCGTGGGCGAAGTCGCCGTGCACCGACTCGTCGTGGTGGGGAGGCCGCGACCCCAGGTCGATCAACCGGAGGACAAGGGCCCCCACGACCAGGGCGATCCAGGCCCAGCGCTCCCGCCGACTCATGCGGCACCCCCGCCCGCCCGGTCGAGACAGGTGGTCGGTGGTCGGTGATCGGTGATCGGAGGGAAGGAGAGGCTTGCGTGGGCAAACCCTCTGTTCACTGAGCACCGACCACCGAGCACTGCTGTCCCCGGACCCCGGACCCCAACCTTCCCTGTCACCGCCACGCCTTCGGATTTCGCCCCCGGCGGCTCGCTGATCTGCACCACGGCGCACTCGCCGCGCTCGAAGACGATCCTGCCCGCCTGGCGCGCGGCCACGACGCCCTCCGGTGGGTAGAGGCGCTTCTCCACGGCCCCCACGACGACAAGGTGTGCTCCGAGCTCCCGGGCGATCTGCCGCACCCGTTCCGGGTTGCCCGACCGGTACAGCTCCTCGATCGCCTTGCGGCGCCGACCGGTCTCCTCGTTGATGGTGGAGCCGCGCCACACGCCCTCGTGGTTGTCCCAACCCAGCACCGCCGGCACCCCGGAGGAGGCGGACATGCGAGCCGCGTCGGAGTAGGCGTCCCCCACCGCCTCGACGATCACGGTGCCGCGCGGCTGCCCCCGCAGCCAGGCGACCACCTCGGGCTCCCCTTCCGCCATCCAGGCCAGGCCGCTCCAGCTTCCGGGCCGAGCCTCGAAGGCCCGGCCCGCCAGGGTGGCGAGCTGGGGCAGGCCTGCCGCCAGCACCACGACCGCTCCCGCCGACGCGAGCCAGTAGCGCCGCCGGCGAAGCCAGCCGAGCAACACCGGTGCGCTCACCGCAAGGAAGGTGAAGGCCATGGTGACGGACTTGAAGACCGTGTTCATCCGGTAGTACTCGGTGCCGTAGGGATCCTTGAAGTACACGAGCTCCATGAACACGAGCAGGACCAGACCCACGAGGCCGATCGCCAGGGCCGGCCGCGCCCGCCGCATCCGGCCCCGCAGGATGGTCACCACCGCGACCGCACCCAGGCCGATGCCGAGGCCCAGCACGAAGCGCCGCGACAGCACGATGAGAGCCACGATCCCGGCCAGCCACGTGGCGCGGGAGAGCTGACGCCTCGCCACATCCAGGCCGCCCCAGCGCCAGGAGAGCTCCCAGCCGACCAGGAACAGCGGCAGGATGGCCGCCCCCATCAGCAGCACGAACTGGTCGACCTGGGTCCCGGCCGTGACCAGGCCGAACCCTTCCGCCGGAGGGTGGAAGCGCAGCCAGAACGGCGAAAACGCGACCCAGCCGAGAACCCCGACCGCCACGACCCGCGCCCACACCTTCCACCCGCCATCACGCCAGCCCACGAACTCGCTCTCGCCGCTGACCGCGGCCAGCAGGACAGCGAGGCCCGTCGGCACCGCACACCACGGGTTGGCCGCCCCCGCCGCCCCGAAGACCAGCACCAGGAGGCCCAGCAACGGCAGTGGGGCACGGTCGCGCTGCGCGCACAGGGCCCGCCCGAGGAAGACCGCCACGAGCATGAGCGGCACCGACAGGAGGTGGGGGTGCAGGTCGCCCAGGTGGAAGGTGAAGAGCGGAAACTCCGTGATCGTCCCGGTGATCTGCCGGGAGGCAGGCCACAGGTCGAGCCCGCCCAGCGCCGTGCCCGAGAGCCACTGGCGCCAACCGTCCAGGGTGCCGGTGAACACCACCAGGCCGGCCGCCATGATGCCGGTCCGCCGGCTGCCGCCCAGCCCTCTCGCCAGCGCCCACGCCGCCTGCGCACTCACCAGGGCCAGGGTCGGCACCAGCAGGTTGAAGACAACGTCCGGGACCAGGCCCGCCACCTTCGCGGGCAGCGCCCACGGCATGAAACCCCAGTAGTAGTAAGGCAGAGTCCAGCCTGCCAGCCACGGGTCAGCGGGCGGAAACACCCCCGGCCGCAGCAGGGTGTTGAGGATCGCCAGGTCCATGGGCTTCTCGGTGGCCGTCACGGCCAGCAGTGGGAGCCGCAGATACGCCAGGAGCAGGAACGCCCCGAGACCGACCAGCTCGGGCTCGAGCAGGTGCTTCCAGGGTGTCCCGCCCCACTCCTTCCGACCCCACCACAGCAGGCCTGCCAGGGGCGCAATCCCCAGCCACCACCACCAGTCGAGGCCGAGGTTCCCCGCCAGCCACGCCACCCATGCCTGGACCACGAGGCCGCTCACCCGGGCCGTCGCCCAGGCTGCACCCGAACCCAGCCCCAGGCGTCGCAGGGCGCCGTAGGCCGAGGCCCCGGCCGCCGCCACCACGACATACCAGATCAGGACCGGCAGGACCATGGACCGTTATTGTAGCGCGCTGGCACCTCGGTTGCCCCGGTGGCCTCCTGCCCCTGCGTCGCTGCGTCGGCTGGATGTCGCTGCTCGGCCTGTCGGTCGGGCCGGCGGCCGTGCGGCGCGGGCGCCGTCCTTGACGGTGCAGGCAGGGCGTGACTAGTATCATGTGATTTCGGGCACGAGGGGGGCGGTGCGCATGCTCGGCCAGTACATCCCGGTTCTCCTGGCGATTGGCTTTGCAGCCGCCGTGGCCTGCGGCATGATGGGGCTTTCCGCCCTGCTCGGCCGCGGCCGCCTCGCCCAGTCGCGCAAGACGGAGACCTACGAGAGCGGCATGCCGCTCCTCGACACGGCCCGCAAGCGGGTTTCGGTGAGGTTCTTCGTGGTCGCCATGGTTTTCATCATCTTCGACGTCGAGGTGGCGTTCCTCTTCCCCTGGGCGGCCTCAGCACGTGCCCTCATGGAGACCGATCCCGTCACGGTGCTGGCGGAGGGGTTCACCTTCCTGGCGGTGCTCGCCATCGGGTTCGCCTACCTGTGGCGGGAGGGGGCGTTCGACTGGGCGCGGCGGGAGAAGGCATGACGACTCGCCCGAACCCGAGCGAGCCGGCTGCCGCAGCAGGCGAGGTTGGCTTCGACGCCAAGCTCGACAAGCGGATCGGCGACACCCTCAAGCACTACCCGACGCCCCGAGCGGCGCTCCTGCCGGTGCTGTGGCTGTGTCAGGAGCGCTATGGCTGGATCTCCCGTCCGGTGATGGCCACGGTGGCGGGGAAGCTCGGTGAGAGCCCGGCCTATGTCGAGGGCGTGGTGACGTTCTACACGATGTTCCGCACCCGCCCACCGGCGCGCTTCGTGCTCCAGGTCTGCCGGACGCTGTCCTGCGCGGTGTGCGGCGGCAGGGAGCTGATCGCGCACCTCAAGGCGAAGCTGGGCGTCGACTTCGGGGAGCAGACCGCCGACGGCCTGTTCGAGCTGCAGGCGGTGGAGTGCCTGGGCGCCTGCGGTAGCGCCCCGGTCGTGCAGATCAACGACGACTACTACGAGCACCTGAGCCCGGAGCAGATCGACGCCGTGCTCGACAGGCTGCGTGGGAAGGAGTAGGCATGGACCCCATCCTCCTGCGCTCGCGCGGCACGCCGGACTCCCAGTCGATCACCGGAGAAGGTCCTGAGGATGTCGCCGGAGGCGGTCATCCACGAGGTCACCGCCTCCGAGCTGCGGGGCCGCGGTGGCGCCGGCTTCCCCACCGGTCGGAAGTGGAGCTTCGTGCCGAAGGACCATCCCGGACCGCGCTACCTCGTGTGCAACGCGGACGAGTCGGAGCCTGGCACGTTCAAGGATCGCGAGATCATCGAGCACGACCCGCACCTGGTGGTGGAGGGCGTCGCCATCGCGGCGTTCGCGATCCGCGCCAGCGTCGCCTACATCTACATCCGCGGCGAGTTCGTGCGCTGGGCGAAGATCCTCGAGAAGGCCATCTCCGAGGCGAAGAAGAAGGGCTACCTGGGGAAGAACATCCTCGCCTCGGGCTACAACCTCGAGATCGTCGTGCATCGCGGCGCCGGGGCCTACATCTGCGGCGAGGAGACGGCGCTCATCGAGTCGATCGAGGGCAAGCGCGGCTTCCCGCGCCTCAAGCCGCCGTTCCCCGCGGTGGTCGGGCTGTTCGGCATGCCAACCGTGGTCAACAACGTCGAGACCCTGGCCTGCCTGCCCCACATCATGACGCGGGGCGCCAAGTGGTTCGCGTCCATCGGCCGCCCGCGCAACACCGGCCCCAAGCTGTTCTGTGT
>JALOLB010000445.1 GCA_025456225.1 Thermoanaerobaculaceae bacterium
CGCTCTACCAGAGATACTGCGAGTATCCGTGCTGATCGGGGCAACGTTTTTCTTGTCCCGGCAGGTGCGGCATGGTGCGGAAGTCCCCCCGAACCTGGAGAGCGACCGACGCGGACGGCGGTGGGCAACGCGGAGCTGCCGTCGCACCAGGCAGGCTTGCACCTCGCCTGCAGCTCGAGCCCGGCGTTCGCGTTCTGGCCGGTGGCTCCCCCTGCGTCGTCGTGCGGGCGGTTGATCTCGACACCGTCCTCGCCCGGGACGAGTCGAGCGGTCAGACCCGCGCCTTCCGGGTGGCTCAACTCTCGCCTGTCCCGGAGCCCGGCGCGGTGGAGGACGCCCCCACGCCCGACCTCGCCGACATCCCGGAGGAGGACTGGGGTGTTGCGCAGGAACGGTACAAGGCGATCGAGTCCCTGCTCGACCCGAGGAGACGGAACAACGAGTCCGTCCTCGCTGCCGCACGCCGTGCCGGCGTGAACCAGTCCACCATCTATCGCTGGATCCAGCGCCACGAGGCGAGTGGCCGGGTTGCGAGCCTGGTGAGGAACAAGCCCGGTCCGAGTCGCGGCCTGCGGCGCATCGCTGCTGACGTCGAGGCGATCATCAAGGCCACGCTCGACGAGCAGTACCTGACCCCGCAACGCCGCCGCGCCCAGAAAGTGTGCGACGAGGTTCTCCGGCGCTGCCGCGCCGCCGGCCTGCCCCTCCCCCACCCCAACACCGTGCGGCGCCGCATCGCGGCGCTCCCGCCCGCATTGACCCTGCGCCTGCGCGACGGCGCGGCGGCAGCCCGCCAGAAGTGCGAGCCGCTCCGTGGTGAGTTTCCTGGCGCTGACGCCCCGCTGGCGGTGGTCCAGATCGACCACACACAGCTCGACATCATCCTGGTCGATGACGTGCACCGGCGGCCGGTGGGGCGGCCCTGGATCACGCTCGCGATGGATGTCTTCAGCCGCATGGTGGCCGGGTTCTACGTCTCGTTTGACCCGCCGGGCGCGCTGTCGACGGGCCTCTGCCTGGCGCACGCCATTCTCTCGAAGGAGACGTGGCTGGCAGCCCGGGGTCTGTCGTCCTCGTGGCCGGTGTGGGGCCTGATGCGGAAGGTCCACGCCGACAACGCCAAGGAGTTCCGGGGCTCCATGCTGACGAAGGCGTGCGCGAACTACGGCGTCGACCTGCAGTGGCGGCCGGTGGCCCGCCCGCACTACGGCGGCCACATCGAGCGGCTCCTCGGCACGTTCAGCCAGGAGATCGGCGAAGGCCGTGCTGACCCTGCGGGAGCTCGAGACCTGGCTCGCGACGTACGTCGTCGACGTCTACCACCAGAGCCTCCACGACGGGCTGGGGACGACCCCCCTGCAGCGCTTCCACGACGGTATCTTCGGTGTGGAAGGGCAACCCGGTCGGGGTCTCCCCGACCGGATCGTGGCCGAGGACCGACTGCGGCTCGACTTCATGCCCTACGTCGAGCGCAGCGTGCTCCGGTATGGCATCGTGCTCGACGGAGTGCACTACTACCACGACGTGCTGCGCTCCTGGATCAACGCCAGGGACCCCGAGCATGCGAAGCGCAGGCGGCGGTTCGTGGTGCGCCGCGACCCCCGAGACATCAGCGTCGTCTACTTCCTGGACCCGGAGCTGCAGCAGTACTTCCAGATCCCCTATCGGGACTCGTCGCGCCCGCCGCTCAGCATCTGGGAGCTGCGCGAGGCCCACCGGAAGCTGCGGGACGAGGGCCGGCGCAAGGTGAACGAGGACGTGATCTTCGAGGCGTACGCGCGAATGCGGGCCCTGGAAGAGACGGCCCGGAAGGAGACCCGTACCGCCCGCCGCTCCGAGGAGCGCCGCAGGCACCACCAGGGACTCCACGCGCACGAGTCCGGCCCACCCGCCGGCCCGCCCGGCAGCGAGCTCCCCGCGCACGTCGAGCCGTTCGCCGAGATGGAGCAGGAGAGTGACTGACGGCGCCGGTGGCCATCTGAGCGAGGCTGCTCGGACGGCCCTCGAGTTGCCCGACGATGAGCGGGTCGCGCGCATCCGTGCCCCGCGCTGGATTGGCTACACGCAGGCCTTGGCGATCCTCGGCCAGCTCCAAGCCCTGCTCGATCACCCCAAGCAGCACCGGATGCCCAACCTGCTGCTGGTCGGCGACACCAACAACGGCAAGACCCTCATCGCCAAGCGGTTCGAGAGGCTCCATCCTGCCCAGCGCGAGGGTGGCCAGGCGGTCCTCGTGCCGGTGCTCGTCATCCAAGCACCTCCGGTGCCGGACGAGGACCGCTTCTACTCCGCGATTCTGGACGCGCTGCTCGTACCGCACCGCTCGTCCCACCGAGCCGCGCAGAAGCAGGGCGAGGTGATCCGGATTCTCCGCTACGTCGGCCTCAAGGTGCTGGTGGTCGACGAGATTCACCACGTCCTCGCTGGCCACGACGCCAAGCAGCGGCAGTTCCTGAACGTGGTCAAGTACCTGGGGAACGAGCTGCGGGTGCCGATCGTCGGCGTGGGGATCAAGGAAACGGTGCGGGCCCTGCAGACCGATCCGCAGCTCGCCAACCGCTTCGAGCCGGTGGCGCTGCCGCGCTGGGAGATGAACCAGGACTACCTGATGCTGCTCGCAAGATCCCCAGCTCCTGGCGCTTGCGTCTCACCGTGTTCTTGTTCATCCCGAAGCGCCGACAGACCTCCGCATCCGGAACCTTGCCGAGCAGCTCCACAACCTCGGCCGTCCAGGAAACCCGCGCCGGCCGCTCATGGCAGCTCGGGATCCCGAGTTCCAGGCGCTTCCGATCCGATTCACCGTCGCCGTCGACGGCGGGCGGGCGCCGCCCAGCGCACGTCCCGTGCGCGCGGAGCGACCGCGCGCGCACCGATGTGAGCCACGGCGCGGCGGGCGGGGAGCCGCGCGCCGCCGAACGCCGCGGCGGCCGCTCCAGCGACGGATA
>JALOLB010000219.1 GCA_025456225.1 Thermoanaerobaculaceae bacterium
AATGGGGAGGCTGTCGGAGGCGTCCAGGCCGATCACCTGCTCGATCTGCTCCCGGACGCGCTCCGGCTCGGCCGCCGGCAGGTCCACCTTGTTGAGCACCGGCACCAGCTCGAGCCCCTGGTCGGAGGCGAGGTAGGCGTTGGCGAGGGTCTGGGCCTCGACGCCCTGGGAGGCATCGACCACGAGCAGCGCCCCCTCGCAGGCCGCCAGCGACCGGGACACCTCGTAGGAGAAGTCGACGTGACCCGGGGTGTCGATGAGGTTGAGGAGGTACTCCTCGCCGTCCGCCGCCCGGTGGCGCAACGTCACGGTGTGGGCCTTGATGGTGATGCCGCGCTCCCGCTCGAGGTCCATGGAGTCCAGGACCTGGGCCTGCATCTCCCGCGCCGTCAGCGCCCCGGTCAGCTCGAGCAGGCGGTCCGCCAGCGTCGACTTGCCGTGGTCGATGTGCGCGATGATGCAGAAGTTCCGGATGTGCTGCTGGTCCACGCCTGCTCCGTCCCCCCGCGCGGCGGGAGCGGAGTAGCTTACACCCCCCCCGCCCGCCCAGTGATCAGTGGTCGGTGCTCGGTGGTCGGAGGCAATGCTGGAAGTCGGGTCGGACAATCGGGTTGCCCTCCGATCACTGACCACCGATCACCGATCACTGTCTTTCCGACGCTTCCACGTTGCGCGGGGGTAGGCTCGGAGCGAGAGGGGGTCGTCGAGCTGGCCGGTGGCGGCGCGGAGCTGGCCGGCCCGGGCGATCATCGCCGCGTTGTCCGTGGTGAGAGCCAGGGGAGGCAGCAGCACCTCGGTGCCGGTGCGGGCGCCCCAGCCGGTCAGCCGCTCCCGGAGCTCGCGGTTGGCGGCGACGCCGCCGGACGCCGCCACGACCGCGGGTCGGTGGCGGGCCACCAGCTCGTCGAGGGGCGCGAGCAGCCAGTCCACGATGGTGCGGCGGAACGAGGCCAGCAGGTCCAGCACCACCTGCGGCGGCCGCCCCGGGTCGGCGAGCGGGAGCGTGAGCCGCTCCTGGGCGCTGCGGATGGTCATCGTCTTCAGACCGGAGAACGAGAAGTCCAGGGCCCCCGAGGGGTCCTTGATACGCGGCGACGAGAAGGTGAACGCCCGGGCGTCGCCGAGGTCCGCCAGGCGGTCCACGACCGGCCCACCGGGGTAGCCGAGACCCAGGGCTGCCGCCACCTTGTCGAAGACCTCCCCGGCCGCGTCGTCCCGGGTGCGGTTGAGCGGCGTCACGGACTCTCCGGCGAGCAGGAAGTAGGAGGAGTGGCCGCCCGACACCACGAGCGAGATGGTCGGGTCCGGCACCGCCCGGGCCGCCTCGCCGCCCAGGTTGAGGAACGGCGACACGAGGTGCGCCTCGAGGTGGTCCACCCCCACGATCGGCAGGCTCCGACCCCAGGCGTAGGCCGACGCGAAGCAGGTCCCCACCAGCAGTGAGCCGATCAGGCCGGGACCCCGCGTCACGGCGACCAGCTCGATGCTGCCGAGGTCAGACTGGCGATGCGCCTCGGCCAGCAGGCGTGGCAGAGCCTCCAGGTGGTGGCGGGCCGCCAATTCGGGCACCACACCGAGGTACGGTGCGTGGGCCGCCGCCTGGGACGAGATCAGCGAGAAGGTGACCGAGCCGTCGCGCTCGAGCACCGCCACGGCGGTCTCGTCGCAGGAGGTCTCGATGCCGAGGGTCCTCACGCCACCACGCTCCGCACCCTGGCCTCGTCGACCGGCTGCACCACCCCGCGCTCGCAGACGATGGCGGTCACCAGCCCGGCCGGCGCGACATCAAAGGATGGGTTGTACACCGGCACGGCACGATCGACGACCCGGTGCCTGCCCAGCCGGCGCACCTCCTCGCCGTCCCGCTGCTCGATCGGGATCGAGCCTCCCGTGGGGCAGGCGAGGTCGAAGGTGGAGACCGGCGCCGCCGACACGAACGGCACGCCGTGGCGGGCCGCCAGCACCGCCAGCGGGTAGGTTCCCAGCTTGTTGGCGACCGAGCCGTCGGCCGCGATGCGGTCGGCCCCCAGCACCACGCCGTCGATCCCCCCGGCGGCCAGCAGCGAGGCTGCCGCGTGGTCGGGAAGCAGCGTCACCGGCAGGCCATCCTGGAGACACTCCCACACCGTCAGCCGCGCGCCCTGCAGCACCGGACGCGCCTCGCAGGCGAAGACCCGCTGGAGGCGCCCCTGAGCGTGGAGGGTGCGGACGATGCCCAGCGCCGTGCCGATGCCTCCGGTCGCCAGGGCGCCGGTGTTGCAGTGGGTGAGCAAGGTGACCGCCGTGCCCGCGAAGAGTGCTGCGCCGAGCGTGCCGATGCGCAGGCAGGCCGCCGCGTCCTCGGCGTGGAGCGCGCGTGCCTCGCGCTCAGCCACCGCCGCCCGGTGTCCTGGCGCGGCTGCCTCGATCGCCGTCATCACCCGCTCCACGGCCCACCTGAGGTTGACGGCGGTGGGGCGGGCCGCAGCAAGGCGGCGGGCCGCACGGCGCAAGGCGGGAAGGTCGTTTCCCTGGCAGGCCTGCTGGGCGAGGGCGTAGGCCGCCGCGATGCCGATCGCCGGCGCGCCGCGCACGACCAGCGCCTGGATGAGACGCGCCGCGTGGGCGGCATCGCGGACGGTGACCCAGTGCTCGACCCATGGCAGCCGTCGCTGGTCGAGCAGCGAGAGCTGCCCGTCCCAGTGCAGCGGAGCGACGCGGGTCGTCACCGGCCTCATGCCGGTCATGGTAGCCGATCCCGGGAAGCTCAGTCCCGGCCGTGCGGTTGCACCTGGCAGCGCCCCCGGCGGGGCGCTATACTCTGCGGACCGAAAGGGGGACTCACCATGGCTTTGCGCGTTGCCATCAATGGGTTTGGACGCATTGGCCGCCTCGTCTTCCGTCAGATGTTCGGCGATCCCGACTTCGAGCTCGTGGCCATCAACGACATCACCGACGCCCCGACCCTGGCCCATCTCCTGCAGTACGACTCGGTGCACGGGCGCTGGGGCGGCAAGGTGGTCGCGACCGCCGACGGCATCGAGGTGGAGGGCAAGCTGGTCAAGGTGACGGCGATTCCCGACCCGGTCAAGCTGCCCTGGAAGGAGCTTGGAATCGACCTCGTCATCGAGTCCACGGGCCGCTACACCAAGGGCGAGCAGGCGAAGGCGCACATCGATGCCGGCGCGCGCTGGGTCGTGATCTCGGCCCCGGCCAAGGGCGTGGACCTCACCGTGGTCTTCGGCGTCAACCACACCCTGCTCGACCCGACCAGGCACTTCATCGTCTCGAACGGCTCCTGCACCACCAACTGCCTCGCCCCGGTGGTGAAGGTCCTCAAGGAGCAGTTCGGCCTCGTCAACGGGTTCCTGACCACGATCCACTCCTACACCAACGACCAGAAGATCCTCGACCTCCCGCACAAGGACCTGCGCCGGGCGCGGGCCGCCGCCGTGTCGATGATTCCCACCTCGACCGGTGCCGCCAAGGCGATGGCCGAGGTCTTCCCGGAGCTCAAGGGCAAGCTCGACGGCACCTCCGTGCGCGTGCCCACCCCGGACGTGTCGCTGGTGGACTTCGTGTTCACCACCGAGAAGCCGATCACCGTCGAGGCGATCAACGGTGCCTTCCGCGCCGCGGCTGGCGCCGGGCTGGCCGGCATCCTCGAGGTCTGCGAGGAGCCGCTGGTGTCGATCGACTTCCGCGGCACGACCGCGTCCTCCATCGTCGACGCCCAGTCCACGATGGTGATCGGCGATCGTTTCGGGAAGGTCTTCTCCTGGTATGACAACGAGTTCGCCTACGCGGCGCGCTGCGTGGACGTGGCACGGCTGTACCTCGGGAGGTGAGCATGCTGCGGCAGATGGATGGCCTGGAGGTCGCCGGCCGCCGCGTCCTGGTCCGCCTCGACCTCAATGTGCCGCTCAAGGACGGCAGGGTGCGGGACGACACCCGGGTGCGCGAGGCCGCTCCCACCGTGAAGACCCTGGCGGAGCGGGGCGCCATTGTCATCGCCTGCTCCCACCTGGGGCGCGCCAAGGGCAAGCCCGACCCGGCGCTCTCGCTCGCGCCCGTGGCGCCGATCCTCGCCCAGTACGTGGGGCGGCCGGTGCGGTTCGTGGCGGACACGGCCGGTGAGGTGGCGCGCCAGGCAGTGGCCGCCGCCAGACCGGGGGACGTGCTGCTGCTCGAGAACACCCGGTTCGAGGCCGGCGAGGAGGCCAACAGCCCGGAGCTCAGCTCCCGGCTCGCGGCTCTGGCCGAGGAGTACGTCAACGACGCCTTCGGCACGGCGCACCGGGCGCACGCCTCGACCGCTGGCGTGGCGTCCCACTTCGCCCGCCCGGCGGCGGGCCCGCTCATGGCCCGCGAGCTTGCGGCCCTCGGGAAGGTCCGTGACAACCCGGAGCGGCCGTTCGTGGCGGTGGTTGGCGGCGCCAAGGTCTCGGACAAGCTCGGGACCCTCAAGGCGCTCGCCGGCAAGGCCGACACCCTGGTGCTGATCGGCGGCATGGCCAACACCTTCTTGCTTGCCCGCGGGGTCGGGATCGGCGCCTCCCTGGCGGAGCCGGACCTGGCCGCCGAGGCGCGGGAGATCATGGCCGCGGCCGGGGCCCGGGGTGTGGAGGTGCTGTTGCCCAGCGACGTCGTCGTGGCCGCCGACGTGGACTCCCCTGGACGTGTCATCGCAGGTGGGGCGGTGGGCCCGACCGACAGGATCCTCGACATCGGGCCGGACGATCTTCTGGAACGGCCCGGCCGGGGTGTTCGAGAAGCCGGCCTTTGCCGAGGGCACCATGGCCATCGCCCGCGCTCTCGCCGCCAGCACGGCGTTCACCGTCGTGGGCGGCGGCGAGTCGGTGGCCGCGGTGCAGCAGGCCGGCGTCGCGGGCAAGCTGTCCCACGTCTCCACGGGAGGCGGCGCCTCCCTGGAGTTCCTGGCGGGCGACGTGCTGCCCGGCGTCGCCGTGCTCGAGGAGCGCTGATGCGCAGGCCCCTGATTGCCGCCAACTGGAAGATGCACGGCACCGTGGAGAGCGTGCAGCGCTACCTCGAGGCCCTGGTCGCCCGCGTCAGCCCGGCTGGGCCGCAGGTGGTGGTGTGCCCGCCCTACCCGCTCCTGCCGGTGGCGGTCATGGTGACCTCCGGGTCGGCGGTCGAGATCGGTGCCCAGAGCTGCCACTGGGAGGACAAGGGGGCGTTCACCGGGGAGGTGTCGGCCCCCATGCTGGTCGAGCTGGGCGTGCCGTGGGCGATCGTCGGCCACTCGGAGCGCCGCCAGTACTTCGGCGAGACCGACGCCACCGCGGCGGCCCGGGCCCGCGCCGCGCAGCGTGCCGGGCTCGGCGTCATCTTCTGCCTCGGGGAGACCCTCTTCGAGCGGGAGGCCGGGGACACCTTCTCGGTGCTCGAGCGGCAGAGCACCGTGCTGGCCGGGCTGGATCCGGCCCGCCTGGCGGTCGCCTACGAGCCGGTGTGGGCGATCGGCACGGGGCGCAACGCCACCCCGGAGCAGGCCCAGGAGGCGCATGCCTTCCTGCGTCGGCGCCTGGCCTCGCTGCTCGGGGACGAGGCAGCAGGGGGTCTTCGCATCCTCTACGGCGGCAGCGTCAAGGCCGACAACGCCGCCGTCCTGCTGGCCCAGGCCGACGTGGACGGCGCCCTGGTGGGGGGGGCGAGCCTTGACGTGGAGGCGTTTTCGGCTATTATCCTTGCTGCTCCCGGCGACAGCCGGGCAGCTTGAGGAGTCGCTGTCGTGCTCTACACACTGTTGATCATTCTCTTTATCGTCGTCTGCTTGTTCCTGATCCTTGTCGTGCTGCTGCAGCAGGGCAAGGGTGCGGACGTGGCCGCGGCGTTCGGCGGCGCGTCGTCCCAGACGGCCTTCGGGCCGCGCGGCACCACCACCCTGCTGCACAAGCTGACCACCGGCTCCTTCGTGGGGTTCGTGCTGCTGTGCATCGGGCTTTCGGTCATGACGGCGCGCAAGAGCCGTTCGGTGACGGCCGGCCTGAAGAGCAGCCCGGCGGTTGCGGCCCCGGCCACCCCGGTGCCGAGCCCTGCGCCGGCAGCCCCGGACCAGGGACAGAAGTGAGGTAGCACTGCTGTGACGTACTGTGCCGAAGTGGCGGAATTGGTAGACGCGCACGTTTGAGGGGCGTGTGGCGCAAGCCATGCCGGTTCGAGTCCGGCCTTCGGCACCATTCAACCGACAACGCGGGGGCCTCCGGGCCCCCGCACCTGTCTTAGCGGCCTGTGTGATCCAGGGCACGTTCCGCAACCCGCCGTCAACTTGCACGCCTGAATTGCGTCTATAATGCCCGTACGCGTCGTGTCGCCAGACTGGTTGCCTCGTTCCATGCAGGGCGACGTGGCAGGGAGGACTTCATGAGAAAGCTCGTGCTCGTACTGGTCATGCTGGCGATCGCCGGCGCCGTGCTCGCCTTGCCGCCGGCCAAGGAGAGCTTCGTTCTGTCGGCGGGTCAGGGAACAGGGTCGGGGACTACCCAGTGGCGTACCGACGTCTGGATCTACAACCCGTCCACCACCCAGAAGGCGACCGTGGACATCTTCTTCCTGCCCCGCACCTCGGGGAGCGCCGCCAACACCAACCCGACGTCGCGCCGGGTCGAGGTGAACGCCGGGGCGACCCGGGAGCTGCTGCAAATCCTCGCCACGAACTTCGGCCTCACCGGCGCCAACTTCGGGGCGTTGCGCTTCCTCTCCGACGTCGACGTGGTGGTCACGGGCCGCATCTATGACGCCAACGTCAAGATCCAGGGCCAGACCAACGCCGGGACCGCCGGCCAGTTCTTCCCGGGGCTCGCCTCGGGCCTCGCCATCGCCAGCGGGCAGTTCACCGACATCGTCGGCCTGCAGCAGGACACCGTTTCGCGCTCCAACCTGGCGTTCGTGGAGGTGACCGGCAACGGTGCCAACCTCAAGCTCGAGCGCATCAACGAAAGTGGCGTCGTGCAGGCGACGATCACCGACGCGATCGGAGCCTACGGCGCCCGCCAGATCAACAGGGTGCTCGAGTCGCTGCAGGGCGCGGCCACCACCAACCAGCGGGTGCGGGTGACGGTGACCGGCGGCAGCGGCAAGGTCCTGGTGGCCGCCTCGCGCCTCGACCAGATCACCAACGACCCCTACACCATCGAGATGACCACCACCGCCGGCGTCGGCGTGCCGTCCACCGGTCGATTCGAGGGTGCAGTCGCGCTGAGCACGACCCCTGACGCCATCGATGGCGCCCTGCGTCTGACTGTGGGCGCGAGCTCCCTGACTGACTTCTCGGGTGTGGCCGGAATCCCCTGCAATGGCTACTCATACACCGGGGACTTCAGCGCGACGGCGGGCTCCGTCATCCCGATCACCGGCAACTCCTTCCCGGCGACGTCAGTGACGGTTCCCTACCAGGGGGGGTCGACGGGCACATTGTTCACCACGGTCTGGACGCTGACCGGTACCCGTGCCGCCAACGGCGTGTGGTCCGGGACGCTGACCTCGGCGACCAGCGGCGCCACGGGCGACGACCTATCCTGCAACGGTACCCACAGCCATGCCTGGACGGCGGGCTGGGTCGGCAACTGACGCGGTGATGCACCTCACATGACGGCGCGGCCACCGCCCCGGGCGGTGGCCGCGTGTCGTTTCTTGCGCTACCCTCACCCCCGGAAGGAGCAACCAATGCGGCGGACCCTCGCGATTGTGCTGAGCTGCCTGCTCGCGGGAGGAGCGGCTCTTGCGCTCGAGCCCGGCACCGACCTTTACGTGCCCTCGGTGGCGCACGGGCAGGGCCAGGAGGTCAACGGCGTACGGGCGCAGTGGCGCGCCGACCTCTGGGTCTTCAACCCCGGCACCCAGGCGGCCACCGTCGACATGTTCCTGCTGCTTCGCAACCAGGCCAACGAGAACCCGGACTCGCGGCGGATCACCGTCAACCCTGGCGAGGTCCGGCACCTGCCGGACGTCATCCTGGGGCAGTTCGGGCGCGACAACACCTACGGCGCCCTGCGCATCACCGCCGACCGGCCGGTCTACGTGACCGGCACGTCCTACGATGCCAACGTCAAGGTCGACGCCAAGCAGCGGGACGCGGGCACCGCCGGCCAGTTCTTCTCCGGGATTCCCGCCGCCCAGGCGATCGGGGTCGGGGAGCTGACCGACATCGTGGGCCTCGACCAGGATGGTCTCCAGACCGCCGGCCTCTGGCGCTCCAACCTGGCGTTCGTGGAGACCACCGGGCACAGCGCCACCCTCAACGTCGAGCGGCTCGACGGCGCCGGGCAGAGCCTCGGCATGATCCCGGTCTCCCTGCGGCCGCGCGAGGCCAAGCAGCTCGACGGGGTGCTCACCACCATCGCCGCCGCACCCGGCACCAACCAGCGGGTGCGGGTGAAGGTCCTGGCCGGCCCCGGACGCGTCGTCGCCTCGGCGTCGCACATCGACAACCGCACCGGCGACCCCTCGACCGTCGACATGGCCGGTGGCGGCAGCGACGGGACCTACCTCTGCAAGGTCGACAAGACGAGCTACGACACCCCCATCACCCTGCAGATCGCCGACGGCACCATCACCCATCTCGAGGCCACCATCGTCGTGACCGACGAGGACGTCGGCGCGGCGTGCACCGGTGGGGAGCTGCTGCGCTTCGAGCAGACCCTCGACCCCGCCGTGGCCCTCGAGGACGGCACGTTCTCCGTCTCGGTGGGCGGCTCGGTGACCGGCATCACGGTCACCTTGCAGCTCGAGGGCGGGGTGGACGGCTACGGTGGCATCGCCGGGCAGGTGACGACGACGCTGGGCGGCTCGACCACCTGCAAGGGCAGCAAGACCTGGCCCCTGGTGGGAGCGAGGCTTCGCTAGGTCGGAGCGGGGAGCAGGTTGGCCCCTGTCCTCCGGGGCGCCTGAGGCCCATCCGCCGAGCCACCGATGCGCATCCTGCTCGCCCACTGTGATCACCGACCCTTCGATGCGGAGCGTTTCGGGGCCGCCTGGGACGCGGCCGGAGGGAGCACCTCCGAGCTCGTGCCCGTGACGCCGCGGACGGTCGCTACCGTGCTGGCCGGGGGTGACACGTGGCACGGGCTGCTTTTGGCCGGCGGCCCGGACGTGGAGACCTGGCGGTACGGGCAGCAGCCCGAGCCGGGCCTGGAGTCCGAGACCGACCCCGGTCGCGACGCTCTCGATCTCGGCCTGCTCGAGCGTGCCGCGGGGGCGCGGTGGCCGGTGCTCGCGGTGTGCTACGGCTGCCAGATCCTGGCCGTGGCCGCGGGAGGGAGCGTGATTCAGGACCTGCCGCGCGTGGGCCTCGGGGGCCATCGTCCCGACGTCGCTCGGGAGGTGCCGGCCCACCCGGTGCGCGTGTCCGACGACGCCCGCTTCCTGCCGGCCGGGGCTAACCTCATGGTCAACTCCCGGCACCACCAGGCGGTGGCCCTGCCCGGAAGCCTGATTGTCGTCGCTCGCGCTCCGGACGGGGTCATCGAGGCGGTGGAAGGCCCCGATCCCGACCGGCTGGTGGTGGGCGTGCAGTGGCACCCCGAGGACCTGCGTGCCCCCGAGCATCTCGACATCTTCCGTGCCTTTCGGGCAGCTTCTGCCGACCTGGAAGCGAGGGGGTGCTACCCTGTGACGTGGAGGAGCGTGTCGTGAGCGAGCACTCAGGACGGCGCCGCACCCCGCCGCACCGGGTCATCCCCGTGGAGGCGGTGGCGGATACCGTCCCCACGGTGGTCGTCGTGGGCCGGCCGAACGTCGGCAAGTCGACCCTGTTCAACCGTCTCACCGGGGCTCGCCGGTCCATCACCCATGACCTGCCGGGGGTCACGCGAGACCGGGTCGTCGGTGACGCCAGACGCCCGCGTGGCGGCAGCGTCGTCCTGGTGGACACGGGCGGCTTCGAGGCGGACAGCGAGGCGGTCATTCCGGCCCAGGTGCGGCAGCAGGCCCTGGCTGCGGTGCAGAGCGCCCACGTGGCCATCCTGTTGGTGGACGGCGCGGCGGGGCTCACCGCCGGGGACGAGGAGCTCGCCACCGCGTTACGGCGCGCCAACCGGCCGGTCGTGGTGGCGGTCAACAAGGCCGATCGGCGGGATGCCTCCCTGGGCTTCAACGAGTTCTCGCGACTGGGCTTCCCGGTGGTCCTCATCTCCTCCGAGCACGGCCTCGGGATCGAGGAGCTCTGGGACCAGCTCGAGCCGCACCTGCCGCCGCCGGCGGACAACGAGGTCGCCCCCGGCCGCGAGCTGGGGATCGCCATCGTGGGCCGGCCGAACGTCGGCAAGTCCTCACTCCTCAATGCACTGCTCGGAGAGGAGCGGGTCATCGTGTCGGCCGTCCCGGGCACGACGCGCGACGCCGTGGACACCGTGGTGCGCTGGGGCGAGCGCACCGTGCGCCTCATCGACACGGCCGGCATTCGCCGCAAGGGGCGCACCGACCGCGGCCCCGAGGTGCTGGCCGTGGTGATGGCGAAGCGGGCCGTGGAGCGGGCCCACGTGTGCATCCTCCTCCTCGACCCGACGGAGGGCATCACCGCCCAGGACGCCCACGTGGCCGGCATCATCAACGACGCCGGGCGGGCGGTCGCGGTGGTGGTCAACAAGGCCGACCTGCTCACCGACGCCGATCCGGGTCGCCGCCGCGTCCTCGAGGAGCAGCTCATCGAACGGCTCAAGTTTCTCAAGGGCACCCCGATGCTGTTCATCTCCGCACGCACCGGCGCAGGCCTCGATCAGGTGATGCCGACCGCCGTGACCCTGGGGGATGGCTTTTTCCTGCGCATCGGCACCGGTGAGCTCAACCGCGTCCTCCACGCCGCCTGGGACCGGCAACCGCCGCCCGGGGGCAAGCGCCCGGCCCGCTTCTACTACGCCACGCAGCTCTCCGGTGGCCCGCCCCGCATCATGCTGTTCTGGAGCGGCGGCGAGCTGCACTTCTCCTACATGCGTTACCTGGAGAACGCGCTGCGAGAAGCGTTCCCGTTGGCAGGGGTGCCGATTCGGTTTATCATGCGTGGGAAACGCGAACGGAGCGCGTGATGGTCCAGTTTCGACCGCAAGCCCGGGAGATCA
>JALOLB010000220.1 GCA_025456225.1 Thermoanaerobaculaceae bacterium
AAGCTCCTGGGGGTCCTCGAGGACCGTCGCTTCCTGCGGGTGGGCTCCGAGACCGAGCGCCGGGTCGGTGCGCGCGTCATCGCCGCCACCAACACCGACCTCGAGGCAGCGATGCGCTCCGGCCACTTCCGCCAGGACCTCTTCTACAGGCTCAATGTGGTGGGCATGACCGTGCCGCCCCTGCGCGCCCACCTGGAGGACCTTCCCGAGCTGTGCGACCACCTCGTAACCGCAATCTCCGGCGTTCCACGACCCCTCGCCGCAGACGAGGTCGAGCACCTGCGGGGCTACGACTGGCCGGGAAACGTGCGCGAGCTCCGCAATCTTCTGGAGCGGGCCATGATCCTGGACCCGGTCGGACCGCTGGCACCCTCCCGGCTCCTCGCCCGGTCCTCCCCACCGCCCACGGCTGCGCCTGCCACTCTCCCCAACCTGGCAACCCTCGAGGAGCTCGAACGCCGCCACATCGAGGAGGCGCTGCGCCGTCTCGGCTTCAACCTTTCGAGGACAGCCCGGGCTCTGGGCATCTCACTCTCGACCCTCAAGCGCAAGATCCGCACCTTCGGCCTGAGGGAGACGGCTCACAACGACCCCACCGGGTCATCCTGAGCAGTCCAGATCGCATCTCCCACCTCAGCTCGCGACGCCGCTTTGTCTGACAAGATGCGCGCCATCAGTATCATGACGGACTGACACGGGCCTGGCACGGGCCTTGCCCTGTGACCTCCGCCGGGAGGTGCAGGTGGCTCCAGAGACCCGCAAGACAGTGGTGCTCGTGGACGACGAGGAGCCGTTCCTGCTGAGTCTCGTGGACGCCCTCCACCCCCATGCCCACCTCCTCCGGGTGTTGACCGCCCTCAACGGGCAGCAGGCGATCGAGATGGTCGGCCGGTTCGGGGCGGACCTCGTGGTCACCGACCTCAAGATGCCCGGCATCGATGGGTTCGACCTGCTCGCAGCCCTCAAGCAGGAGCACGCCCACCTCCCGGTCATCGTCATGTCCGCCTATGTGTCGCCCCTGATCGAGGACGCGCTCGTCCCCTTTGCGCCGCTCGCCTGCTTCGAGAAGCCGGTCGACACCGACGAGCTGGTGGCGGCGATCCTGCGAGCCGTGGAGCCGACGGCCGCAGCGCCCTCCAACCGCGGCGCGCTCGCCCTGCTCCTTGCCATTCCCTTCCTGCTCGTCCACCCGATGGCGCCGGCTGGCGAGCGGGTTCCCCCGTCCCTGCGGGCGCCGGAGTCAGCCCGGGGACATCGGACCCTGACAGCCCCGGTCCGGGGCGAAGACTGGAGGACAGCCCTATGCAGCGACCCAAGAGCGTGATTCCCCCGGAGATGGTGGAGGGGCTCCAGGGCAGCCTGGCCACCACGAACATCGTGGACCTGCTGCAGTTCCTCAACGCCAGCGGCAAGACGGGCGAGCTCGTGCTGACCCAGCCGGCCGAAGGACGAGAGGCGCGGGTCTACCTGGTGAAGGGGAACCTGGTACACGTCGTGTCCGCAAGCCTGGCCGGCATGGAGGCCCTCGTGGCCATCCTGGGCTGGACGAGCGGGGCCTTCCACTTCTACGAGTCGGTGCTGTCCCCCAAGAACACGATGCTGCTGCCAACCCAACAGGCGCTCATGGAGGCGATCCGCATCCAGGACGAGCGAGCCAAGAACGGACAACTCGGCCACAAGGCCACAAGTGAAAGGAGCAGTGACATGCCCCAGGGTTCAAGGACCTCAACCGATGTGCTCGAGGAGCTTCTCAAGGTACCAGGCGTGACCGCGGCCGTCGTGGTCGGACGGGACGGGTTCGTCATCGAGTCGGCAGGCGGAGGCGCCGCCCTCTCCCTCGACGACCTGGGCGCCGCCCTCGCCAACGCCATCAACGGCATCGAGGAGATGGGCACCGAGCTCAAGGTTTCCAAGTTCCAGGACCTCTTCGTGGAGTACGGCCGCGCCGTCATCATGTGCCGGCCGATCGGCGACGCCATCATCGCCGTCACCGCGCCGGATGCCTCGAAGCTGGGGATCATCCGCCACAAGGCCAAGCCGCTCATCGACGATCTCGCCAACTTCTTCTAGGGGAGGCTGAGCCATGGCGCTGGATATCAAGCACACGTTCGACGAGAACACCTTCCGTCACTCCATCAACGGGCACGGGTTCGTGCTCCACTGTCACCACTACATGTCCCTCACCACCAAGCTGGCCGAGGACTTCGCCGACCTGGGCGCGGTCCGGGTGCTCGCCGAGGTGGCCGAGGACACCATCCGTCCGGTCATCGAGAGCTACGTCAAGGAGCACGGCATCACCGCTCCTGCCGACCGGCTCCAGGTGGGCTGCGAGTACTTCGCGTTCATGGGCCTCGGGACGATGACCGCCAGCGGCAGCGCGGCCGGCGGCGAGGCCAAGCTCCCCCACTCCCACGTCGACGAGGGCTGGGTCCAGAAGTGGGGCAAGCACGACAAGCCCATCAACCACTTCACCCGCGGCTTCGTGGCTGCCATGTTCGCCGTGGCATTCGACAAGCCGGCCCGCAGCTTCGAGGCTGCCGAGACGGCCTCCATCGTCATGGGCGCCCCCCAGAGCGTGCTGTCCGTGAAGGCCGTGTAGGAAGAAGGGAGCGAGTCATGACAGTCATGCGAGATCAGGTTGTACGGCAGCTCGTGCAGGTCGAGGCCAAGGCCAACGACAACGGGCTGATTCCTGCCTTCAACGTGCTCGTCAACCAGCTCCCGTGCACGTTCTGGAACACGGTTGCCGAGCGGATGATGGCGATCACCCCACCCGACCGGAAGACGGCCATGGAGACGGCGCTCGTCAACTGCGCCTACGAGTGCGGCTACCACACCGGCTACGGGATCATCACCTCGCCGGAGTTCGAGTCGGCGGTCATGCCGATGGTGACCGAGGGCGCCAAGGACGTGCTGCGCGGTGCGTATGCCGTCTTCACCGCGTGGGGCTGGGCCAAGTCCGGGATCGTGCAGATCAAGGAAGGCGAGTCCATGACCATCCGGGCGGTCGACTACTACGAGGCCGACTCGGGAGGCGAGGGCAGGCGCGCCTACATGATCCGCGGCGTCTCCGCCGCCTTCATGGAGCTCGCCTACGCGGCGCCGTATCCGAACGGCATGAACACCTTCAAGTCCGACCAGGTGCGCGGCATCGAGGCCGGCGACCAGTTCGGCGAGTTCGCGGTGTCGAAGAAGTGAACCCGGCGGCCGGGCCGGGCGCCTGCGTGCCCGGCCCGGCCGCCTGACCCGAGAGAGGGCCATGCGCAGCGTCCACCTGAACCAGGCGGCCACCTCCTTCCCGAAGCCCCGGGAGGTGGTGGAGGCCGTCCACGCCTGGTTCGACCGCCCACCGGTCGACGCGGCGCGCGGGGGGGATGGCGCGAACGACCCGGTGGCACCTTGCCGGAAGGAGCTGGCGGGCCTGCTCGGAGTGAACGACGCCGCCGGAATCGTCCTGCTGCCCTCGGCCACCCACGCCCTCAACCTCGTGATCGGCGCCCTTGTCGAACCGGGCTGCCACGTCGTGACTTCCACCCTGGAGCACAACTCGGTGCTCCGCCCCATCGCCCACCGGGAGCGCGACATCGGGGTGGCCGTGACCATGATCGAGCCCGGCGCCGACGGCACCCTGGAGCCGGCCTCCCTGCAGGCGGCGCTGCGACCATCCACGTCGCTCGTGGCTCTCACCCACGCCTCCAACGTCACGGGCAGCATCCAACCGGTTGAGGAGCTGGCCGAGGTGGCGGCTGCCGCCAGCGTGCCCTTGCTGCTCGACGCGTCCCAGACCGCGGGCGCCGTGAGCCTCACCCACGGTCGCCTCCCCGGACGGGTCTTCGTCGCCTTCGCGGGGCACAAGGGGCTCATGGGCCCTCCCGGGGTCGGGTGCCTGGTCGTACCAGACTCCATGCTTCCCCAGACGATCGTGGGGGGCACCGGGATGCGGTCGGAGGATCGGTTCCATCCGCCTGATCTCCCCTTGCGCCACGAGGCCGGGACCCCGAACCTGCCTGGCATCGCGGGGCTTCGCGCGGGAGTGCGGTTCGTGCACCGGATCGGTGTCGAGGCTCTAGGAGCGCACAGGGCCTGGTTGGTCGAGCGCCTGCGGGAGGGCATGCGTGTGATGGGCCACATCCGCCTCTTCCCCCTCGCCCACGAGGACGGTCGGGTCGGAATTGTGCCGTTTTGCGTCGCCGGCTGGGACCCAGACGAGGTCGGTTTGGTACTGCGTGAGTCGTTCAGCATCGAGGTGCGGACCGGGCTGCACTGCGCACCTCTCGCCCTCCGCGGCCTCCCCGGCGAGCCCCGGGGCAGCGTCCGGGTGAGCGTCGGCCTCGGCACCGCCGAGGACGATGTGGACCTGCTCCTTGCCGCCCTGGCCTCGCTGGAGGGCTGTTAGATGCCACGCTTCGTGGACCTGCGGGAGCTGGAAAGCTGCCTCTCCCACTCGGAGGCCAAGGAGATCGCCCTCGACGAGCCCGTGTCCGTCGAGCTCATGCACCGCCTCGCCAGCGAGGGACGCCTCCAGTACTTCCCCCACTTTCCCCGTCCCTACTTCAGGATCGATCACCCGACCGCCTGGCTCATCCAGGGGATCATCGGCACCCCCCGGCTCAGGATCCAGCTCTTCGGCGACCGCCGGGCGGCGGCGCTGGAACGGCTGCGGGAGCTCATCGAAACCCCAGCGCCCTCTGACGAGACGACGAAGGAGTCACCATGTCATACGTGATATCGCTCGCAACCTCCAAGGGTGGAACCGGCAAGACCACCACGGCCCTCAACCTGGCGGTGGCCATGGCGGAGAAGGGCCGGCGCACCGTGCTGGTGGACTTCGACCCCCAGGGTTCCGTGGGCCTTTCGTTGGCGAAGGGGGAGACGGAGTGGCCTGGCCTTGCGGAGTTCCTGCTCGGCAGCGCGACCATCGACCAGATCCTCATCCAGACCAAGGTGCCGACCCTGGCCATTCTGCCCCGCGGCCGGCTCGACCCGGTGGACGCCCGGGAGTTCGAGATCCTCCTCAACTCGCCGGCCAAGGTCTCGGAGGTCATCCAGGAGCTCTCCCGGGACCGCGACTACCTGATCATCGACTGCCCTTCGGGTCTCGGGCTCGTCACCCGGGCGGCCCTCGCCATGAGCAGCTTCGTGCTGGTGCCGCTGCAGGCGGAGCCGCTGGCCCTGCGCTCCATCGGCCAGGTGCTGCGCGTCATCCAGCACGTCCAGCAGCAGGAGAACCCGGCCCTCCGCCTGCTGGGGATCCTGCCCACCATGGTCGAGCTGCGGCGCGACACGTCCCTGAACGTCATGGGCACGGTTTGGTCCGAGCTCGACGGCGTGCTCGAGACCGTCATCCCCAGGGCCGAGGCGTTCGCCCGCGCCAGCGAGCTCGGCCTCCCGGTCAGCTTCATGGGTGGCCGGACGCCTCCCGAGGCGCGTCGCTTCGAGCTGCTGGTCGACGAGATCGAGCGGGTCATCGCCGATCTGAGTGGGATCACGGGAGAAACCGATGAAAAGGTGCAGCGTCAACTCGTATGACCTCGGCCTGGCGAGCGGCCTCGCCCGGCAGCTCCGGCAACCCGGGCTACCGGGCCAGGTACCGGCCCCCCGAGAACCGGTTCGACCCCTGCCCCCGGTGACCCCTGCCTCACCGGCGCCACCGTCTCCCGGCCCGGCCGTGGACCTTCACGCACCGCCTCTCGAGCTGGAGAGCTGGGAGGTCTTCCTTGCCTGGAGCCTCGAGCTCTGCCGCGCCCGGGCCGGCTTCGTGGTGGACCCGCAGGGGTTCGTGGTGGCCACCCGGGGAAACGTTCCCACCGATCACTTCGACGGGCTGGGCGCCGAGCTCGCGTATGCCATGGAGCAGCTCGACCGCATCGACGCCGAGGCCGGGTCCCTGCTTTCCATCGAGCTGCAGTTCGCGAGCCGCCGGCTCATGGCCATGCGCGCATCCAAGGAGTCGGTCGGGAGCTTCGTGGTCGGTTACGTCGGCTCGCGCCCCCTCGGCGATGACATCCGCACCGCCATCACACGACAGGTGACCCACAGCCTGGACCGGCTGATCTGAGGACGGGCACGCCGCCCAGGCGCGGCGGGCACCCGCCATCGACCATGCATCTCGCGCTGGAGGGCTCCCGCTTCCGGCGACCGGGAGCTCGCCCGATGGAACGATGTCGAACCTGGTGTAAGATCTGTACGAGAAGTGCCTACGTTGTCCGTTGACTGCTCCGGTTCTGGGGAGACCGGATCATGAGCGAAGAAGACATCCAGACAGGTTGCGACGGGGAGGTGCTGGCCCTCCGGGCGCGGGTCAGGGAGCTCGAGGAAGCCCTTGCCCGCGTGGGTGGTGGGGCAGGGGTCGCAGGTCAGGTCCTCCACCATGAGGAGCTCGTCGCGCAGGAGAGCGAGCAGCTCCTCCGACGGGTCATCGACCTGATACCGCACATCGTCTTCGCCAAGGAC
>JALOLB010000221.1 GCA_025456225.1 Thermoanaerobaculaceae bacterium
CGTCACCAATGTCCAGACTCCGACCTGGGCCTGAACCCAGCGGCACCGGGGCGTCGCGAAGCCAATCCGGAGCAAGCTGGTCGGTGCGAGGTTCGTCCTGCGGCTGATCATCTCGATCGGGGTCCAGGTCGAGGTTTTCGTGGGGGTGGGGGAGGACTCTCGACTCTCGACTCTTGACTCTCGACCGGGCGGGTGGGGGCGGCAGGGTATTTGCTAGACTCGGGGCGGGAGGTGCTCGTGCGCCCCACTCTTCTCGTCCCTTGTGCCGCATTGACGCTGCTGGCGGGCGGCCTGGTCATGGCCCAGGACAAGCCTGCTGCGCCCAAGGCTCCTCTCCAGCAGATCGGCGGTCTGCGCTTCGTGGACACCTTCGAGATCACGATCGTCAACGTGGAGGTGTCGGTCCGCGACAAGGAAGGCCCGGTGCGAGGCCTCAAGCTGGAAGATTTCGAGGTCTTCCAGGACGGTAAGCCTCAGGCCGTGACGAACTTCGGGCTCTACACGAGCGCCTCGCCGACAGCCCCGCCCGAAGCCGCGCCGCCGGCGCCCGTGCCGACGCCGACGCTGCCCGTCGGCACGCCCATCGAGGCGCCGCCGCCCCGGCAGCCGCGCTTCATCGCGATCTACCTCGACAACGAGAACATCCTGCCGTTCAACCGCAACCGCATCCTCGACGATGTCATCGCGTTCGTGGAGAAGCAGGTGAGCCCTCCGGACCAGGCGATGGTGGTCTCGTACCAGCGCTCGCTCAAGATCCTCCAGCCATTCACGTCGGACACGGAGGAGCTCGCTTCGGCCCTGCGCCGGACCAAGAGGTTCGTGGGTGGCCGGCCCGACCTCGTCGCCTCCCGCAAGCGGGTCGAGGACTTCATCTCCGAGAACTACGAGAACACCAACACCCTGCCGAGGGCGCTCGACGAGGTCCAGGCCTTCTCCCGCGAGCAGCGCAACAACCTCACCTTCACGGTGCGCGCCATCCAGGAGCTGGTGGGCATGATGAGCGGCCTGCCGGGCCGGAAGTCGATTCTCTACGTTTCTGACGGGCTGCCGATGTCGCCCGGCCTGGAGCTGTACTACGAGCTGCAGGATCGCTACCGCGTGCCGTCGATTCTCACGCAGGCCCGTGACTACGACTCCACCGACCTCTTCCGGGGGCTGGTCACGACCGCGTCGGCCGCCGGGGTGAGGTTCTACACCATCGATGCACGCGGCCTGGAGGCGAACCTCGGAATCGAGGCGGAGAACCGCGGCTCGCGTTCCACCCTGGCGGCCAGCTTCAGCACGAGCAACTTCCAGGACTCCCTCGTCTTCATGGCTGACCAGACGGGTGGGCTGGCGATCCTCAATGCCAACAACCCCGGCGCGGGCCTCGACAAGATCGGGGAGGACATCGGGACCTATTACTCCCTCGGCTACCGGCTGGTCCCCACCGGTGAGGACCGGATGCACCGGATCGAGGTCAGGGTCAAGGGCAAGAACAGCTACAAGCTCAACTACAGCCGCACCTTCATCGAGAAGTCGCTGCCCACGCTGGTGGGTGACAGGGTGATCTCGGGCCTCGCCTTCGACCTGGACGACAACCCGCTCAATATCGAGGTCCAGACCGGTGAGCCCTCGCCCGCCTCGACCGGGCGCTGGACCCTGCCGGTGGAGATCCGGGTGCCGATGGAGAAGGTCGCCCTGATCCCCGACGGCGACCATCTGATCGGCTGGCTCATGGTCTACTACGCGGCCCGGGACACCGAAGGGCAGCAGTCCGACCTGCAACGCACCGAGCACCCCATCAGGATCCCGGCCGGCTCCTACGACGAGCAGAAGAAGCAGCACATCACGATCTCGGCGGACCTGCTCCTGGATCCCGGCACCTACCGCATCTCGGTGGGGGTCAGGGATCAGCTCACGAACCAGGCCGGCTACTCGCTCGCACGGCGGGCGGTGCACCCGGAGCTGAAGTGAGCGGCCGACTGCTCCTGGCGGGCCTCGTGGCGGTGATGGTCGGGGCCTGCTCGCAGCCCCCGGAGGCGCCCGGGCCGGCCCAGCGGGCGGGGGCGGCGATCGATCGCGCCGTGGCCTCGGTGCAGGACGAGCTCGCCGAAGCGTCGCTCAAGGCGCGGGTTCGTGTCGCCCTGCTGGAGCAGATGCGGACCGCGGGTATGGAGGTCAGCGCCGACGTTTCCGGATCAGTGGTGACGCTGACCGGCCGGGTCGGCAGCACGACCGGCCAGGAGCTTGCCGAGCAGGTGGCCGGGGCGGTGAGCGGAGTCACGGAGGTCCGGAATCGTCTCGTCGTGGCCCCCCAGACCCCGGCGACGGCGCCGCTCGCCCGCGCCGTCGATGAGGCGGAGCGCGAGGTCGCGGACGCCCTGCTGGAGACCCGGGTGAAGCTGCGCCTCCTGGACCAGATGGGGCGGTCCGGCTTTGCCATCGAGGTCGAGGCGACCGATTCCGTCCTGAGCCTGTCGGGCCAGGTTGCGGATGCCGACCGGCGCGATCTCGCCGTGCGCATCACCCGGGAGGTTTCCGGCGTGCGCGAGGTTCGCGACCTGTTAAAGGTGGGGGATCGCTAGCCTGGAGGCGCCACGACCTCGAGCGCTCCCGGCAGGACCTCCACGACCAGGCCGGGCGGCTCGATCATGGCGTGGTTGCCGTCGAGATGCGCGTGGATGGCGTCCCGGCAGCGCAGCTCCAGCCTCCTGAACTGCAGCATGTGCGACCCCTTCTGCTCGCCGAGGCGGCCGCGCAGCGCCGCCGCGAGGCGGGAGAAGCGCCCCGGGATCGGCACGTCCCCCACCAGGCAGGCGTTCAGGAGCCCGTCGTCCACCCTCGCCCCGGGCGCCAGCACGAAGCCTCCGCCGGTGGTGGGGCCGTTCTGGAGGGCGAGGATGGTCATCGGACCGCGGTACCGGTAGTCGTCGGCCTCGACCTCGACCTCGGGGGTCGGGTCGGAGAGGCAGCCGGCCACTGCCGCCGCCAGGTAGGCGAAGATGCCGCGCACGATCTTGATGCGGGCAGCCTTGGCGTTGATGGAGCCGAGCAGGCCCACCCCGGCGGCGTTCACCACGACCTGACCGTTGAAGGACATGAGGTCGATCCGGCGACGCCCATCCGAGCGCAGCGCGGTCACGGCATCTTCGAGGCGATGCGGCAGCCCCAGGGTCCTCGCGGTGTCATTCCCGGTCCCGAAGGGGAGGATGCCGAGCCTCGCCTTGCCTGTCGCGTGAAGTCCCTGCGCGACCTCGCAGATGGTGCCGTCGCCGCCCACCGCGACCACCAGATCGCGGCCCGCGGCGACGGCCGCGGCGGCCAGCTCGGTCGCGTGGCCGGGTGCGCGGGTCATCGACTCGTCGACCTGGAGGCCCAGCTCGCCGAGGCGCTTCCGGAGGCGGGGCCACTCCCGCCCCAGCCGGCCTCCCCCCGCCGCCGGATTCACGATCAGGTGCACGGCGGGAGTATAGAGGAATGAAGAAGGGGAGAGGGAAGAGGGGAGAGGGGAGAGTCAGAACCGCTGGGAGGATCTGCCAGGGGCGCTGGGCGGGGGATTGCTCTCCCCTCTCCCCTCTGCCCTGGGAGGGTGGGGGTCAGAGTGGGACGGTGCGCCCGGCGTCGAGGGTGAGGACCTGGCCGGTCATGGTGGAGGCGCCGTCGAGGAGGTACTCGACGGCCCGGGCGATTTCCAGGGGAGTGCCGGCGCGGCCGAGCAGGGTACGGGCAGTGAGGCGCTGGCGGGTGGCCTCGTCATAGCTATCGGGGAACAGGGCGATGCCGGGCGCGATGGCGTTCACCCGCACAGACGGGGCGAGCTCCACGGCCAGGGCGCGCGTGGCGGCGACGAGCCCGGCCTTCGACACGATGTAGGCCAGGTGGTGGCGGATCGGGCGCTCGGCGAGGATGTCGACGAGATTGACGATGCTCCCGGTGGTGGCGCCCAGGGCGGCCGCCGTGAGCCTGGCCAGCATCACGGGCGCCACCAGGTTGGTTTGCAGCACCGCGAGAAACGCCGCCTCGTCAAGGTCGGCAAGAGGTGTGCGGGGGAAGACGGAGGCGTTGTTGACGAGGGCGTCGAGGCGGCCGAAGCGATCCAGGGTGGTGTCGACAAGGGTCCTGCAGTCTCCGATGCGGTCGAGGTCCGCGGGCACCGGAAGACAGGCGTGACCGGTGGCGCCGAGCTCGTCGGCCAGCTCCCGGGCCTGGGTGGCCGAGCCCCGGTAGGTGAAGGCGACGGCCCAGCCGCGGGTGGCCAGGTGCGTCACGATGGCCCGGCCGACCCGCACGGCACCGCCCGTGACGAGGGCGACGCGAGCGGCCCCGCTCATCCCCTGGCCTCGCGCCGGCGCTCGATCTCGACGCCGACCAGCGGGATGCCCGGGATCGCCGAGGGCTTGGTGAGCCGCAGGTGCACGGCGTCGGCGGCGGGCAAGGCGCCGAGGAGGCTTGTCGCCAGGTCCTCCCCGAAGGCCTCCAGGAGCCGGCAGCGGCTCGCCGCGGCCCGCTCCTGGACCACCTCGACGAGACGGACATAGTCGAGAGCATCCGCCAGCTCGTCGGAGCGGCCGGCCGGCCGGCAGTCGCACAGGACGTCCACGTCGATGAGGACCGTCTGGCGCCCGAGCCTCTCGCCGGGCTCCGTGCCGATCAGGCACTCCACCTCGATGTCGTGCACGTACACCCGGTCGCTCATGACCCCTCCAGTCGGTCGAGTCTAGCAGCAGGCGACGGAGGACAGGGGAGAGGGGAGAGGGGAGAGTGAAGAGGGACAGGTAGTTCCTGGACCTGGACCCCGAACAAGATGGTTGGCCGCTGAAAGAGCTTCTCGCCGAAACGCATACTCTGACCAATACTGAGGGTGTTCCGGTGCCACCGGGTCCAGGTCCAAGTCCAAGACCAGGTTTCGGATATGAAAGCTCGTGAGCTTGCGCCAGTGAAGGGCGGGGGTCCTGAAGCCTTGAGCCTTGAGCCTGAAGCCTTGAGCCTGCCTTGGGGGGCGGGCGAGGGTGGTACCATTCCCTTCCCATGGACTCGTTCGTCACCCGCCTGCCCGAGGTCGTCATGCAGCTCATGGCGTTCGCCCTGGCGCTCTCGCTCCACGAGTCGGCGCACGGCTGGATGGCGGAGAAGCTCGGGGACCCCACGGCGCGCTGGCTGGGGCGGATCACCCTCAACCCCCTCAAGCACATCGATCTCTTCGGCACGATCATCTTCCCGCTCCTGCTGGCGATCATCGGCGCGCCGGTGCTGGGCTGGGCGAAGCCGGTGCCGTTCGTGTCACGCAACCTCCGCAACCAGCGCTGGGGACCTGCCCTGGTGGGGCTCGCCGGACCGCTGTCCAACATCGCTCTCGGGATCGTCGTGACGGGGCTTCTCCTCATCACCAAGGCGGTGATGCCGGGCTTCAGGCCCCTGCTGGTGTCGCTGCTCCGTGAGGGCGCCCTGGGGGCCTCAGGCGTTGCGGCACCGCTCATCTTCCTGCTCTTCTCGCTGGCGATGATCAACCTCGTGCTGGCCGTCTTCAACCTGATCCCGATCCCACCCCTGGACGGTAGCCACATCCTCGAGGCGTTCCTGCCGGCGCGCTTCCACCTCGCCTACGCCCAGGTCAGGCAGTACGGGATGCTGCTGCTGCTGGCCCTCTTCTGGACCGGGGCGTTCGGCCGCATCCTGAACCCGTTCGTGAACGGCCTGGTGATGATCCTGCTGTGGTGACCGGCGAGGCGAGCACGGCGCCGGGCGTGATCCTGCCGGCCTTCGAGGGACCCCTCGACCTGCTGCTGCACCTGGTGCGCGAGGACAAGGTCTCGATCTGGGACATCCCCATCGCCAGGATCTGCGACCAGTACCATGCGGCACTCCGCCAGATGGAGGAGATGGACCTGGAGGTGGCCGGGGAGTTCCTGGTCACGGCGGCATGGCTGCTGGCGATCAAGTCCCGACTGCTGCTGCCCCGCCACGAGGGCGAGAAGGACGACCCGCGCGCCGAGCTGGTGGAGCGGCTGCTGGAGTATGAGAAGGTGAAGCTGGCGGCCGCCGAGCTGGCAGGTCTCGAGGAGGTGCGCCGCGGCATGGAGGCGGTGGCGCTGGAAGCTCCGGACAGCCCCGAGGAGGTCGAGCTCGACCTCGAGGACGTGGACGTCATCACCCTCGGCCGGGCGTTGACGGCGGTCCTCGAGCGGCATCGGCGCGACCACCCGGCGGCCATGGAGCTGCCACCCATGCGCTTCTCGGTGCGCGAGAAGATCGTTGAGCTGTTCGAGCTGGTGAAGGCCCGGCCGAGCTTCCCGCTGCTGTCCCACCTGCTGACCCGGCCGGAGCGGCTGGAGAGCGTGACGTTCCTGATCGCGGCGCTGGAGCTCGTCCGTCTCGGAGTGGCCGAGGCGCATCAGCTCGCGGCGTTCGCCGAGATCCACCTCACCGGCACCGGCAAGCCGCTGCCCCTGGAGGCCCTGGGCGATGTCT
>JALOLB010000038.1 GCA_025456225.1 Thermoanaerobaculaceae bacterium
TTGCGCTTGGCCCAGGATCCAAGACCGCTTCTCGCCAGACACCTGCCGGAGCCCGTGGGGCCGGCACTTCGGCCCGTGTCCGAAGGTGGTGGCGGATGGGATGGGGCAGACCGCGGAAAGCGCGAGCCGCCGGGGAGCGAGGCCACGGCGAGACCGCACAGCGGAAGGGCCTTTGCAATGGGCCAGGTGTAGCTCGACCTGGCCTTGGCCTCGTTCGCGCCGCGATGCAAGATCGCAAAGCAGTACCAAGCGTGCCAAACCTGGCACGTAGTTCCCGCACAGGTCCTGGGCATCATAGCTGGGGAGATCGGCACGTGCCTCCAACGCCAGAGGTATTTCCCAGGATGCTGTCCCGCGGGCAACCACATCGTGCCTCGCATCTGCTACACTTCTCATTGTGAGCCCGAGAGTTACCCACTGTCGTGAGGACGAGAGCCTGGCAGCAAAGGCCCGGTGGTTCGGTGGTCTCACACTGGCGGAGAGGATGGAGCTGTTGTGCTCCTTCACGGACCTGGCCCTCACGGTCAACCCCCGGCTTGCGGAGTGCAAGAATGCTCAACCGACTTCAGGGCGTGTTCTCGTCGTTAGAGCGACACAACGTTAGGTACGTGGTGATCGGCGGCATCGCCGCCGTGCTCTACGGTGTTCCACGCGCGACGTTTGACCTCGACATCCTCATTGAAGCGACACCCGACAACGCCCGCAGCCTTCTGGACGCTCTGACCGAAGCCGGGCTCGGGACTGCGGGCCTCACCTCCGTCGAGGCCGTTCTTGGCCACGAGATCACCATCTTCGAGGATCGCGTGCGAATCGACGTCCAGACTTCGACACCTGGCCTTGCCTTCGCCCGGGCATGGCACAACCACGTCCGGATGGAGTACCAGGGTCAGGTCTTCCGCATCGTCAGCCGAGCCGACCTCATCGCCGCCAAGCGAGCCGCTGGCCGCGACATCGATCTCCAGGACGTGGCGCTCCTCGAGCAGGTGTAGGTCGAGCGCGGGAAGGACCTGACCAGCGCGTCCCACCCTGCACCCCTATCTGGGTTTGCACCGATCCACCCCAACCCACCTGACCTTCGGCGTCCCAAGAGGGGGCGCGCTCGTCACTGGCAGCACCACCGCCGCCGACGGCGACATCTCCCCCATCCCCCTGCCGGGACGCCAACGGACCGTCTTCAGCGGCAGGTGACGTCCGCAAGACCCTGGCAGGCGGTCGGCCGGGGTCGAGAACGTCCCGTTGGGCGCCGACCCTCCGTGCAGCGACCACCAGGGCGGAGCATCGCAGCGCCATCCAAGTCCTGCACGCTGGCGAGGTTGAAGAGCCTGGCATGCCGCGCGCCAATGCGGGGAAGCGTGGGGATGGCAGAGCTCCCGGCGACGGGACCGTGACGGCGCGAGGCGCATGACCGGTGTGCCGACGCGGGCAGCCCGGGCCTTGCACCGTGCCACGCCCAGAGCCCCGGCGCCTGGACCCGCGAGCCGACCCCTGCAGCGAGCCGCCGCGCGAGGAGCCGTGCCGGAGCGAGGGAGACCGCGATGCACGCCAATGGAGGACAGCGCAGGTCCTGTAGCCGGTGGGGCGGTCTTCACCGTCGAGCGTGGCGGCAGCCTCAACCGAGAACCCCGCTCTCTCGATCGCACGGATCAGCGGGTGCATGATTCGCAGGGCGCGTTTCACGCTCGCCTCACCCACCGAGACGTCCAGCATCGCTTCACCACTCGGGCTGATGATCCCGGACTCCCGGGTCGCGGAGTCATGCAAGGCCCGGCGCGTCCGCGCGACGAGCGGGTGCTCGGGGTCGGGCACCTCCGAAACCGGAATCGGGTTCTCGAAGACCTCAAGCCCCGGAACCCTCGTGGGTGGCGCAGAGGTCCTCTCGCGAGGCTCCGGACGACGCACGTACCTCGACTGCCCGTGCCCGGCCCCTGGCAGCGGACGCTGCTTGACCTGCTGGCCCGCGGCCCGGCGCGCCCAGTAACCGCGCCCGGGTCGAGGAACGTTCAGCTTCCTGCACCACTTCGCAACGGCGACGTCCGACACGCCGTAGCGTTCGGCGACCTTGATGATCGGTTCGGCCCAGACCTCCTCGTAGAGCTGCTCGCGGCTGATCCGGTAGCGGAGTGCCGCCGCCCTGGCCTCGGGAGTCAGGCTGGAGAGCCAGCTCTCCTCCTGACTCGCCAGCAACTGGTCCTCCCGTCGCACCTGCCTCTGATCGGGCACTCGCTTGGTACTGGGCTTCGCGGCCTTCGACGGCAACAGCCCGCTGAGCCCCAGGCGGTCCATCCTCTCCCGGATCGCCGCAGTACGTACAAGCTCCGCGAAGATCCGCTCGTCGCAGTGGTGCGGCTTGGCGAGCTTCCCCAGCAGCCAGGCGAGATCGCTGCTGGACTCCATCTTCAGGAGGCTCCTCCGCATCTCCTGACAGTCCGAGGGCTCCAGCGTGCTCAGGCGCCCCCAGTGGTGGTCGAAGATGCGCTCGAGGCAGGGCTGGCGCAGCGCCATTCGTAAAACCATCCCATGCGTGAGACGTTGCGCCTGATGGCCTTCGACCAGTCAAGGGGCGGGCGCAGGTCGAAGAGGCGGTCCACGGTGTCCGGGTCGCACACCGAGTCCCACAGCTCCTCGAAGTCATCGATCTCCGGATCCGGCGACAGGTACTTCAGGAGCGTTCCACGGCCGAGCATCACGGCAAGCTCGATCGCCGAGCTGCGATCCTCCTCAGGGTCGTCGTCGTCCTCCGAATACCGCAGGCTCGGGACCCGGCGATGCGGATCGGCGCCGGCCCACGCGAGCAGGGCCACCGCCTTCTCGCGTTCCTCCCACACGGCCCCGCCCAGGGCCAGCGCCAGCGCACGGGCCACCCGGGGATCCTCGTGGTGCCGCTTGGCCCACCCGTACGCCGGCTTGTTGCGGGTCGACTCCGAGAGGTACCACGCGAGGCTTCGGCCACGTGCCAGGTCCAGGCCGAGGTCCCAGAACCGTTCCATCATCGAGTGCTGATAGGTGTCGAGCACGGCGTGCGGATCGGCCGCCTTCGGATCGGCACCCCACGCGAGGAGCAGGTCGATGGTGGCCCACGCGCGCCGGCGAAGCGCGGGGTTCAGGGGCGACTGCGGTTCCAGCTCGGTCCGATACCCGTTGCACAGCAGCAGGAGGACCAGGTCGTGCAGGCCGGACTCGATGGCCGCCGAGAGCGGTGTCGCGGGATGGTGCCACGGTCCCACCTCACGGTGTGCGACCTGGACCGGATGCCCAGCGGCGATCCAGCGTTCGACCCCGTAGATGCGCCGCGTGATGCACAGCTCGATGAGGGCGGCGATGTCGTTGGGGTCCTCGGCGACCCGTCCAGGGAACCTCGCTCCGGTCGGCTTCGGATCACTCCGCGGATCGACCGTGGATGTCCCGACATGCAGTCGTGAGTCGCCTCACCAACGTCCGGTTCCGTCCGGGAAGAAACGGCGGTGTCCGCCTGAGAGGCTGAATCAGGCAAACAGTAGGAAGGGTGGTTTGGCTCCCGGACCGAGGAGCGGACGACAGCTCGGACGGGTACTTGCCAATGGAGTGGGATTCACTTCCGCGCTGTGACGGTGCTGTGACGGCAGGCTGGTGGCCAGAGAAACGGCAGAGCTAACTCATTGCAAAGATTGGAGCCAACGCGCGGAATCGAACCGCGGACCTGCTGATTACGAATCAGCTGCTCTGCCGGCTGAGCTACGTTGGCTCTCCGGACCGCGAAATCTACCACACCGGGGGCGGGGCCGCCAAGATGGGAGGGCGGGTCGGTCGGGAGTGGCGGTGGGCGCGCTCGCTCGGGTGACATGGGCCGGATGGCTCGACCTCGGGCCCGGGGTGACCGCTGCGTTGGGGACGCGCCGGCAACCCGAGGCGGCTCGGTGCACGCCGGGTTGGGCCTGGGGGGCGTGCTAGACTTCGGCTCGCTTGTGCAGCTTGTTGCCACCTTCTCGAGACGCTCTGCCTTCGACCGTCGAATCTGCGACGACCGCTGCAGAGGGAGGAACCCTGTGAGAGCGCGTGCCTTCTTGTCATCGATGCGGCGCCCTGGCGTGTCGGCGGTTCTGCTGGCCCTGGCCGGGCTGGCGCTGCCCGTCTCGGCCCTGGAAGGGGCTGCGCCCTGGGAAGGGGAGCCGTTCCGCGCCGACCCCAGGGAGCTGGTCAGGTCGGCGGCCGAGGCGGCGGCGAAGGAGACCGACTCGGTGCTCATGCTGCTCGACGAGCGGCGGCTCGAGGTGGATGCCAGTGGGCGGCTCTGTCAGAGCACGCACCTCGTCTACCGGATCAACAACGAGTCGGCGCTGGAGTGGTGGTCGGGGGTCGACGAGCAGTGGGCGCCCTGGCGGCAGGACAGGCCCGCGGTGCGCGCCCGGGTCATCACGCCGGACGGCGTGGTCCACGAGCTGGACCCCAAGCTCCTGGTCGAGGCCACGGTGTCCGATGACGACCCGCTGCTCTACGGGGACCGCCGCGTGCTCCGGGCTCCGCTCCCGGCGGTCAGCGTCGGCGCGGTGGTGGAGGAGATGCGGACCGTGTGCGGCACCCAGCCGGATCCGGCCGGCGGCTTCTCGTGGCGGACCCCGCTCGGTCGCTTCGGGCCGGTTCGCATGCAGCGGATCGTGCTCACGATCCCGTCCGGGATGCCGTTCCAGGTTGCGCTGCAGGCCGTGAGCGGCGTGGTCCCCGAGAAGCGCGAGGTCGGCGACCGCATCGAGCACACGTACGTCTTCCGGGATCCGACGAAGTGGGAGAGGTTCGAGGGCGGGTTGCCCCCGGACGTGCCGCCGACGCCGTCGTTCGGGATCTCGACGGTCCCCTCGTGGCAGGCGGTGGCCGCGGCCTATGCCGCGATCGTGAACCGCCAGCTCACGGGAGCGGACCTCGGGGGCACGGCCAAGAAGTGGGCCGGCGGGGCGCGTGGCCGGGAGCAGGTGATCGAGGCCGTGGCCAACGGCCTCCGGAAGGAGATCCGGTACACCGGGGTGCACTTCGGGGACGCCTCGATCGTGCCCTGGGTGCCCAGGGAGGCGCTGAAGCGCGGCTTCGGCGACTGCAAGGACCAGGCGACCCTGCTGGTGGGGCTGCTGCGGGCGCTCGGCATCGAGGCCCACGTGGCGCTGCTGCGGACAGGCCCGGGGCTCGACCTCGACGCGCGGCTGCCCGGGCTGGAGGTGTTCGACCACGCCATCGTCTACATCCCGGGCTCCCCGGCGACGTGGGTGGACCCGACCGCGCGCCTCATGCGGGCGGGGGCGCTCCCCGAGCAGGACCTGGGCCGGCAGGCGCTGATCGCCACGCCCGCGACCACCCAGCTCCTCCTGACGCCGACGAGCAGCGCGGCGGACAACCGCACCGTGTTCGCGCGGGAGGTGCTCCTCGCCAAGAAGGGAGAGGGGCGCGTCGTCGAGACGGTCGAGGCATGGGGCATCCCCGAGGCCGAGAGCCGGGCCGTGTTCGCAGGGATGAAGCCCGACACGCGCGACGAGCGGCTGCGGAGCTACGTGCGCGACGAGTTCATGGCCAAGGAGCTGGGTCCGGTGACGATCGGCGAAACCTCGGATCTCTCGCGGCCGTTCCGGTACTCCGTGGAGGCTCGCAAGTGCTCGCGCGCCAACACCGTGGACGCCGCCGCCGCGGTGACGATGCCGGTGGGGGTGCTGCTGGAGGCGATTCCCGGCGAGCTCTGGAAGCAGGAGGTGGAGGAAGGGGAGACGCCCAAGGTCAGGCGCAGCGACTTCATGTTCGCCTACCCGTTCACCAGGGAGCTGCGGTACCGCGTCGCGCCGCCGCCGGGGTTCGCGCCGCGCCCGCTGCCTCCCCGCCAGGTGCGGTCGCTGGGCACGCTGACCCTGACGGAGGAGGTCTCCGGGGACCCGGCAGGGGTGGTCACGGTGAGCTTCCGGCTCGACAGCGGCAAGCTGCGGTTGACGCCGGCGGAGGTCGAGTCGGTGCGCTCGGACCTCGGCAAGCTGGCGGAGGAGAACGCCCTCCAGATCTGGTTCGACCAGGTGGGTGAGGCGCACCTCGCGGCGGGACGGGTTCGGGAGGCGCTCGAGGAGTTCGGCAAGCTGGCCCGCCAGTACCCGAAGGAGGCCATGCACCACGACCAGATGGCGCGCGCGCTGCTGGCGGCCGGGATGGGCGAGGAGGCGCGCGCCGAGGCGCTGCTGGCGACCCAGGTGGAGCCCGCATCGGCCGTCGCGCACGCCACGCGGGGGTGGATCCTGCAGCACGACCTCATCGGGCGGCGGTTCAAGCCGGGATTCGATCGCGCCGGGGCGCTGGCGGCGTACCGCACGGCCAGGGACCTCGACCCGAAGGACGCCGGGATCCGAGCCGACCTGGCGATCCTGCTGGAGCACGGTGCCGATGGCGAGCGCTACCAGAGCGGTCCGGACTTGGCCGAGGCGATCAGTCAATACCAGTACATCCGGAACGAGCTGAAGGACAAGCGGTTCGACACCAACCTGCGGTTCGCCCTGGTGTGGGCCCAGCGGTTCGGGGAGCTGTACGAGCTGGCCTCGGAGCTGAAGCCCGACGCGGAGTCGCGTGCCTGGCAGGTCACGGCGCGATCCGCGCTGGATGGGGCGGCCGCGGGGATCGCCGATGCGCAGCGCCGCATTCCGGATGGAACGGAGCGTCGCCAGGCGCTGGCCGTGACCGCGGAGCGACTGGTCCGGCTGCGTCTGTACGAGGACGCCGCGGCGATCCTGGACGAGGTCGCCCAGGGGGCGCCCGAAGCGGTGCAGCTCCGGGCGCGGGCGGAGATGCTGCGGAAGGTCAGGCGCTACGACGAGATGAACCTCGGCTCGTCGGACGCGCTGGGCCTGCTCAAGCGCCTGCTGGTCGCCGTCTACGAGACCGACCCCCGGGGCGGGAAGGTGCTGGAGCTGTACGCCCCTGAGGTCGTGTCGCTGCTCCGGGGGAACAAGGAGCTCATGGACGCCTTCCTGCAGGACATGCGGGAGGCCGGGGCGTCGCCGGCCGCAATCGGGCTGCCGAAGCTGGTGCTCACCGACCTGACCCTGACGCTCGTCGAGGGGGTGGTGGACGGTGCCGGCCAGCCGGTGCAGCGTGTACGGGCGCAGATCTCCGCCGGCGACCGCCCGGTCAGGCTGGAGCTGTACATGGTTGAGCGGCCGGGTGGCCTGAAGATGCTCGCCTCGGCCACAGAGATCGCCTTCGTCGGCGTCGAGGTCGTGCGGAGGGTGGAGGCCGGGGACCTGGAGCCAGCGCGACAGCTCTGCGAGTGGGCACGGGAGTCCATCAGATCGCTGACCGGGGACGATCCGCTGGCCGGTCCGCTCTTCCCGCGGGTGTGGAGCAAGGGCGACGGGGCCGACCCCCACCGGCTTCGCCTGGCCGGGGCGGTCCTGGCCGGGGGATCGCCGCTCGCCGGGACGGTGCTGCCGGCGCTGGAAGCCGAGTGCGCAGCTCCCGCCGGCGAAGGGCTCAAGGTCGCCTGCGAGCTCGCCCTGGCGCAGGCGTATGGGGCCGCGACGCAGTTCGAGCGCATGCTGCCGGTGACGCAGCGCCTGCTCGCGGCGTATCCCGACTCGGACACGGCGCTCGCCATGGTCGAGGCCGCGGCCCAGGCGCTCGGGAAGTGGGACCTGGCGGTCGAGATCGCGCGGGCGCGGCTGCAGCGGTCGCCCGGGGACCGGGCGGGGCGCCGCCTCCTCGGTGACGCCCTCGGAGGCATCGGGGACTATGCCGGGGCGCAGCGGGAGCTGCAGGCGCTGGTCGACGACGGCAAGGAGGCGGTCTCCGACTACAACCAGCTCGCCTGGTATGCCCTCATGGCCGGGAAGGTCGACGACACCGCGCTCCTGCACGCGCAGCGGGCGGTGGAGCGCTCGGGCGGCCTGGCCTCTGGGTCCATCCACACCCAGGCGGCGCTGTTCGCCGAGCGAGGCCAGACCACGGAGGCGTACCAGGCGATCCTCAAGGGTATCGCCGCGAACGGGGAGGACCAGCCGCGCGACAGCGACTGGTACGTGTTCGGACGGCTTGCGGAGTGGTACGGCCTGCCCGAGGCCGGGGCACGCTACTACCGGCGTGTCGAGCTTGCGCCGTTCGAGCCGCGCGCGACCTCGACCTACCTCCTGGCGCAGCGGCGCCTCGAGGTGCTGGGCAAGGCCGGGGTCGCGAAGAAGGGCGCCGCGAGGTAGCCCGCGAGGTCGGCGAGCTGCCGCGTCGACTCACGGCCCGCCGCGGCGGCGTGGTCCTCGTCTACGCCAGGTGCAGGAAGTGCGCGAGGCGGTCGATGCCCTCGAGGAGGTCCTCGTCGGGGACGGCGAAGGAGATGCGGAGGAAGCCGGAGGCGCCGAACGGGCTGGCCGCGGCCACCGCGATGTGCTCCTCGTCGAGCAGGCGCCAGGCCATCTCCTCGTCATTCGCCACCGGCTGGCCGGAGGTGCCCACGGGCTTCCCGAGGAACGCCCGCACGTCCAGCATGATGTAGAACGCGCCGGCCGGCGGGTAGACGCCGAGGCCGGGCAGACCGTGCAGGCGGTCGACGGCCATCTGCCGGCGGCGGCGCAGGTTCTCCATCGGCCCGGCGAGGTGCGCGGCCAGCTCCTCCTCGGTGAGGGTGAGGGCGGCGAGGGCGGCCTGCTGGGCGGCGGCGCAGGGGTTGGAGGTCATGTGGCTCTGCAGGGTCTTCATCGCCTTGATGACGTGCTCGGGGCCGCACACGTAGCCGATCCGCCAGCCGGTCATGGAGTAGGTCTTGGAGACGCCGTTGACGAGGAGGGTGCGCTCGCGCATCCCGGGCAGGGAGGGGATGCTGGTGAACGCGGCGCCCTCGTAGAGGAGGCGGTCGTAGATCTCGTCGGAGATGATCCACAGGTCCTGGCGCGCCGCCTCCTCGCACAGGGCGACGATCTCATCGTGGGTGTACACCGCCCCGGTGGGGTTCGAGGGCGAGTTGAGGATGATGGCCACGTTCGCGGGGTGGGCGTGGGCACGCAGCTTCTCGACCGTGAGCTTGAAGCCGGTGTCGAGGCAGTCGATCTCCACCGGCTCGGCGCCGGCGATGGTCGCCATGGGCGGGTAGGAGAGCCAGTACGGCGAGGGGATGAGGACGCGGGCGCCCGGGTTGGCGAGGGCGAGCAGCGCGCCGGAGAGGCCGTGCTTGCCTCCGACCGTGATGATGACCTCGCGCTCGGGGTCGTAGGCGACGCCGGTGCGCAGCTTCACCTTGTCGGCGACGGCGCGCCGCAGCTCGGGGATGCCGTGGGCGGCGGTGTAGGTGAGCCGGCCCTTCTTCTCGGTGATGTAGGCGGCGGTCTTGGCGGCGACCTGGGGCGGGGGCGGGAAGTCCGGCTCGCCCACCGACAGGGAGATGACCCGGGCGCCCTGGCCCTGGGCGGCGATCTTCTTGGCGCGGGCGTTGATCTCGAGGGTGGCCGACTCCGGAATCTGGGCGCGCACGGCAATGGGCTTCATGGACATCCTCCTGGACTTGTGCAGGATGGCACAAGGCCGCAGAAAGGCCGATTCTAGACCCTGGACGGGGGGTGTCAACCGCGGGCGTATACTCCGCCGCCGGAGGTGTGGTGGACGCGAAGGTGCTGTGGCTCGTGCGGCACGGTGAGACGGTGCGCAGCCGGGACCACCTGCTGGCCGGGTGGGCCGACATCCCGCTGACGCCGCGTGGCGAGGAGGAGGCGCTGGCGCTGGCGCCGTTTCTGACCGGGCATCACTTCGACACGGTGACGTCCTCGGACCTCCAGCGCGCGGTGACCACCGCCCGCCTCGCCTGGGGCGAGGTGCGGACTGACGCGCGCCTGCGCGAGGTGAGCTTCGGCGACCTCGAGGGACATCCCTGGGAGACGCTCCCCGAGGAGCACCGGCAGGGGCTGTACCGCTTCTCGGGCTTCGCCTTCCCGGGCGGGGAGCGCGACGACGAGCTGGAGGCGCGGGTGCACGCGTTCCTGGAGGAGCTGCCGCCCGGGCGCCACCTCGTGTTCTCCCACGGCGGGATCGTCCGGCTGCTGGCCCGCGAGGTCGGGGTGGACGCGTTCCCGCCCACCGGCTCCGTGACCGTCATCGACTGGACGGCGAAGCGGCTGCTGCTCCGGCACCCGCCGGAGCCCGCCCCCCGCCCGGTCGAAGGTCCAGAGTCGAGCGTCGAGAGTCATCGCGTCACGAGTGAGGGCTGAGCGTCTGTTTAGTGACGGTCCGCGGGTCCCCAGCACCAACGTCTACGACCACGTCTACGTGAAGAGGTGGCGCCACGCACGCCTTCGCACGAAGGGCTCGCCACCGCTCGGGTCCAGGCTCAGGTGGCTCGGAGAACGTGTCCTGGCGTGGACGGGTGGGGGAGACTCTCGACTCTCGACTCTCGACCGGGTGGCTGGGGGACCTACCGCAGCCGGACCTGGCTCTCGCCGACGCCGATGGAGATGTTGATGCTGGACTGGCCGGGACCGCGGCCGCGCAGGTTGTGACTGATGAACCCGCTGCCCTCCTCGCGGCCTTCTGGGGTGCGGAGCGTGGCGTCCCCGACGCCGATCGAGCCGTGGATCGGCCCGAAGGCCTTGTACTCGCTCTCGATCCGCACGTCGCCGACGCCCAGGTCGACGTCGATGTCGCCGAGGGTGTCGAGCACCTTCACGTCCCCGACGCCAAGCTCGATCTTGACCTCGACGTCCGGGGGCACGTGCACGTCCCAGTCCTCGCCGAACTGGTGGTCCTCGTCCCGCGGCCCGACCTTGAGCGTGAGGGTGTCGCCGCGCAGCACCGGCACCAGCTCGGCGCTCTCGACGGCGCGGCGGCCGCGCGACCCCCAGAAGCCGGTCTTGGGGCTGAGCTCGACCCGGGCGGTGATGGTCTTCGTGGCGTCGCCCGTGACATTGATCTCGCCGACGCCGGCCTCGATCACCACGATCTTGATGCCTTCCGCGCTTTGCGAGGCATCGAGGACGCGCTCGTCGTCCGAAAGCACCCACCCGAACCCGGCCCCCGAGGCTGGGGTCGCGGCCATCGTTGGGAGGAGCAGCAGCAGGGACAGGGCCAGGATCCTGGGAGCTCGCACAACCACCTCCGTCACCCTCTTCAACGCAAGAGATCGCCTCCAGGTTCACGGCGCGGTCGGAGGGGGTGGCTGGAAGCAGCCCCGGGCCCGCCGCGCCATCTCGAGGTGGAAGACGAGAGCCTGCCCGTCCTTGAATCCGCGCGCGAACGCCCTCGAGTCGGCGACGCCGCGCGGGGGCGTCGGGGCGCTGCGCTCCGCGGAGTAGAAGCTCGTCGACGTGAACGACGAGCACACGGGAGGGCTCCAGTTGCGCAGGGCGTCGACGCCGGCGGCGAAGCCGCGCAGGTAGTCGGGGTCGTCGGTGACCCGGGCGGCGATCCGGCTCGCCTCCTCGAGCGACGCGGCCTGCACCTCGGCGATGCGGGCGTTCTCCTGCTCGACCTTCCAGGCCGCGTAGCGGGCCAGGGTCTCCTCGTAGTCGGCCGGGTAGGGCTCTCGCACCCGCTGGTTCCACGCCACGGCGTGCCGTCCGGCCTCCCGCGAGTCGAGGGTCGTGAGGACGTCCTCGACGAGGGCGTTGACCGGCCCGGGGTCGCCGGCCCGCACCAGCTCGCGGGGCAGCGCGACGCGGACCTCGGCCTTGCAGCTCCGCTCGTCGAACAGGGTGAAAGGCCCTTCGCGACGGGAAACCAGCAGGGGCTCGTCGACCACGAGGTACAGCTCGAGGCGGTCGGACCTGAGGCTGAGCTTCTCGATGCGCCCCAGCTCCCCGGCGTCGAAGCGGTGGTCCCCCTTGCTCGATACCCGGGTGCCGGTGACGTCGTTGTTGGTGAAGAAGCCGCTGCAGTCCGACCACACCTCGACGTTGGTGAGCACCCAGGCGCCCTTGTAGGTGCGCTCGAGGTCACGCTCGAGGTCGGCGACGGCGGTGGTGGCGGCCAGGAGGATGGCGATTCCGGCGAGCAGGGTGAGGCATCGCGAAGAGGTCATGGCGGCGGCTCCTTCGAGGGTGAGTGTAGCGCCTGGCCCGCGGGAAGGAATCGGAGTGAAGCTCCAGCCTCCAGCGCCAACCTGGACCTGGACCTAGACCTGGACCTGGACCTGGACCCCGTTCTTGGCTTTCGAGCGTCTCAAAGGCCAGGAACAAGCGTGCACGCCCCTCAGCGACACTCCTGTCTTGCCAGTGACCCGGGCTCGCATCTTGCGTCGGGTCCAGGTCCAGGTCCAAGTCCAGGTCCAGGTTATCTTTGCACACGGCCGCTCAGTGAACCCACTCCCGCCGGTCGGGGGGCTCGTCCGGAGGAAGAGCCGGCACGCCTTCCTCCGCTTCCCATGCCGCCCGCTGGGCGGCGTCGAGGCGGCGGCGGCGCCAGATGGCGAGCAGCGCCAGGGCCGTGATGAGCATCCAGAGGGCGGCGGAGCCGGAGAGGAACGGCACCCAGGTGCGCCAGAACACCTCGCGGCCGAAGAAGTCCTGCTCGAAGCTGCCGAGCGGCAGGCCGGACGTGCGCTCGAAGGCGACATCGAACGGCTCGCCCTGCCGCACCCGGGCGAGGATCCGGGCGATGGCGTCCTTCCCGCTCCGGCGCAGCAGGTGGCGCACCAGGGCCGAGGAGAGCGCGTAGGAGCGGGCGACCTGACCGGCATCCCGCACGAACCCCTCGTCGACGGCCCTGAGGGTTCCGGGGCCGGGCCCGATGACGGCGGCGGCGAAGCGCGCGCTGTCCTCGAGCCCCCACTCCCTGGCCGCCACGGTTGCGACACCCTCCTCGAACCAGCGGGGCATCCGGTGGCCGCCCGCGGCGTGGTCCACCAGGAGATGCGCCAGCTCGTGGGCCAGGAGGGTTGGCAGGTTGCGGTCCGGGTACGCCGGGACCCGGGCCGGGAAGAGCACGATCGTGTCGATGGCGGGCAAGGCGTAGCCGCTCACCCAGGTGGGAGCGCTCCGGCCCTCCGGCGAGTCCTGCTCGGCGAGGACGACGCGGACCCGGGCGGGCAGCGGAGCATCGCCCAGGAGGGCCTGGACGCCCTGGAGGTCGGGCACCTCGGCGGCGACCCGCGTCGCCACCCCCGCGAGCGTGGGCGGGGCTTCCACCTCGATCCGCATGGCGGGAGGCTGCGCGGCCGCAGCGCCCGCGAGCAGGGCGCCCACCGCCAGCCACCTCGTGACCGAGCCCACCCTCGTCATGGCCCCAGCGCCGGCAGGTTCTCGGGTGGGCCGAGGAGGAGGGAGGGGTCGATGCGGGCGCCGTGCCAGCGCACGCCGAAGTGGAGGTGCGGGCCGGTGGCGCGTCCGCTCGACCCCACGTGCCCGATGACGGCGCCGCGCTGCACCCGCTGCCCCACGCCGACCTCGATGCGGGCGAGGTGGAAGACCATGGAGACGAGCCCGCCCCCGTGGTCGACGAAGACCGAGTTGCCGGCGAAGAAGTGCTCCTCGGCCAGGACCACGGTGCCGTCGGCCGGAGCGGTCACGGGAGTCTCGGCGGGGGCCTTGTAGTCGATGCCGTTGTGGGGGCTGCGGGGCTGGTTGTTGAAGACCCGGCGGGAGCCGAACCGGTCCCCTTTGAACCCCGGGGGCAGCGGTGGCTGGAGCGGCAGCGAGAATCCGGGCACCCCCTCCCGCTCCCAGAGCGGGGCGATACGCGCGTTCTCGCGGGCCACGCGGGCCTGGTCCGCGGGGGAGAGATCCACCATGCGGTCCGGCACCTCGAGGCGTTGCTCGGGGTAGGGGTAGCGACCGACCTTCACGGTGATGGTCTCGTCCCGGGCACCCAGGGTGCGACCGAGATCGAGGGTGCCGGTGGCGAGCAGGTCGACCGGGAAGTAGCAGGTGTCGCCGAGCGGCGCCCAGATCCGCCCCCCCAGCGAGCACGACGTGGTGCCCTGGGCCGACCAGCGCACCACGCCCCCCGGGACGACCTCCGGCCGGGAGCCCTGGGCGAGCACCGGCGTGGCCGTCAGGGCCAGCGCCCCTGCGAGTGCGAGCCAGGCTCCGGCCGTGGTCATGAGGCGGGGATCTCGGGGGTGCGCCGGCAGGTGGCCAGGAGCAGGCCGCCGCACACCGCCAGGGCGATGAGAATCCAGAGCCCGCCCCAGATCACGGTCGGGATGTGGGTCATCTCGGCCAGCATGCGGGCGTCGGAGCGGAGGTGCGAGCGGGCGATGGTGTCGGAGTAGATATCGGGGATGACGTAGAGGCAGGAGGTGACCCCGAAGACCTTGAGGACGATGTCGTTGAAGGCATCGGGGAGGAGCCATCCGAAGAGCACCAGGGCACCGCCCGCCAGCAGGTGGAAGCCGAACCCGAAGCTGAGGACCGGGCGGACCCACAGCACGGTGGCCGCGAGGACGATGCTGCCCAGGCCGATGGACACGGCGCGGTCCCGCTTGCTGCCGGTGGCGGCCAGGAGCACCCCGGCCCCCCACGCCAGGCTGCCAAGGTAGCCGGCCGTGAGGGTGAGGAACTGGTTGCCCCCCATGGTCCAGCAGACCCCGCCCTGGGCGGCCACCACCTCGATGCGGGCGATCCGCCCGCCGGTGAGGATCGCGGCGAGCCCGTGGCTGAGCTCGTGGAAGAAGACCACCAGGATCTTGAGCGGCCACACGATCGGCGTGCTCCACAGCAGCGCGACCGGGACGACCAGGGCGGCGAGAAACCCGACCTTGCGCCAGTCCACGACCGAGGCCGCCTGGCGGGAGGACGGGATCGAAGGCGGGAGGCTGCTCATCGGTTCACCCTGGCAAGGGTAGCAGGAATGCCGGCGCCGGTTGCCGGGCAGGCGGCGGTGGCCGATGATGACAGCGGGAGGGACGCCGGTGCCGCGTCGGGGAGTGCAGATGGCAGGCGACACGAGGTGGAGGGGACGGCCACCGCTGGACCTGCTCGTCCTGCTGGGGGTGCTGTTCGGCACCTTCGCGGCGCAGTTCTTCGCCGCCACGGCCTGGATCCCCTCGTCGCTGCGCCTGGGGCCGGCGGTCTGGGAGAGCTGGGCGCTCTGGCAGCTCGGCACCTACCCCCTGGTGGGGTTCGGCGCCCCCGACTTCTGGTTCGTGATCGAGCTCGTCATCCTCTTCTTCTTCGCCAGGGACGTGCGGCGGTGGCTGGGGGCGCGGCGGTTCTGGCTGGTGAGCATCGGCGTGGCGGTGGCGAGCGCGGTCGCGGCGGTGGCGACGACCCTCCTGTGGCCTGGCGCGGTCGCGGCCGCCGGCGTGCCGTTCCAGCTCATGCAGGGCCAGCGCCTGCTGATGGCCGTGATGCTCGCGGCGTACGGCGCCCTGGCCGGCGACGCCACGATTCTCCTCTTCTTCGTGATGCCGGTGCGGGCGCGGTTCTTCCCCGCCATTGGCCTCGTCCTGGCCTTCGTCGCCTTCCTGGCCAGCCGCGACCTCGCCGGGCTGGTTGGCATCGTGGTCGCCACGGGCCTGGCCTGGACCGTGCTGCAGCGTGGCGGCGCGGGGCCAGCGCTGCGGCGCCTTTGGCTGCGGGTACAACGGCGCTGGACCGAGTGGCGCCTCGCCCGCCTGCGCCGCCGGCGCGGATTCAGGGTGCTCGACGGCGGCAGGAGCGGTCCGACGATCCACTGAGCGCGGCTCGCGGCCATCGGTCGCCAGTCGCTGGTCGCCGGTCCAAGGTCCAAAGTCGAGAGTCGAGAGTCAAGAGTCGAGAGTCTCCCCCACCCACCCGGGGAGGGAGAGACGGGCTCTTGACAGGAGCTGGCCCTTTCGGGTTCGAGGTTTGGGGGATTGGATGGTGGGAGCAGAAACAGGCTGTCCAATCCGGGCGTGTGGCAGGAACCCATTTGCTTTGAGCTCTCAACTCTCAACTCTCAACTCTGACCTCCTCACTCCCGGTTGGCCGAAGGGTGATGAAACGTTGAGATTCGGTTTAGTGAGTGGATTTTCAAGTTACTGTGTGAATTTATTCTCTAACCCCTCTTGACAAACAGTCTCACGATCTTTTAAATTGAAGAGGTCGTCGAGGAGGGCTACATGGGATCACCAACTTCGTGGAACTTCGAGAACGGCGAGCTCCCCTACCGTGACCAGCTCTACAAGACCGCCCTGCGGCTCGCGCGCAAGCCCGAGGATGCCGAGGACCTCGTGCAGGAAACCTACATGAAGGCGTACAGGCACTACGCCTCCTTCCAGCCCGGCACCAACCTCAAGGCGTGGCTCTTCAAGATCTTGAAGAACACCTTCATCAACGAGTACCGCCGCCGCAAGCAGCTCCCCGGACAGGTCGACTTCGCCGAGTTCGAGGAGACGTTCGAGTCGGCTCTCATTCAGGTCGAGGGCGTGCTGGCCCGCACCCCGGAGGACGACGTGCTGGATGTGTCCTGGGATGCCGAGGTCCGGCAATCGCTGGTAGCGCTGCCCCACAACTACAAGGTGGTGGTGCTGCTGGTGGACATCGAGGGGTACTCCTACAAGGAGGTGGCGGACATCCTGGCCATCCCGGTGGGGACCGTGATGTCGCGCCTCTATCGCGGACGCCGGCTGCTGGAGCGCGCCCTGCTGTCGTTTGGCATCCGCTACAACTACCTGCGCCACCGGCCGCATCGGGTGCGGTCGGAGAACCTGGGCATGGACCGGCTCTTCGGGGGGGATGGGGCGCGCCTGGCCACCGAGCTGCAGGTCCACTAGCAGTTGACCACTGGTGGTCATGCCGCGCCAACCTGCGCCCCGGCTCGCCGGGGCGCTCGCTTTGTTGGTAGGATTCGACCGTGATCGAAGATATCCGCCCGGTTGAGCTTCCGACGGGTGCCCGCCCGCCCCGTGGCGCGAGCCGGCTCGACCTCCGTCAGGTGCTGCTGTCGCTGCTGTCCCTTGGGTTCCTGGGCGGGGTCCTGTGGCGCGGTGGCCCGGTCCCGGACCCGTCCCTCCTGGAGCCGATCCGGACTCTCCGCATTCAGGCGCCCACGGTGAGCCGGCAGGCCATCCTGGCGCCGGGCGACACCCTTGCCGGTGTCATCCAGCGACTGGGTGTCTCGGCGCGGGAGGCCACGATCTGGCTGGGCGAGGCACAGCGGCACCTCAACCTGAGGGCCTTGCCGGTGGGGCTGCTGGCCGAGGGCATCCTCGACCTGGAGGGGAACCTGCTGCGCCTGCGCCTGACGCCAGACTGGCGGTCGGACGTGGTGCTGGAGCGCCAGGGCGAGGCGGTCACGGGGCGCCGCGAGGCGCGCCCGATCGAGCGCCAGCTCACCGTGGTGCGGGGGACGATCCGGTCCTCGCTCTTCGAGGCGGTGGACGCCGCCGGCGAGACCGACGATCTGGCCCTGGCGGTGGCGGACATCTTCGGGTGGGACATCGACTTCCATCGGGAGGTGCAGCCCGGCGACACCTTCGCGGTGCTCTGCGAGCGAGTGCGAGCCGATGGGAGGATCGTCGCCTACGGGCCGATTGTGGCGGCGACCTACGTCAACCAGGGACGCACCTACTCCGCATGTCGGTTTGCCGCCGCCGGCGCCCCCCCGGGCTACTACGACGCGCAGGGTCGCGCCCTGCGCAAGCTCTTCCTGCGGGCCCCCCTCAAGCTGACGCGGGTCACCTCGCGGTTCTCGGCCAGTCGCAAGCACCCGGTGCTGGGCAAGCGCCTGCCCCACTGGGGGGTCGACTACGGCGCACCGACCGGCACGCCGGTGTCGGTGACCGCCGACGGGACCGTGGGCTTCGTGGGGTACTCGGGAGGACGCGGCAACACCGTCGAGGTCCGGCACGCAGGGGGGTACACCACGGCGTACCTGCACCTCTCGCGCTTCGCGGCGGGTCTGCGGCCCGGGACCAGGGTCGAGCAGGGGCAGGTGATCGGGTTCGTGGGCTCGACGGGCCTGTCGACCGGTCCCCACCTGGACTACCGCATCACCCGGCAGGGCCGGCCACTCAACCCCCTCGCCATGGGGAGGGATCCGGCGCCGCCGTTGCCAAAGGCCGAGCTGTCCCACTTTTCCGCCTGGATGGAGCAGGTGCAGCCTCTCCTCGAGACGCCGGGGCCGGTGACCGAGACGGGCGTCGCGGCCCTTCGTGCCGCAGCGCCGGTGTCCCTGGGAGGCTGACCTCCCTGCCAGGGTTGGAGCCCAGCGTGCACGATGCAGAGCCAACCCGATCCGCTGCCACCCGCCTGGCGGGGTGGCAACCCCTGGCGCTGCTGATCGCTGGCCTGGCAGCGGGTCCATGGCCCTGGCTCCCGCTCTGGAGCCTGCTGTGGCGGGTGCCGCTCGTGGGAGTCGCGCTCCTGGCCGGGCGGGGTCGGCGGTGGCCCCGACTCGGGGTGGCGGTCCTCTCGGGGCTGGCGTTGGGCATGGATGCTCTCCTTCCTGCCATGCGGACGCCCGAGCGCGTCGCCGAGCTGACATCCAGACAGGTGACGTCGGTCCAGGCCCGGCTCGGCGAGCTGGCGGCCAGTGCAGAGCTGGCCCAGGTTCTGGCCGGGGCGGGTGGGGAGGCCTCGCCTGAGGAGGCCTTCACGGCAGCGCGGCGCATGGCGAGCGAGCTCCCGATCCGGGTCGACTCGCTCGTTGTGGTGAACGAGCGGGGACGGCCGGTCGCCTGGACAGGGCCCAGCCCCCGCCTGCCCCTGCGCCTGCGACCCCTCGGCGACCGCATGGCGGTGGCGGAAACCGGGGTCGGCGAGACCTGGCTGTGGTGGCGGGAGGCGGTGTTCGACAGCGGGCGCGCCGTGGGTGGTGTCCTCGCGGCGGCTCGCATGCCGGCAGGTGGTGCCCGGAGGGTGCTCGGGGTCTGGGCCGGCCGCGCCGCGGTGGCCGCTCCCGAGCCGGTGGGCGCCGGTGTTGTCCTGGCTTCCGGGTCGGCCCTGCTGCGGGTGGGAGTTCGGCCCGCGACGCCGGTGGCGGGGAGCCAACCTGGCTGGGCAGGGGTTCTCGCCCTGGTCGTGGTGGCCTGCTCGCTGGGCTCCGGCCTCCGCCTGGCGGCGGTTGCGGCTTCCCTGCCTGCGATGCTGCTGCTCGGATGGCTCGGCCCCGCCTGGTGGCTGGTGGCCGTGCTGGCGGGCCTGGCATTGGGAGTGTCGTGGTCCTGGGCGCGGCGGGTGCCGGCGGTGGTGCCGGGCCTGGCGCTGGGAGGCCTGACGTGGGTGCTGCCTGGCCTCCTGGTCGCCCTCGACGTTGCGCCCGGGCCGGACACGCTCCTGTGGCCCGGAGCCCTGCGCTGGGCGCTCATCCTGTCGATGGTGGTCCTGCTGCGGGCCATGGGTCGGGCCGGAACGGGGCTGCCGCTGCCCCTGCGGCTGCTGGCCTGGGTGCCGCTGGTGGTCGGCGTGGCGCAGTCGGAGCCCTGGCTGGTGGCTCCGGGCGTGGTGCTGGCGGTGTGGCCGGGCGGAGCAGGGCGCCGGTTGCTGCTCTCGGCCGCCCTGGCTGGATGTGTCGTCATGACGTCCGACGAGGTGGCACGGCGGCAGGAGCTGGTGACGGTGGTGGACACCACGCTCGCCCGTCTGGACGGGGCAGCGAGCACCGCCCGATCGGTGCTGGCACGGCTTGCCGAGGAGAAGCTCGTGGGGATGGCTCGCCAGGACGTGGGCGAGCGGCTGGTCATCCTGGGCCAGGAGGTGGTGGCTGCGGGCCTGGCGAGGGAGCTGCCCGGAGTCGCCGTCGAGGTCCTGGAGCCCTCGGGTGTGCCGGCGGCCGTGTGGGGCGACGCCACCTGGCCCGATGAGGGCGACCCGCGGGAGCTGGCCGGGAGAGCGCTTGCACACGGCTGGCGGGTGCGGATCACGAGGCCCCCGGAGCCGCACGACCTGCTGGCGGGCCTCACGGAGGCAGGGCTGGACCTGCCGGTGGCGGTGTTCGACCGGGCGGGCTCGCCGGTGGGCCGCGGGGCGACCTTCCGGCCGCTCTCGCCGGCCCGGGTGGGTGCGGCGCTCGCCGCCGGCCGGAGCTGGGGCAAGGTGGGTGTCGGCGAGCGCGTGCTGCCCTCCTACCTGCGCGCCCGGGGCGAGGGCGTGGTGGCGGCGCCGTGGGTGCGACTGCCGATCACCGGGCGCGCTCTCCAGGTGGCGGCTCTCGTGCTCTGGGGTGCCCTGCCCCTGGGAGCCTGGCAGGGCCGGCGGCGCTGGCGGCGGTGGTGGCAGCAGCGAGCCACCTTCCTCGGGCGCCTGCGGGTGCTGCTGGCGGCGACGACGGTGCTGCCCGTGCTGCTTCTCGCCCAGGTGCTGCCCGCCCAGTGGGCGCGGCAGCACGAGCGGGCGCAGATGGAGCTGGGTCGAGCCGTGTCGCGCTCCCTGGCCACGCCGGGCAGGGAGGAGCGCATGGCCTGGCTGGTGCGGGAGATGGGCGGGACACTGGCGATCTTCCGCTCCGGCGCACTGGTCTCCTCGACACGCCCCGACCTCGCGGCGCTCGGACGCGTTCCGTTGCTCCCGCCGGCCGAGGCGTTCACGCGCGCGGTGCGCGGCTGGCGTGAGCCGGTTGTCCAGAGCGGCAGCACCACGAGCGTCTTCGCGCCCCTGCAGGCGGCCGGCGAGCCGGTGGTGGTGGCGGCGCTGGAGCTGCGGGTGAGCGGCCTCTCGGGCCGGCCGACCCCGATGGAGTGGTTCGTGATCACGGGCGTCCTGGCCCTGGGCGCCGCGTTGCTCACCGCCGACCGGCTCGGCAGGCGCCTGGCGCGCCCGCTGCGCCGCCTGGTGGGGGCAGCGCGAAGGCTCGAGCACGGGCAGGAGGTGCCGCCGCTGCGGCCCGGGAGCGACGAGGATCTGGGAGCCCTGGGCCGGGCCTTCACGACCATGGCGGCCGGTGTGAAGCGGCGCGAGGAGGAGCTCCGGGGCGAGCGCGACCTGCGCGAGCGGGTGCTTGACACGCTCTCGGCGGCGGTGGCGGTGGTGGATGGCGAGGGGAGGGTGGCGCTCGCGAACCCGGCGGCGCGCCGCCTGCTCGGCGAGGCGCCAGACACCCGGGGGCTCGATCCCTTCCTGTCGGCTCCGCTCGGTGAGCTCACCCGGCGTCTGGAGGCGGGCTCGGTCATCGAGGAGGTGGTGCAGCCCAGGAGTCGCCCGGAGGCACGCTGGCGGTCCACTCTTGTGCCGCTGGCCGGCTCGGCCGGGCGGGTGCTGGTGGTGCTCGAGGACCTCTCCGAGGTCTCACCCCCATTCGCCTGTGGGCAGAGGAGCTGCAGGCGGCAATCGGGCGGGGCCCGGACCAGGTGGTTGCCATCGCCGGCGTGGCGGCGGGACAGATCCTCGAGCGCGTCGAGCACCTGCGCGAGGTCGCCCAGGGGTTCGGCAACCTGGTGGCGCTCGAGCAGTGGGAGCCCTCGGTGTTCGATCTGGTCGTGGTGGCGCGCAAGGTCGTGGACGAGTACCGGGTGCTGCCCAGCCGGGGGATCGCGCTGGGGGTGCGCGGTGAGGCAGGTCTGGTCCGGGCCGATGTCCGCTGGGTCGAGCGCGCCCTCAGGCATCTTCTGGAGAACAGCGTGCGGGTGCTCGGCACGGGCGGTGGGACGGTCACTCTCAGCGTCGACTCCGATGACAGGGAGGTCGTGCTGACGGTGCGCGACTCCGGTGGAGGCGTGCCGCCGGAGCAGCTCGGGCGGCTGTTCGAGCCGCACTTCTCGACCACGTCGGAAGGAAGCGGGATGGGGTTGGCCGTGGTGGCCCGGGTGCTGGCGAGAGCGGGCGGGAGCGCCGAGGCCCGCAACGGGGCGGAGGGGCTCGAGGTGCGGCTGCAGTTCCCGCATCCGTGAGAGGGTGTGGACCAACACCGCGAGGACGTTCGGGGCGCCGATCGTGACCGCTGGCAACGTGGACGTGGACGGACGTGCTGCGAGCCTGACGTTCACCGGTTGGCCATAACCGAAACAGCTCATGCGACGACTGTTTGCCTCACAACGTCCCGACGCACGGAACCAGGTCCACGACAACGTCCAGGTTGACGCCGTGAGGGCCTTGACCGCCTGACCAATCGCTCTCTCGCGATTTCTTCACACGCTCTGAGGTTTGCTAGCATGGCGGGGATGATGTCGGGACTCGTGCGGGTGGCAGGGCTGGCAGGGCTGCTGGTGGCCTCGACGGTGGGGGCCGAGCGGCATCTCGGGCACCGCGTCTGGTTGCTGGGCGGGGTGCCCGATGCCGCCACGGTCGGTGCCTTGCGGGCAGCCGGCGTGAAGGGCTTCTGCCTGCCGGCCGGGAAGGTCGAGATCGGCGACGCCATGGCGCGCTTCGAGGCCGACCTGCCCTCCAATCTCTCGGCGCTGGGCGGGTCGACGGTGTCGGCCGTGGTGTGGGTGGAGGGGGAGCTGCGACGCAGCGGGGATCCGGCCCGGTTCGCGGTCCAGCTCGGTGCCGTGGAGGGGAGACTGCCCGGAAGCGGGTCGCTCATCCTCGTGGCGCGGCACTTCGGCGAGGGGCTCCCTGCTTTCGCCATGGGTGTGGCCGAGAAGCTGCGCCGTCCTGTCGAGCTGGCGCTCCCGGTCGGCGACCTGGCCACCCACCTCCCTGCGGGTGGGTGGAAGGGGGTCCAGCCGCTCGCGTTCGCGTTCGGGAACCCGCCGGCGCTGGGGCTGCCCGGCTCGACGGTACAGGATGATCGACTGGCTCTCGAAGCCCTCGACTCCAGGGGGGTCTCGTACCGGGTCGCCATCGTGGTGGCGCCGCTGGCCCGGCCCGCGCCGGGGCCAGGCGGTGCGTCGCTGGAGATGCTGACCCGCGCCGGGATGTCCGCGTACCGGCCCGGGAGCCGGGGCGATGTCTTCGTGCTGCAGCGCAGCCTGGACTGGGGCGGCGTCCTGCTGAGCCCGAACCAGCAGGTGGAGGTGGAGGCGTTCGACGCCGCGCGCCTCGACCGCGACCTGGGCCACGTGCTACGGCCGGTGCGGCCGGGCCTGGAGGGGTGGGACACGGTCGGACTCCCGCCAGCCGAGCCGGCCATCGGACTGAGCCGGGAGGCCCTGCTGGACTACCTTCGCGGCGGTGGCCCGAGCCCCCTCCCGGTGATCGCGACGAGCTGGGCCGGCAACCGGCTGCTGCTCACGCTGCAGAACCCGACCCCCCACGCCAGCGCCGTCTCCTCGACCGGCAACTGGCTGGAGCTGCAGGTGCTCCCCGGGCAGGTTGGAGATGCGCAGGTCGGGGAGTTCAACGGCCTGGAGTTCGGGCGGCTGGAAGGTGGCACCCTGCGCTCCACGGTGCTGCGGGAGGCCGCCGTGCTGCGCTTCTACGTCTCCTACCTGGCGCCCCAGGCGAAAATCGCCGGCGCCAGCGTCTCCTTCCTCGGCCGGTCGACCCAGGTGCGGGGGCGCTGGGGCGTGCGTCTGGGCGACGGGCGCGAGGTCACTGGCGAGCTCCGGGTCGAGCTCACGCCGCTGTGAGGCTGGTCAGGAGGTCGATCACGACCTGCGGCCCTGCGAGCTGGGCCCCGTCGAAGGTCAGCACCATGCTCCACAGCCCCTGAAGGTGCTGGAGCTCGCCGCACTGCACCAGCTCCGCGGCGATGGCCTGGGAGAGCGTGCCGAGCCGGCCCGGGCGCGCAAGGTGCAAGGTGGGGTCCCGCCTGAGCGCGGCTTCGACCGCCGAGGTGCGCGGCGATCCCTCGAGGGTGAAGACCACGGTCGCGACGTGGCCGTGGAACGTGGAGACCGCGAGGGCGGAGAGATGGGGCGTGAGCGGAAGCCCGAGCCTTGCAAGCTGGGCGGCGAGGTGGTCGCGACGAGAGGCCGGCAGTGGTCCGGCGTCGAACGCCAGGATGCTCGGGAGGTGGCGCGGACGCGCCGGCGTGTGGCCGGAGAGCCGCGCCACCGCCTGGGCGGCCAGCTCCTCCTGGGCGTCGGTGCCCGCATCGGCAGCCGGCGTGAGCAGCGTCAGGTGGGCAGCCGACACCCCGAGGGGGGCGAGGGCCCCCAGGACGCGAACCGGCCCGGTGAGGGCGGGTGCGATGGCCTGGAACTGACGCTTGCCGGGCAGACCCCCCTGAGGGCCCGGGAAGATGGCGGCCACCTCGGCGTCGAGCACCGGGGGCACCGACCAGTCGATGACGCTGGTGGCCGGCTCGGTGGCCAGCCACGCCCTCAGGCGCTGTCCGATCGCGGGGGAGGGAGGCGCCGTGAGGATGACGGCCATGCCTCCTTCGAGCTCCTCGGGGTCCAGGAGGGGCTGGACGAGCTGGGCCTCGCCTGCCACCTCGGTGATCAGGTGCTCGGCGTCGCCGGTGGTGTGGAAGTAGCGGCGCCGGAGCTCGGGAAGGCTCCTGGCGAGAGCCTCGCAGAGCTCCCGTCCGCGGCGGGACACGGGGTCAAGTACGGTCAGCATCGATGTCGGTGTCACTGGCACCGGGTACCTCCCGAGCCTCGCCGTCCACAACCAGGTTGATGGGGTGGCCGCTGAGGCGGCGCCACCCCGACTCGAGCGGCCCGGCCAGCAGGTAGACGCCGAGCAGGGCGGCCATCGCTTCCTCCCGGAACACCGCCAGCAGGGCAATGACCAGGGCCATGGCAAAGACCGTGGTGTAGGGCCTGCGCTGCCGGAGGTTCACGGTCTTGAACGTCCGATAGGGGATGGTGGAGACCATGAGCAGGGAGACCGCCAGGACATACCCCCAGACGAGGAGGGAGGCAGGCCGGCTCATGAGCGGCTCGGGATGCACCAGGACCAGCACGGTGAGCGCGCCGGCACCGCCGGGTATCGGCAGGCCCATGAAGAACCGGCGGTCGGTGGTGTGAACCTTGATGTTGAAGCGGGCCAGGCGAACCGAGCCGGCGACCAGGAACAGGAAGGCGACGAACCACCCCCAGCGACCGAGCGAACGCAACGACCACTGATACGCCAGCAGGGCGGGGGCCATCCCGAACGACACCACATCGGCCAGGGAGTCGTACTCCTTGCCGAACTCGGACGTCGAGTGGGTGAGCCGGGCGATGCGGCCGTCGAGACCGTCGCAGAGGCCGGCAAGGACGATCAACCAGCCGGCAAGAAGAAACCTGTCGTGGAGGGCAGCCAGGGTCGCAGCGAACCCGAACCCCATGTTCGCCACCGTGAACAGGGTCGGGAGCAGGTAGACCCCCCGGCGCAGGGAGCCCCGCGCCGGCAGCCGCACCGGCCGCACGCGCTGCGGACGACGGAACTTCATGCCGCGGAACCCACTCTTGGCTCGAACGAGGCCATCACCGTGACGCCGGCACGGGTGCGCATCCCGGCTTCCACCAGCACCCTCGCGTTGGGCGGCAGGAAGAGGTCCACCCGCGACGAGAACTTGATGAGCCCGACGCGCTGCCCGCGGCGCACGTCCTGGCCCGCCTCGAGGTCGCAGACGACGCGCCTGGCGATGGTGCCGGCGATCTGCTTGTATCCCACCACGCCATCTGCCCCCTCGATGACGACGAAGCTGTGCTCGTTGGCGTCCGAGGACTTGTCCTGGAAGGCGGGGAAGTGCTTGCCCCGGGAGTAGCGGACCTCACGGACGGTCCCGGCGATCGGTGCGCGGTTGACGTGGACGTTCGCCGGGGACATGAAGATGGAGACCTGGGTCGGGAGCCCGATCGCGGTCACCGCGGCCGGCGACGCGCCGACCGAGAGGATCCTGCCGTCGGCGGGCGCCAGGATCGCCTCCGCGGAGGCATCGCTGCTGCGGCCCGGGTCGCGGAAGAACGACACGCATCCGAGGGCCAGCAGCCACAGCACGACGGCGACCGGCCAGTACCCGAGAGCAGCGGCCAGGATGCCTCCCGCCACGGGAGCGAGGATGAAGGGGGCGCCTTCGGGCGCGAGCGGCAGCATCATTCCTGCGGCGGATACTTGCGCATCCGCGCTTCCATGAGGTCCTTGAGGTGCAGCTTCTCCTTCTTGAGGCGCTTCTCCTCCTGCTCCTCCTCGGTGGTCAGCCACCCCTTGGCGCGCAGCTCCTCGATGCGCCGTTCGCGTGCCTGATGCTCCTGCCAGAGACGGCCGAACTCCGGGTCGGTTTGCGCAAGCTCCGCACGCGGATCCCGAGTCGAGCTCATGGACACCTCCAGGTTGGGCGGGGGAACGGCCTCATCTTTTCTCATGCTAGCACACGTAGAATCGGTGTCATGTGCTCGCCCTGCTTCTGTTGCGACGCGATGCTGGGCGGCCTGGCGCGGTGGTTGCGGCTCGCCGGATTCGACACCACCCTGCCTGCCAGCCAGAGCGATCGGGAGCTCGAGCAAGTGGCTCGCGCCGAGAGGCGGTGGCTGCTCACGCGGGACCGGGCGCTCGCGGCCCATGCCGGTCCGCGGGTGCTCTGCATCCAGTCGCTCGCGGTGCCGGAGCAGGTCGGCGAGGTGTGTCGGCGCCTCCGCCTGCGGGCCGACCCGGCTCGCTTCTTCACCCGCTGCTCGCGCTGCAACGGTCGTCTCGCTCCGCTCGGGCGCGAGGACGCGCAGGGCCTGGTGCCACCGTACGTGGGGACCCACGTCAGCGACTTCTCGAGGTGCGAGGGGTGCGGACAGGTCTACTGGCCGGGGAGCCATCACGGCCGCATCCGGGCGCGTCTCGTCGAGTACTTCCTGTGTGAGTCGGGCTGAGCTCGTCGGGTTGTGGCGGTCGCTGGGGAGGCGATGGCCCGAGGTCAAGAGTCGAGAGTCAAGAGTCGAGAGTCGAGAGTCGAGAGTGAAGGCCGAGGCCTCACGACCGCAAGTAGAGTCCCCTGACGTGGTGTACGAGTTCCCCCCCGTCGTCGTCGGGCCTGTGGGAGCTGCTATGCGGAGCGGGATGTTATGAGGAGCGAGCGGGTTTACTCCCTTGTGGTTAGCACTTTGGGTGTGGCGTTGCGCGCATAGCTACAGCCGTT
>JALOLB010000222.1 GCA_025456225.1 Thermoanaerobaculaceae bacterium
TCCTGCCGCGCTCGGAGACCTTCGACGACCTGCACGTGGTCGTCAAGATGCTCAACGGCTACAACGTCGGCATCCACGTGGACCGCATCGCCGCGATCGAGGAGATCGGCTACAAGGAGTCGATCTACAAGATCCCCGAGAAGGAGTTCCCGGTCCGTCCCAACCTGCCCAGGGTCACACTCCTGGGCACCGGCGGCACGATTGCCTCGCGCCTCGACTACCGTACCGGCGCCGTCATCCCGGCGTTCACCCCGGGCGAGCTGTACGGCGCCGTGCCGGAGCTCGCGGACATCTGCAACCTCACCACCAAGAAGTTGTTCGGGGTCTTCTCCGAGAACATGGCGAAGGACAACTACATCGCGCTCGCCCAGGCGATCGGCGAGGAGATCGCGAGCGGCACCGACGGCATTGTCATCGGCCACGGCACCGACACCATGGGCCACACCGCGGCCATCCTGTCGTTCATGGTCCAGGACTCACCGGTGCCGATCGTCGTGGTGGGCTCCCAGCGCTCGTCGGACCGGCCCTCCTCGGACGCCGCATTGAACCTCATCCACGCCGTGCGCACCGCGGCCTACGGCGACATCGCCGAGGTGATGATCGCCATGTTCGGCCCCACCTCGGACCGCTACGGGCTGCTCCACCGCGGCACCCGCTGCCGCAAGATGCACTCCTCGTACCGCTCCACCTTCCGCACCATCGGCGACATCCCCCTCGCCACCGTGAGCCGCGACGCCTTCACGTACCTCTCCAAGGACTTCCTGAGGCGGGACATGACCCGCCAGGTGAGGATCGACCCGGTCTACGACGACCGCACGACGATCCTCTACTACTACCCGGGAATGCACCCCGACCTCGTGGACGCGCTGGTCGAGAAGGGCTACCACGGCATCGTCATCGCCGGCACCGGCCTCGGCCACGTCAACAAGCCGCTCTACCCGGCGCTCAAGCGCGCCATCGAGCAGGGCGTGCATGTCGTGATGGCGGTGCAGACGCTGTGGGGCTACGCCCAGATGTACGTCTACGACACCGGCCGCGACCTCCTCGACATCGGCATCGTGCCGCTCGACAACATGCTGCCGGAGACGGCGCTCATGAAGCTGTCGTGGGTGCTCGCCCACACCCGCGACCACGCCGAGGTGGCGCGCATGATGCAGCACTCCATCTCCCACGAGATCACCCCCCGCGAGCCCCACAACGGCTACCTCATCATGCAGGGCGGCCTCCCCGAGATCGAGGAGTGGATCAAGACCCACTGGAAGTGACGCCGCCCGTCTAAGGGCTGGGGTCCGGGGTCCGGGGTCCGGGGTCCGGGGTCCGGGGTCCGGGGTCCGACAAGAGGATCTCGCCGGTTGGGCCGCCACGGGAGCGATCTGCGACCTGCAAGGTCACCCTGTCGAAACTCCCATCGCCGTTACCGGACCCCGGACCCCGGACCCCGGACCCCGGGGCGGGAGGGTGGGGGTCAGAGCAGCAGGCCGGCGATGCAGGCGTTGACGAAGTTGGTGAGGGCGCCGGCCACGAGCGCCCGGACCCCCAGCTTCGCCAGGTCGGCCTGGCGCCCGTTGGTGAGGGGTCCGGTGCCGCCGATCTGGATGCCGATCGAGCCGATGTTGGCGAAGCCGCACAGGGCATAGGTCGCCAGCACCACGGCGCGGGGGGAGAGGACCGGGACCGACCCCGCCGCCGCCGTCCCGGCCGCCACCGCCTTGGCGTTGTCGAGGAACACTTTCATGTCCGAGTAGGCGATGAACTCGTTGAGGATCGTCTTCTTGCCGAGGAGCACGCCGACCCGGCCGGCCTCGGCCCACTCGATGCCCAGGAGCCACGCCACCGGCGCCAGCAGGCGCGCGAACAGCCACTCGAGTGACAGGTCGGGCACGCTGATCAGACCGCCCACCCACCCCAGCACCCCGTTGACCAGCGCCAGCAGCGCCAGGAACCCGATCAGCATGGCCGCCACGTTGATGGCGAGCTTGATGCCGTCGGCCGCACCCGAGGCGGCGGCATCCACCGGGTTGACCCATGGACGTGCCACCTGGGCGCGGACGTTGCCGCCGGTCTCGGGCTCGGCCTCCTCGGGGTACAGGAGCTTGGAGATGACGAGCGCACCGGGCGCCGCCATGACGGACGCCGCGATGAGGTGCACGGCGGGCACGCCGAAGTCGATGTAGACGGCCATGACGCCCGCGGCGATGGTGGCGAAGCCGCCGGTCATCATCGCCAGCATCTCCGACTGGGTGAGGCTCGGGACATACGGCCGGATGAACAGGGGCGCCTCGGTCTGCCCCACGAAGATGTTGGCGGCGCCGCACAGCGACTCGGCGCCGGAGGTGCGCATGGTCTTCATCATCACCCACGCCAGCCCCTCGACCACCCGCTGCAGGATGCCGTAGTAGTAGAGCAGGGTCATGATCGTCGAGACGAAGATGATGGTGGGCAGCACCTTGAAGGCGAAGAAGTGCTGCCGGAAGTCGGCGCCGAAGACGAACTCGGCGCCGGCATCCGAGAACGACAGGAACTTCTTGGCCAGCTCGCCGACGAACGAGAAGGCGGCGAACCCCCACGGCGTCTTGATGATGAAGACCGCGAGGGCGACCTGGAGCGCGAGCCCCCAGAGCACGGTGCGCCAGCGCACCGCCTTGCGGTTGGTGGAGAGGGCGAACGCCAGCCCCAGGAAGACGAGCAGGCCCAGCAACGAGATCAGACGCTCCATGCGACCTCCGGTGGTACGGCCGCGCGTATCATAGTCTCGTCATGCTGCGGATGAGCCGCGAGGAGTTCGAGCGCGTCGTCGCCAGGGCGCTGGACGGCCTCCCCGACGACCTGGGCGAGCTGCTCGAGAACGTGGTCGTCGTCGTCGAGGACGAGCCCACCGACGAGGAGCTCGAGGACGTCGGTCTCGACCCCGAGACCGAAACCCTCTTCGGCCTCTACCAGGGGGTCTCGCTCGACCAGCGTGGCGTCTCGAGCGACGCCCTGCCGGACCGCATCGTCATCTACCGGCTGCCGCTGCTCGAGGCCTGCGAGGACCGCGCCGAGCTGGTGCGGGAGATCCAGGACACCGTGGTGCACGAGGTGGGCCACTTCTTCGGCCTGGGCGAGGACGATCTGCCCTGACCCCCACCCACCCGGTGGCCCGTTGCCGCCCGCCCTCCCACCCAGTGATCGGTGATCAGTGGTCGGTGGTCAGGTCCCCCACCCATGCCGCAGGCCCTGACCAGGGCTGTTGACGGTGCAAGGACTTGGGTCTGGGCGAAGGTCGAGAACCTTCCCTACCATGCATCTTCGACAGTCGTCTTCGGACCTCCGGGCACTGACTACTGATGTCTGACCACTGGTCACGGATCACCGGTCACCGGGCGGGCGGGTGGGCGAGACCTCCGTGGCCTCGACAGTGATCGTCTCGGCCTGGTCGGACTCCCACGCGCGGAAAGCCCCGAGGTCCTTGCGCAGGCGCGAGATGACCCAGCCCAGGACCGCGGCATCGTCCAGCAGGCCGATGCCCAGGATGGCGTCGGGGATGAGGTCCAGCGGGTTGACGAAGTAGATCAGCCCGGCCAGGACGGTGACCAGCAGCCGCCCCGGGAGACGGTACTGACGGGCGAGCGCGGCTCGCGCCAGGCGAACCAGGGTCGCCACGTCGGCCCGCAGCCCGCGCAGCGCGGCCGGGCGGCCCTCCAGACGTTGACTCGCGGCGCTCAGGATGCGGATGGCCGGCGCACCGTCTGAGGCGACGCGCTGCGCGTGTCGCACGGCACTGCGGAACGCCCGGCTCCTGAACCACCCTGCCATCAAGCCAGTCTACCCCCGGTGTGCGGTAGGATGGAGGGTGCCGTGGCGGAAGACGGCGCGGGTCCGGAGGTGACGCGTGGAGTGGGTGATTCCCGGGCAACTGGCGCGCAGCCATCGACCGGGACGCAGCACGGATGGCGATGTGCAGGCGCAGCGCGAGGCGGTGCAGGGCTGGGTCGAGAGCCTGCACGCCGAGGGCATCCGCTCCATCATCTGCCTGCTCGGCCAGGAGCAGCTCTGCCTCTACGGCTGCCTCGAGGACGGCCTCCTCGGCTTCTACCGGGCCAACGGGTTCGAGCTCGAGCACGTCGACGTCGAGGACGCCCAGTGGCCACCCCTGCAGCCCGCCCACGTGGAGCAGGTGTGGCAGGCATTCCTGCGCCTTCCCAAGCCCGTGCTCGTGCACTGCTCGGCCGGCCTCTGGCGCACCGGGCATGCGGTGGAGATGATCCTCACCCGACTCGATCGGCAGGGAGGCTGAGGTGGCGATCTTCATGTTCACCGGGGCCTCGGGCCGACAGCCGGGCGCCTCGCCCTACGAGGTGATCACGGGGGTCGTGGTCGAGGATCGGGACGTCTGGAACCTCTCCCAGGTCCTCCAGGACGCCGAGCTGCGCCACTTCGGGAGGCGTTTCTCGCCGGCCGGGGCTCCCCGGGCCCGCCAGCTCCTGAGCTCCAAGGTGTTCCGCCAGGCCAGCCTGCTGGCGGCGGTCCCCCTGGAGGAGCGGCGGGAGCTGGCACGGGCGTGCCTGGACCACGGCGCAGGCGCCGATCGCCGGCAGCAGTCGGCGCTGGCCCACGCGAAGCTGGCGTACGTGGGGGAGGCTCTCGAGGCGGCGGCGCGCTTCCGTTGCCGGCTGGTGGCCTCGATCGTCGGGCGGCGCAGCCCCCGGCCGTACCCGGGCCAGCTCCGCAAGGACTTCGCGTACCTCTTCGAGCGCTTCTTCTACTGTGTGGACGACACCAAGCCCAGCCCGCTGGGGATCGTCGTGGGGCGCGGTCCTGCCGACCCGGACGGCCGGCTCCTCGCCCAGCAGATGGCCTGCTACTTCCGGGGGAGCCTCAGGGGCCGCCAACGGGCCAGCCTGGTGCTGGCCGAGCCCCTGGCCGCCACCGGGGAGCTGCGCGGGCTCGTGGAGCTCGGGGACCTCGTGGCGTACATCACGGCCTGGGCGTTTCGCACCAAGGAGCTGCTCGAGCCGGCCCGCCGCGAGCTCGGGCCGTTCAAGGAGCAGGTGCGGTCCCTGCGCTACCGGGTGGTGCGGGACATCGGCGACAACCCCAACTTCGTGGTCTGGGGGTTTGCCGTCGTGCCCGACCTGCGCATGCGCGAGGATCGCGAGCTCGAGGGATAAAAAAAAGGCAATGCAGCGCACAGCGCCACAAAGCCTCCGCCGTCCAGTGTGGGGCATGGCAGACCCGATGGCAAGGGTCGGAATGCGAGCAGCCAGGGCATGACCCTCGCCGCCCGCTGCACCGGGCTGTGGAAGCGCTACGAGGACGTCTCGGCGGTGGCCGGTATCGATCTCGAGGTGCGCCTCGGCGAGTGCCTGGGGCTGCTCGGCCCCAACGGTGCGGGCAAGACCACCACGGTCGAGATGCTGGAGGGACTCACCGCTCCCGACGGCGGCGAGATCGAGGTGCTGGGGGAGCGCTGGCACGCCACCGGGAATCACCGCCTGCGGGAGAGGCTGGGCGTCCAGCTCCAGGAGACCCAGCTCCCCGAGAAGCTCACGGTGGAGGAGGTGGTGCGCCTGTTCGCGAGCTTCTACAACCGGCCGCGGCCGGTCGACGAGGTCATCGCCCTGGTGGAGCTGGAGGAGAAGCGCCGGGCGCGGGTCGGCAAGCTTTCGGGCGGGCAGCGTCAGCGTCTCGCCCTGGCGTGCGCCCTCGTGTCCAACCCGGACCTGCTGTTCCTGGACGAGCCGACGACCGGCCTCGACCCCCAGGCGCGCCTCAAGGTCTGGGAGCTGGTGGAGGGGTTCAAGTCCGGGGGCGGCACGGTGCTGCTCACCACCCATTACATGGAGGAGGCGGCCCGCCTGTGCGACCGGGTCGCCATCCTCGACCACGGCAAGGTGATCGCCCTGGGATCGCCGGCCGAGCTCGTGGCCAGCCTGCACGCCGAGCAGATCGTCGAGGTCGAGCTGGCGGGGTTCCTGGACGCGGCCGTGCTGGGAGACCTGCCGGGCGTCAGCGGCGTGACGTCCCGGGTCGACAGCGTGCGGCTCTCGGTGCGGGACATCGGGGCGGCCCTCCCGGCGCTCCTGGCCACCCTGGAGCGCGCCGGGGTGGGTCTGCGCCGGCTCACCACCCACCAGGCCACGCTCGAGGACGTCTTCGTGCACCTCACCGGGAGGGCGCTCCGTGAGGAGTAGGCCGCACCCTCTCGTGGAGCTGACCCGGGCGCGCCTGGTGGAGTTCTTGCGCGAGCCGGAAGCAGTCTTCTGGGTGTTCGTCTTTCCAGTGCTTCTGGCCGTGGCGCTCGGCATCGCCTTCCGCAATCAGCCCGCGAGCACCACCCCGGTCGGGCTGACGGGCCGATCCGAGGCCACGGCGCGGGTCGCGGCGCTCCTGGCCCACGACCCCACCCTGCGCGTGCAGCAGCATGCGGCCTCC
>JALOLB010000223.1 GCA_025456225.1 Thermoanaerobaculaceae bacterium
TTGTCCGATCGAAGCCCAAGCAAGAGAAGGTGGTCGTCGAGACCCTTCAGGCGCGGGGCATCGAGGGCTACGTGCCACGGGTGATCGAGCCGCGAACCCACATCCGCGCACCGCAGGGTCCGGTGCCGCTGTTTCCGTCCTACGTCTTCGCGCGCTGCGCGCCCGGCGAGCGCTACGCCGCCGTGAACTACTGTCCGGGCGGGCTGGGCGTCGTGAGGTTCGGAGCCCTGATCGCGGCCGTCGAGGACGAGGCGGTGGAGCTGCTGCGCCAGCGGGAAGGGGACCGGGGCTACCTGGTGTACGGGGAGGTCCGACAGGCACCCCGCGAGGGGTCGAGGGTGAGGATCGTCGGTGGACCCCTGCAGGGGTTCGAGGGAATCGTCGCGCGATACATGCCGGCGCAGGACCGCGTGCGGCTGTTGCTGACAGTGATTGGAGGCGTGCGTCAAGTCGAAGTGGACGCCCGCCACTTGAGGTGTGCATAGTCGTTCGTGCACGGTAAGATGTTCTGTTGTCCGGGTTTGCAATGTGAACCAACGGCGGCAGCACGCCTGCGGGAAGTCATGGGTCGATGGGGTTGGGCAGTGCGGCGTCCCCCTCACCCCGCCCTCTCCCAATTGCGGGGGACGAGGGAGCAAGACGGAAGCTCAGCGAGGTGGAGTGTGGGCCCCCTCACCCCGCCCTCTCCCCCCTTTGGGGGGCGAGGGAGCAAGACATGGGCTCAGCAAAGTGGAGTGTGGGCCCCCTCACTTCGCCCTCTCCCCCCTTTGGGGGGCGAGGGAGCAAGACCTGGGCTCAGCAAAGTGGAGTGTGGGCCCCCTCACCCCGCCCTCTCCCCCCTTTGGGGGGCGAGGGAGCAAGTCCGCAGCTCACCGGGAGGCGGTCCCCTCGCTCCGCGAAGCGGCCCGGTCCCCTCGCCCCGCGTAGCGGGGAGAGGGTTAGGGTGAGGGGCACAGAGCATCGGCCCGACCATGGCGTCGCCTGCTGACATCGACCGAACCCCACGAGGCCTGGCGAGGACCCTCCGGAAGCAGTCGACAGACGTTGAGCGGTTGCTGTGGCGCCTCCTTCGCGGCCGTCGCTTTGCAGGGTGGAAGTTCCGGCGCCAGCATCCAGTTGGACCGTTTGTTGTCGACTTCGCCTGTCTCGAAAGCCACGTAATCATCGAGTTGGATGGTGGCCAGCATGCAAGGCAGGAGCAAGCCGACCTGGAGCGGACGGCATTCCTGAGGCGCCAGGGATTCAGCCTTCTGCGTTTCTGGAACCGGGAGCTTCTCCAGAACCAGGAGGGAGTCTTGCAGGTGATCTGGGACGCTCTCAACGGCGACCGGAAGGCCCAATGAGAGCTTCGACCAGGGGTGGGGAATCAAGACGGCCCCCTCACCCCGCCCTCTCCCCCCTGCGGGGGGCGAGGGAGCAAGACGGAAGCTCACCGGGAGGCGGCCCGGTCCCCTCGCCCCGCGAAGCGGGGAGAGGGTTAGGGTGAGGGGCCAGCAGCACTCCTGCAATTGGCTTCTCCCGAAGCAAAGACTCGACCCGAGAACGAATGGCCCAGATCCAACCTGATTCGCGAGTGTTCGTGGCCGGTCACGCCGGGCTCGTCGGCTCGGCGATCGTTCGCCGCCTGAGGTCCGAGCGATTCACCACAATCCTCACCGCCACCCGCGAGCAGCTCGACCTCCGCGACCAGGCGGCAGTCAACTACTGGTTCAAGGCCAACCGCCCCGAGTACGTCTTCCTGGTCGCCGGGACCGTGGGTGGCATCTGGGCCAACAGCACGAGGCCGGCCGAGTTCATCTACGACAACATGCTCATCCACGCCACCGTCGTGCACGCCGCACACCTCTACGGAGTGGCGAAGCTCCTCTACCTCGGCAGCTCGTGCATCTACCCGCGCGAGTGCCCGCAGCCCATCCGGGAGGAGTACCTGCTCACCGGTCCGCTCGAGCCGACCAACGAGCCCTACGCCGTCGCCAAGATCGCCGGCATCAAGCTCTGTCAGGCCTACCGCCGCCAGTACGGGTGCCACTTCATTTCCGCCATGCCGACCAACCTCTACGGCCCGGGGGACAACTTCGACCCCCGGTCGTCTCACGTCATTGCGGCGCTGATGCGGCGCTTCCACGAGGCCAGGGTGAACGGTGTCGACCAGGTCACGGTCTGGGGCACCGGCACTCCCCGGCGCGAGTTCCTCCACGTGGACGACCTCGCGGACGCCTGCCTGTTCCTCATGCGGGGCTACGACGCCGAGCTGCACGTCAACGTCGGCACGGGCCAGGACCAGACGATCGGGGAGCTGGCGGCCCTGGTGCGCGACATCGTCCACCCCGGCGCCGAGATCGTGCTCGATCCCGGCAAGCCCGACGGCGCGCCTCGCAAGCTGCTCGACGTGAGCCGCCTGCACGCCATGGGGTGGTGCCACAAGGTCGGGCTGCGAGACGGTGTCGCGGACACCTACCGCTGGTTCTGCGAGCACCTCGGCGAGCTTCGACGCGAGAACGGGGTGGTGGCCTGATGCACCCCTGGCCCGAGCGCACTGGCCGGCGCGCCCTCATCACCGGGATCACCGGTCAGGACGGCTCGTACCTGGCCGAGCTGCTGCTCGGCAAGGGGTACGACGTCTGGGGGATGGTGCGCCGGTCGTCGACGATCAACACCTCGCGCATCGACCACCTCTACCAGGACCCGCACGAGGATGACGTGCGGCTGCGGCTGGTCCACGGCGACCTCAACGACGCGTCCTCCATCAACAAGATCCTCAAGGTCGTGCGGCCGGACGAGATCTACAACCTGGGTGCGCAGTCCCACGTCAAGGTGTCGTTCGACATCCCCGAGTACACGAGCGAGGTGACGGCGCTCGGCGCCGTGCGGGTCCTCGAGGCGATGCGGGAGCTGGGCCTGGAGCGCACCCGCTTCTACCAGGCGTCGTCCTCGGAGCTGTTCGGGAAGGCCCAGGAGGTCCCGCAGCGCGAGACCACGCCCTTCTACCCGCGCAGCCCCTACGGCGCTGCCAAGGCCTACGCCTTTTACATCACCCGGAACTACCGCGAGTCCTACGGGATGTTCGCCGTGAACGGCATCCTCTTCAACCACGAGTCGCCGCGGCGCGGTGAGACGTTCGTGACCCGGAAGGTCACCATGGCCGTCGCACGCATCGCCGCAGGGCTGCAGCCGCGTCTCTACCTCGGCAACCTGGATGCCCGCCGCGACTGGGGCTTCGCCGGCGACTACGTCGAGGCCATGTGGCTCATGCTGCAGGCCGGGCAACCGGACGACTACGTGATCGCCACGGGCGAGACCCACTCCGTCCGGGAGCTCTGCGAGCGCGCCTTCACCAGGGCCGGCCTGCCGCTGCGCTGGGAAGGTGAGGGCCCAGCCGAGAAGGGGATCGGTCCCGACGGCCGGGTGCTCGTCGAGGTGGACCCGCGGTACCTCCGTCCCGCCGAGGTCGAGCTGCTCCTCGGCGACGCCACGAAGGCCCGCGAGCAGCTCGGTTGGGTCCCCCGCGTCACCTTCTCGGAGCTCGTCGACCTCATGGTCGACGCCGACCTCGCCCTCCTCCACGCGTAGCGGCCCGGTATAGGTGGAGACGCGCTTGTAGGAGCGGCATTCCTGCCGCGACACCCGGATAGTGGCGTAGCAGCCGATGGTCATCGGCCGCAGTGAGTGAGCCCGGACTCCACGCCGCGCCAGGGTGAGTGGACGTAGCGGCCGATGGTCATCGGCCGCAGTGAGGTGGGCGCAGACCTCCGGGCCGCGCCAGGGTGCCATTGTCGGCACGATGGCGCTATCATCGTCAGACGGAGCCCAAGAGATGACATCCGAGGACCTCAGCGATCTCAAGCGCTACTTCGGCGTCGTCGCGGGACAGCTCGGCGACCAGGTTCGCCTGGTGGCAGAGGGTGTGACCACATTGAATGATCGCCTTGATCGGGTTTCTGGAGAGCTCGGAGAGCAGATTCACCGTGAGTCGGAGGACACCCGTGCGGTCTTCCGCCTCTCGCACGTCGAAGTCGAAAGGCGGTTTGCCGCCCTTGAGACAGTCGTAGCAGACTTGACGCTCCGGATCCAGCGGATCGAAATGCGGGCCACTGACTAGGTGAGCCACCGGCACCAAGGGCATGCAGCCTCCCCGCCAAGCTTGCGTAGCAGCCGAGGCCCATCGGCAATGAGGTGGGCGCGGACCTCCGGGCCGCGCCAGGGTGGGTGGACGTAGCGGCCGATGGTCATCGGCCGCCGGGGGTAGGCGCCCCCGACTGCAAGGTTATCCCCTGATCACTTGAGCCTCTTGCAATACCCTCGGCGCTCCGTCCCTCTCCCCGCTCCGCGGGGCGAGGGGACCAGAGCGGTAGCCCTTGAGCAGTCGAGTTTTGCATGAGCCTCACCTGATCGGCTACAGCCCACGAGGACCACTCCCCAAAGAAGGAATCAACCGCGTGAATCCAGAAGACCACAAGCTCCCGCTCCTCAACAAGATCCACGATCACTCCGTGACCGTCGGCATCATCGGCCTCGGGTACGTCGGCCTCCCACTCGCCATGGCGTTCGTCGAGAAGGGGATCCGTGTCCTCGGCTTCGACGTGGACGCCGACAAGCCCGCGAAGCTGGCGCGAGGCGAGAGCTACATCAAGCACCTCGGCTCCGACCGCGTGGCCGCCATGGCGAACTCCGGGCGCTTCGAGGCGACGACCGATTTCCTCCGCCTGAACGAGCCGGACGCCATCCTCATCTGCGTCCCGACCCCGCTCACACCCCAGCGCGAGCCCGACATGTCCTACGTCGAGAAGTCGGCGCGCCAGATCAAGGTCCGCCTGCGCCCCGGCCAGCTCGTCATCCTCGAGTCCACCACGTACCCCGGCACCACCGACGAGCTGCTCAGGGGCATTCTCGAGGAGACCGGCCTGCGCTCCGGCACCGACTTCTTCCTCGCCTTCTCCCCCGAGCGCGAGGACCCGGGCCGCAAGGACTTCACCACCACGACGACCCCCAAGGTGGTGGGCGGCGTCGACGAGGCCGCGGGTGACCTCGCCCAAGCCCTCTACGACCTCATCATCGCCAAGACCGTCCGCGTCTCGAGCGCCCGCGTCGCCGAGGCCAGCAAGCTCACCGAAAACATCTTCCGCGCCGTCAACATCGCCCTCGTCAACGAGCTGAAGATGATCTACGACCGCATGGGCATCGACGTCTGGGAGGTCCTCGACGCCGCCGAGTCCAAGCCCTTCGGCTTCATGCGCTTCAACCCCGGCCCGGGATGGGGTGGCCACTGCATCCCATTGGACCCCTTCTACTTAGCATGGAAGGCCCGCGAGTACGGCGAGGCCCCTAAGTTCATCGAGCTGGCCGGCGACATCAACGTGCAGATGCCGCATTACGTGGTCCAGAAGCTCCTGCTCGCCCTCAACGACCGCGGCAAGTCGCTCAAGGGCAGCAAGGTCCTGGTCCTCGGCATCGCCTACAAGAAGGACATCGACGACCCCCGCGAGAGCCCGGCGTTCGAGATCATCGAGCTCCTGCTCAAGCTCGGCGCCGAGGTCAGCTACCACGACCCGCACATTCCGAACGCACCGAGGATGCGGACGTGGCCGCACCTGCCGCCCATGCAGTCGCAGCCGCTGACACCGGACACCTTGCGGCAGGCCGACGCCGTCCTGATCGTCACCGACCACACCGCCGTCGACTACCGCCAGGTCGAGGAGCACGCCCAGCTCATCGTCGACACCCGCGGCATCTATCGTGACCCCAGATCCAGGGCCGTTCAGGCGTAGGTCGAGCGGCCGATGGCCATCGGCGGAACCCAGGTGGGCGCGGACCTCCGGGCCGCGCCAGGGTGGGTGGGGGTGTAGCGGCCGATGGCCATCGGCCGGGGTGGGTGGGGGAATGCGACGACACCCCACCAACCCAGGACGGCCGGTGACCACCGGCCCCTTGAACGTGGCCAGGGTAGTGGCGTAGCGGCCGATGGTCATCGGCCGTGCAGGGTGGGGGTGCTCTTGTTGGAGCGGCAGTCCTGCCGCGACGGGTGCTCGAATCTGGCTCCGGGTTTATGCCCAAGAACCCGGTGGAGGTCTTGTCGCCGGGGTATATGCTGAGCACGGAGTGACATGCAATGGCAGCCCACGCCCGACCCCAGTATGTCGTCGACGAGCGAGGCCGGAAGGTAGCTGTGACTGTGCCCATCGAGGAGTACGAAGCGCTCGTCAAGCCTCGAAGGCGCAGGGGTGTGCGGCGGGTTTTTCGCTTTGCCGATCTAGTAGGCAGGCTCAAGTGGTCAGGCGATGCAGTGGCGGCGCAGCGGCAACTCCGCAATGAGTGGTAAGCGCTTCCTGCTCGATACGAATGCCGTGGTTGCCCTGCTGCGGGGCGAGGGAGATCTTCCAGGAGTGGTGGAG
>JALOLB010000039.1 GCA_025456225.1 Thermoanaerobaculaceae bacterium
GGCGGCTCTGCTCGAGCAGCGCCTCGGGCACCACCAGCTCCCAGTCGGGAGCCCCCGCGTGCAGGCGGTCCAGCAGCGTCCGCATGGACGCCGCCGCCAGGCCGGGCGGCGCGCCCGGCCTGAGGCCCACCACGATCTCGTCCAGAGGCGAGCGGTTGGGCTCCCGCTCCAGCTTGCGCTGCACGGTCGTCACGGGGGCAAGGATCTCGTTGGCCGGATCGCCCAGCGCCACGCCCTGGAAGGTGACGCCACCCCGCACCTCGCCGGCCAGCACCCCCACCACCTCGAGCCAGAGATCGTTGACCTTGACGCGCCCTCCGATCGCCGGGGCCGACCCGAAGAGGTCGCGCCGCACCGCGGCACCGAGCACGCAGACCTGGGAGAGCTCGCGCTCGTCCCGCGCATCCAGGAACCGCCCCTCGGCCAGCTCCACCTGCTGCAGCGCCGCCTGGCGGTGGGACACCCCCCAGACCCTGGCCTTGCTCGTGCCGTCGGCCGCCAGCACCTTGTACGGCTCGACCGCCACCCGCGGCACGACGATCTCGACCCCGGGAACCGTCTCGGCGATGGCCTCGGCGTCGCGCAGGGCCACGCCGGGACACCGCTTGCGGATCTCGGTGAGCTCCTCGTCCTTCGGTTCCTTCGATCGCACCAGGACGTTGCGGACGCCCAGGCGGTCGATCATCGCCATCGCCTGCCGCTCGGCCCCGGCCCCGATCGACAGCATGGCGATCACGGCGCCCACGCCGAAGACCATCCCCAGCATCGAGAGGACCGACCGCAGACGGTGGCCCTCGAGGTTCCGGCGGGCCTGCTGCAGCGCCTCGCGCCAGGTCACTCGGCACCCCCCAGCACCGGTCCGGGGGTGACAGGAGGCGTGGCCCGGACCGCGGCCTGCTCCGGGTCCACTGCAGCGATCACGTCTCCGGCAACCAGGCCGCGGGTGATGATGACGCGCTCCGGCGCGACCGCCTCCATCTCGACCTCGGCCGGCTCGAACCCACCCCACCGCCGCGTGCGGAACACGACCCGCCTGCCCTCCCGCTCGAAGACGGCCTGCCGCGGCACCACCAGCGCCTCGGCCCGGTCGGCGACGACGATGTGGGCGCCGACCCGCATACCCGGCTTCATGAAGGTCGGATCGGTGCGCCCGATCGTCAGCACCGCCCCGAAGTACTGCACCTGCGACCCCTGCTGGCGAGGTTGCGCCAGGGCGTCCACGTGGCGCACGTGGGCCTCCACCTTCGCATCCGGGCGCCCCTCGACGAGCACCGTGGCGGCCTGGCCCACCGTCAGGCCCCCGGCATCCACCTCCAGCACCCAGACCTCGGCCTCCATGGACCCGAGGTCCGGGATCTCGGCCACCTTGTCGTTCGGCCACACCATGTCGCCGACCTGCGGGAGCGAGTCGCGGAAGCCCCGCGAGAGAAGGAGGAGGCCATCGTGCGGGGCGCGCATCTCGAGCTGTCCGAGCGTCTGGGTGGCACGCTGGCGCTCGATCTCCGCCCGGCGGCGCTCGATGCGCAGCAGGTCCAGCTCGGAGGCGGCAACCCCGGGACGGGCGCCGAGCACGGCGTCCGCGTGCTCCTTGCGCTTCGCCGCCAGCTCCGTGTCGATGGCCGACGTGGCGATCTCGAATCGGGAGTAGATCTCCTCGTCGGTGGTCTGGAACGAGCGCGCATTCTCGAGCTCCCGGGCCGCCAGGCCCGCCTCCCGCTCGAGGGCACGCCCGGTGGCCTGGGCCTGCGCGGCTGACTTGGCCAGCCGCTGGTCCACCTGTGCCACCGTGGCCTCGCTCTCCTTGAGCGCCTTCTCGGCGTCGGTGGAGTCGAGGCGCACGACCACGTCTCCGGCCTTGACCGGCGTGCCATCCGGCAGCAGCCAGGCGATCTTGAGGGACTGCCGGAGCTCCGCCGGGCAGGTGATGGGGGTCGAGCGCACGGCGCGCAGCACCCCGTCCGCCGCGACAGCGCGGTGAAAGCGCTGCGGCCGCACCGTCAGGACCGGGACGTCTTTCTGGCCCAGCATGCGACTGCCGGCCAGCAGGGCCGCGGCGGTCGCCACCACGGCGACGCCCGCACCAACCAGCCGCCGCCTCATGGCGCGGCTCCAGCACCGAGGAGCACCCGGTCCCCGTCCGCGAGCCCTGCCAGCACCTCGATGCGGGTCGCGTTGCGCGCCCCCAGGCGCACCGCCAGGCGCTCGGTCCGCATCCAGCCCTTGCGCACCACCACCGGGCCCTCGGCCCCGACGGTCACGGCGTCCAGGGGGATGCTCACGACGTCGCGACGGCGGCCGACCTCCACGTCCCCTCTCACCCGCATGCCCGGTCGCATGCGGACCCGGTCGGTCGTCTCGAGCTCCAGCTCCAGACGCACCACCTTGAGCTGGGGCTGGGTCCGCTTCGGCTGCAGGGCCGACTGCACGGTGCGGATGCGCGCCCGGTACTCGATGTCGCCGTGCGCATCCAGGCGGAGCACCACCGGCTGGCCGGGCTCGAGCTTGGCGGCGTCCTCCTCGTCGGCCTCGCAGCGCGCCAGCATCGCGTCGAGGTCGGGCAGCTCCAGCACCCGGTCCGCGTACCAGCAGGTGTCGCCGACCTTGCGCTTCTGCTCGTTCCAGTCCGTGAGGTAGATCACCGTGCCCGCCTGGGGGGCGGTCACCCGCATGCGGCCGATCGCCTCCTCGATCCGCTGGACCCGCATCTCGGCCCGGTCGAGGGCATCCTTGAGGGAGGCCAGCTCGGAGCTCCCCGCCCGACGCCGGGCCTCGACCTGCCGGTGGAGGAACTCCACCTCCTTGCGGGCGATCCCCAGGTCGAGCAGGACCTGCTGCAGCTCCTTGGCCGGCACGAGGTCGTCGGGGCGCCCGGCCTTGAGCGTGGCGGTCCGGAGGCGCGCCTCGGCCTCGGCGAGCTTGAGGGCGTCGTCGTGGTCCTGCAAGGAGAGCTCCTGCCGCCGCTTCTCGAGCTGCTCCCGGGCCGCGTCCCGATCCGCCCGCCGTCGCTCCAGCTCCCGCCGCCGCTCGCTCGCGTCGAGCTCCAGCACCATGTCCCCCGCCTTCACGTCGGCCCCCTCGGGCGCCATCGCGGCGATCTTGAACTCCCACTGACCCCACACCACGGGAGGGCCGATCTGGATGGATCTCACCGCCGCCAGGACGCCCGTGATGGGCACCGTGAGGATGAGGTCGCCCTTCTCGGCCCGCACCCAGTCGCCATGCTGGCCGGAGCCCCGAGCCAGGGTCAACGCCGCCACCGAAACGGCGACGGCGCCCACCGCACCGGCGATCAGCCACCGCCGCCTCACGCGCCGCTCCCCAGCGACGGCCGGAGCCGCTCGCCCTCCGCGAGCCCGGCCTCGACGACGCACGCCTGCGGCCCGCAGGCGCCGATCGTGACCGGTCGCGTGCCACCCCCGTCCAGGGCGGCCTGCGGCGGTGTGGCGGTCAGGTCCAGGGCGACCCGGGGCACCAGCAGGGCTCCTGGATACCGGCCGCTCTCGATCTCGACTCGGACCGACATGCCGGGTGTGACACGCTTCCCGGCCTCACCGTCGAGGGCGACGATGACCTGGAAGGCGCGGCGCGCCCCGTGCTCGCCGAGCTCCCGCGCAGCGGGTGCGACCGTGAGAACCCTTCCCTGACGTGGCTCCTCCGGATAGGTGTCGCACACGCACGACGCCAGCGCGCCCTCGCGCACCCGGCCGTCGTCAGCGTCCAGCAGCCACGCCTCGACCTGCATCTCGCTGGTGTCGGCGATCTCGGCGACCGGCCAGCCGGGCCACACCGTGTCGCCGACGCCCAGGTGGCGCCCCCGCCAGCGCGGCCCCGTGACCAGGAACGGCCCCGACCGCGACGCCCTGAGGGTGAGCAGGTCCAGCGACTCCTCGGCGGCCCGCAGCTCCCGCTCGACCTTCCCGAGCTCGATCTGGGCAACCTCCAGATCCGCCGTGCACCCCTGCTCCGTGGCCTCCAGCTCGTCCTCGGCGCGCGCCAGGGCCACCCGGGCGCGGTCGAGGGCCAGTTGCCTCTCGCGCAGCTCGCGGTGGGGGAGCACCTCGGCCGGGAGGTCGGCCCAGATGCGGGCCTTCTCGAGCTCCACCCCCTGCCTTTCCACCTCGAAACGGCGCTCGGCCAGGACCGCCAGGTTGGCCGCCTTCTGGCGTTCGACCTCGTTGCGCCGGCCGTCCACGCTCGCCCGGAGGTCCTCGATGGTGGAGACGATGGCCGAGTTGTCGAGCTCGATGACCTTGTCGCCGGCCCGCACCAGGCTCCCATCCGGGGCCATCCAACGGATCTGCACGGCGCGTGCCGCGGTGCGGGGCACCGTCAGTTGGTCGCGCCGCGCCGCCCTCGCCTCGCCGGTGAGCAGGACCGTGGTGACGAGGTCGCCCCGCCGCACTGCCAGCTCGGAGCCGCGCTGTGACGACGGACCCGGCCGGGCTGCCGATCGGCCGCAGGCCAGGGTCGTCAGCGCGACCACGGCCGCTGCCAACAGCATGGCCGCACGACGTGGCCGTGGGAGTGTCCAGCTTGTCTGCACCGCAGTCATCTCACCAGCAGATGATACGGCTTGCGGGGCGGGACTGTTGTGACCGGAGGAGGTCCCGGCCCTTCTCGTCGGGTGGGCCGACGTGCGCCGACCTCCACCAGCTACTCGATGACAGCCAGCACCTGGCGCATCTCGACGCTGTCGCCTTCCTTGACGAGGACCTGCTTCACCACGCCGGCCTGCTTGGCGTGCAGCTCGTTCTGCATCTTCATGGCCTCGAGCACCACCACGACGTCCCCGGGCTGCACGCGGTCGCCCTCGTGCTTGAGGATCTTCATGATGAGGCCCGGCATGACGGCGGTGATGGCGCCGGCCTCCTCGGCTGCAGCCGCCGAGGCTGCCTTGCGGGTGGACTTGGGCTTGGGCTCCTCGAGCCCTTCCGCCTGGAAGCTGTAGGCGACGCCGTCCACCTTGGCCGTTGCACCGGACAGCTCCACGGTGTGTGGGCTGCCGCCCACCTGGATCTGGGTGCCCGCGAGCGCCACCGGCATCTCGCAGCCGTTGACGATGATGAGATCGCCGCGCTGCTCGATCTCGTAGGGCGCCCCTTCCAGCACGAGCTTGAACTTGTTCCTCATCGCACCCACCTCATGCCGCCGGCCGACCGGCCGGAGATCGTCCAGGGTGAGAATCCGGGGCCGGCCGGCGTTGCGGCCTTGCGCCTGGCCTTCGCCTCCTGCTGCTGGAGCAGCGCCATGGCGATGGCGGCCGCGATCTCCTCCTTGCCGCCCAGGCCCTTGGCTCGGCGCTCCAGGAACGGCCGCGCCACCTGGGGGAACAGGGCATAGGAGAGAACGTCCTCCTCCGAACGCGCCAGGCTGCCGATCTCGCGCCGGGCATCCTCGAGCCCCGGGCACAGCATGTCCGCGGGGCGGCAGGTGATGGGCTCCTCGTCACCGATCGCCTTGCGCTGCAGCTCGGGGTCGATGGGCGCGGGCGAGCGGCCGTAGTAGCCACGCACGTACTGCTTGACCTCCTCGGGCACCACCTTGTAGCGCTCGCCCAGGATGACGTTGAGGGTCGCCTGGGTGCCGACGATCTGGCTCGAGGGCGTGACCAGGGGCGGGTAGCCCATGTCCTTGCGCACGCGCGGGATCTCGTCGAGCACGTCGTAGTAGCGGTCGGCGGCGCCCTGCTGGCGGAGCTGGCTGACGAGGTTCGAGAGCATGCCGCCCGGCACCTGGAACTGCAGCACGTTCACGTCCACCGCCGCCACGCCGGCCTCGAACGACGCGTAGCGCTTGCGGATCTCGCCCTCCTTGCGGGCGATCCCGGCCAGCACCCCAAGGTCGAGGCCGGTGTCGCGCTCGGTCCCCTTGAGGATCGCCACCAGCGTCTCGGTGGGCGGCTGGGAGGTGGACATCGCCATCGACGAGATCGCCGTGTCCACCGTGTCCACTCCGGCCTCGATGGCCTTGAGGAGCGTCGCCGTGCCCATGCCGGAGGTGTAGTGGGTGTGGAGCTGCACCGGCAGCCCGACGTCCTTCTTGAGCGCCGAGACCAGGTCGAAGGCGGCGTACGGCGTGAGCAGCCCGGCCATGTCCTTGATGGCGATGGAGTCGGCGCCCAGGTCGGCGAGCTCCTGGCCGAGCCGGACGAACCCCGGGATGTCGTGCACCGGTGAGATGGTGTACGAGATCGACGCCTGCACGTGCCCGCCCTCGCGCTTGGCGATCTTCATGGCGTAGGACATGTTGCGCGTGTCGTTGAGGGCGTCGAAGATGCGGAAGACATCGATCCCGTTCTTGCGCGCCAGGACGATGAAGCGCTCGGCGATGTCGTCGGGGTAGTGCTTGTACCCGACCAGGTTCTGGCCGCGCAGCAGCATCTGGAATCGCGTGCGGGGCATGGCGCGGCGCAGGGTGCGCAGCCGCTCCCAGGGATCCTCGTTGAGGAAGCGCATGGCGGAGTCGAAGGTGGCGCCGCCCCACACCTCCACCGACCAGTACCCCACCTTGTCGAGGGCCTCCGCGACCGGCAGCATGTCCTCGGTGCGCATGCGGGTGGCGAGCAGCGACTGGTGGGCGTCACGCAGCAACGTCTCGCAGATCTGTACAGGCTTGGCGCTCATCGTCACTCCTGCTCGCCCCGCGAGCCGAACATCTCCTTGGGCTTGATCATCAGCACCAGTGCCCCGGCCGGCGACGACGGAGAGTGCGTGGTGTAGGCACGCACCACGGTGCTCTCGTTCTTCTTCAGGGTGATCGCCGGCATGTTGCGGAAGCGGATGGTGATCTCGCCGTCCAGCACCAGGTACAGCTCGTCCTTGGTGTGGCGGTGGAACGGGTACTCGTCCTTGAAGTGCATGACGTACGCGGCGTGGTCGTTGACCTGCCCCAGCTCGAGGTGCGTGTAGGGGGCGGTGAGGACCGCCGCCAGCTCGTCAACGCTCATCTTGTTGGCCATGGCATCCTCCTCCCGCCTACAGCGGCATCGTGTTGTGCTTCGAGGGCGGGTTCGAGTCCCGCTTGGTCTGCAGGGTGCGCAGCGCCTCGATGAGCCGCGGCCGCGTCTGCTTCGGCTCGATGACGTCGTCGAGGTACCCGCGCCCGGCCGCCGCGTACGGGTTGGCGAACTTCTCGCTGTAGGCCTTGATCAGCTCGGCGCGCTTCGCGGCGGGGTCCTTTGCTTCCTGGATCTCCTTGCGGAAGATGATGTTGACCGCGCCGTCGGGACCCATGACGGCGATCTCCGCGGTCGGCCACGCGACGTTGAAGTCGCCGCGGATGTGCTTGGAGGACATCACGCAGTAGGCGCCGCCGTAGGCCTTGCGGGTGATCACCGTGAGCTTGGGCACCGTCGCCTCGCAGTAGGCAAACAGCAGCTTGGCACCGTGGGTGATGATGCCGCCGTGCTCCTGGTCGAGACCCGGCATGAAGCCCGGCACGTCCTCGAAGGTCACGATCGGGATGTTGAAGGCGTCGCAGAAGCGCACGAAACGCGCCCCCTTGATCGAGGCCTTGATGTCCAGCACCCCGGCCAGGATGAGCGGCTGGTTGGCGACGATCCCGACCGTGCGTCCGCCGAGGCGGGCGAAGCCGATGACGATGTTGCCGGCGTAGGAGTCCTGGATCTCGAAGAACTCGCCGTTGTCGACGATCAGGCGGATCGCCTCGGTGATGTCGTAGGGCTTACCGGGGTCGTCGGGGACGATCGAGTTGAGCTTCTCCTCCATGCGGTTGGGGTCGTCGCCGGTGTCCTGGAGCGGCGGGTCCTCCATGTTGTTGGAGGGCAGGAACCCCACGAGCTGCCGGATCATCTGCAGCGACTCGGCCTCGTCGGCAGCCACCAGGTGGCAGACCCCCGACTTCTTGGCGTGCACGTCGGCGCCGCCCAGCTCGTCGAACGAGACCTCCTGGCGCGTCACGGCCTTCACGACGTCCGGGCCGGTGATGAACATGTGGCTCGACTTGCGCACCATGATCACGAAGTCGGTGAGGGCCGGCGAGTAGACCGCGCCGCCGGCACAGGGGCCCATGATCGCCGAGATCTGCGGCACCACGCCCGAGGCCAGGGTGTTGCGCAGGAAGATGTCGGCGTAGGCGCCGAGCGAGACCACGCCTTCCTGGATGCGAGCGCCGCCCGAGTCGTTGAGGCCGATCAGCGGCGCGCCGTTCTTGGTGGCCAGCTCCATGACCTTGCAGATCTTCTCGGAGTGGACCTCGCCGAGCGAGCCGCCGAACACCGTGAAATCCTGGGAGAACGCGTAGACCGTCCGGCCGTCGATCGTGCCCCAGCCGGTGACCACGCTGTCGGCGAGGTACTTCTTGGCGTCCATCCCGAAGTCGGTGGTGCGATGCACCACGAAGGCGTCGATCTCCCGGAACGATCCAGGGTCGAGCAGCGCCTCGAGACGCTCCCGCGCCGTCATCTTGCCCTTGGCGTGCTGCGCATCGATGCGCTCCTGCCCGCCACCGAGCTGGGACTCCGTGCGGAGCTTGTGCAGTTGCTTGATCTTGTCCTGTGCGCCCATCCGCCCTCCTTACCCCGAGCCGCTTGTCATCTGGGCGGGCCCCGGGAGGCCCTCATGGGTGCGCGGATTCTCCCACGTTTCTCTGACTTTGACCATGGTGACGAGTTTCACAAGGCCCGTCACCACCCACCCCTGCCGGTCGAGAGTCCTCCCCCGCCCGGTCGAGAGTTGAGAGTCGAGAGTTTTCCCCCACCCGCCCCACACAACACGGCCACCTCCCGCCGCATCCCGTCCACCCGCCCGGTCGAGAGTCCTCCCCCCGCCCGGTTGAGAGTTGAGAGTTGAGAGTCGAAGGTTGTCTCCCACCCAACGTCAAGAAGGGACAGGGCGCAGGTCAGGGACGGTGCTGGCGGAGGACCTCGAAGAGGGCGACGGCGACAGATGTGGAGAGGTTCAGGGAGCGAACGGGGCCGACGGCCATGGGGACGCGGACCAGGCGGTCCCGGTACCGCCGGCGCACGTTATCGGGAAGGCCGACGCTCTCCCGACCGAAGACGAGGGCGACCCTGTCCGGGAGCACCACATCCCAGAGCACGCGATCGGCCTCGGCAGAGAAGAAGAACGGCTCCCCGAGCTCGCCCAGTCTCGGCTCCAGGACCTCCCAGGCCGGCCAGAGCACGGGGTTCACGTGCTCCCAGTAATCCAGGCCCGACCGCCGCACGCTCGCCTCGTCCAGGGAGAACCCGATCGGCCGGACGAGGTGAAGCTGCGCCCCGGTGGCCACGCACGTCCGCCCGACATTCCCCGTGTTCCAGGCGATCTCCGGATGCACGAGCACCACATGCACCGCGCTCCCCTCGTCTCCCCCTCGCACACCGCTCATGCAGCGAGAATACCGGGCGCTCCCCCACCCCGCCATCCTGCGGCCGACGACCAGAGCCTTCCACACCCCCTGGGCCGGGTGGGCGCCCCGGGCGGCGGACCCTCTCGACTCTCAACTCCCGACCGGGCAGGCGGGTCCTTCGACTTTCGACCTTCGACCGGGCGGGCCTTTCGACTCTCGACTCTCAACTCCCGACCGGGCGGGCGGGTCCTTCGACCTTCGGCCTTCGACCTTCGACCGAGCGGGGAAGGACTCTGGGGCGGGCGGGGGTTGACTTCCGTCAAGGCCAACCCCCTCCAGCAGGCGGATACTGGCTCCAAGGTGAGACGACCTCTCACCGGGAGGTCCCGATGAGCGAGCTGATCGACAACCGCCGCCACCGCCTGGAGGCGCTCAAGCAGATGATTCACGAGCTGCACGACGGGGCGTCGCCGGACGCCCTCAAGACGCGCTTCCGCGCCGTCCTCGACCACGTCGGGGCGACCGAGATCTCGGCGCTCGAGTCCGAGCTGATGGCCGAGGGGATGCCGGGGGACGAGATCAAGCGCATGTGCGAGCTGCACGTCGCCGTCTTCCGGGACACCCTCGAGCAGCGCCCGCCCGCCGACGCGCAGCCCGGTCACCCGGTCCACACCTTCCGCGCCGAGAACCGGGAGATCCTCGACCTGGTGGCGGCGTACCGGACACTGCTCGCCGGGCTGCCGGCCGCCGGAGCTGACACCCCGACCGCCGAGCAGGCGGCTGCCTGGCAGGCGCTGCAGGCCCGGCTGGAGCTCCTGGACGGTCACTACAAGCGCAAGGAGTTCCTGGTGTTCCCGTTCCTCGAGAAGGCCGGCATCACCGCCCCCCCGAAGGTGATGTGGGGCGTCGACGATGGCGTGCGGGAGATGCTCAAGGCCGCCCGCGAGGCCGCGGCGGCGGCCGCCGGGACGCCGGGCGAGGACCTGGCGCTCATCCGGCAGGTGGTCATGGAGCCCATGCTCGAGGCGGTGGCCGGGATGGTCGAAAAGGAGGACAGGGTCCTCTGGCCAATGGCGCTGGAGCACCTCTCGGACACCGAGTGGGGGCAGGTGCAGCAGCAGTGGGGCGACCTCGGCCCGGGGATCGTCGAGCCGGGCGAGGGCTGGAAACCTCCCGCCGCGGCCGAGCCGGAGCACGTGGCAGAGGTCCTGGCCGGCGACGCGGTGCGGCTGCCGTCCGGGCACTTCACCGTGCCGCAGCTCGTCGCCGTCCTCAACACGCTGCCGCTCGACGTCACCTTCGTGGATGCCGACGACCGCGTGGCCTACTTCTCCGAGGGGAGCGACCGCGTCTTCGCCCGCAACCGCGCCATCATCGGCCGCCGCGTGCAGGACTGTCACCCGCCGTCCTCGCTGCACATCGTGGAGCGCATCGTCCGGGAGATGCGCGCCGGAACCCGCGACCTGGCCGAGTTCTGGATCTCCCTCGGCCCCCGCTTCGTGCACATCCGCTACTTCGCCGTCCGGGACGAGAGCGGAGCCTATCTCGGCTGCCTCGAGATGACCCAGGACGTGACGGCGATCCGCCGGCTCGAGGGCCAGCGCCGCCTCCTCGCCGAGGAGTCAGGAGCATGACCATGCAGATCAACGGTGACACCAAGGTCGGACCGCTTCTCGACGCCCACCCCGAGCTGGAAGAGGTGCTCGTGGGGCTCTCCCCCGAGTTCAAGCGGCTCCAGAACCCCATCCTGCGCCGGACGGTCGCCCGCATCGCCACCCTCTCGCAGGCGGCCCGCATTGGCAACGTCCCCGCTCCCGACCTCGTACGGGCGCTGCGCCGCGCCCTGGGGGAGCAGGTCGTGGAGCCCCCGCCGGGGCACGAGGCACCTGCCGGCCGCGACCCCGAGCCCGAGTGGGCCCGCGGCGTCCAGCCCGCCGAGTGGCTTGATGCGCAAGCCATCCTGGCTGCGTCCGGCAGCCCGGTCGGGGTGCTCGGGGCACGCCTGGCCGAGGCGGATCCGGGCACCGTTCTCGGCCTGCGGGTGCCGTTCTACCCGGCGCCTCTCGTGGACGCCCTGCGCCAGCGCGGGCACGCTCTGTTCGCCAGGGAAGCGGGTGCCGTGTGGGAGGTCCTCGCCCGCGCCTGAGCAGCACGGGGCGGCTGCCTCCCGACGCGACACTACCTCGCACCCACTCCACCACCCGGGCGGCATCCCGGGCGATCCGGCTTCCCCAGAACCTCCGCCCCGGTCGGTGCGTTGAAGGGAGTGCAGGACCGGGACGTTTGTCGTGGCGTGTCCCGGGCGGGGAGGGACGGCATGAGGACGCTGGTGAAGGTCATCATCGGCACCGTCGCGGTGGCGACGGTGGGTTACGGCGCGGTGCGCGCCACGTCGAACGGCAAGGACAAGGGCAGCGCCTGGACCCTCGTCAAGATCGAGCGCGGCACCATCACCGACAAGGCCCTGGCGACCGGCCAGATCGTGCCGGAGCAGGAGATCCAGGTGAAGTCGCAGATCTCGGGCATCGTCAAGGAGTGCCTGGCCGAGGTGGGCGACCGGGTCGAGGTCGGCCAGCCCCTCTTCGTCATCAGCCCGGATCCGACACCGACCGAGCTCAACGAGGTGCAGCGCAAGGTCGACCTCGCCGACGTCACCTACGCCAAGATCAAGACCGACCTCGAGCGCTCCACCTCCCTCTGGAAGGAGGGAATCCTCTCCAAGGAGCAGCTCGACGCCACCCAGCGCTCCTTCGACGAGGCCAGCATCCAGCTCGACCTGGCACGCGAGAGGCTGGCCCTCACCAAGGAAGGCAAGATCAGCCGCCTCAAGAACTCCGTGGACTCGGTGATCCGCGCCCCGGCCAGCGGCACGCTGCTGCGGCGGCACGTCAACCCCGGGGATCCGGTGGTGCCGCTCACCTCCTACCAGGCCGGCACGCCCCTGGCCACCATGGCCGACATGGGGACGCTCCTGTTCCGTGGCACCGTGGACGAGATCGATGTGGGCAAGCTCAAGGACGGGATGCCGGTCCGCATCAAGATCGGCGCCCTGCCCGACGCCAGGGTCGAGGGCCGCCTCACCCGCATCGCCCCCAAGGCCACCGAGAAGGAAGGCACGACGCTCTTCGACGTGGAGGCCGCCATCACCGCCGCCGCCGGCACCACGCTGCGCGCCGGCTACTCGGCCAACGCCGACGTCATCATCCAGGAGAAGACCGGCACCCTGATCCTCCCCGAGCGTCTCGTGACGTTCGAGGGCGAGAAGGCGTTCGTCGAGATCCCGCCCGGCAAGCCCGAGGGACAGCCGGAGAAGAGGGAGATCAAGGTCGGCCTCTCGGACGGCCTCTCGATCGAGGTGCGCGAGGGGCTCCAGGAGGGCGATCAGGTGATCCAGCGCCCGCCGAAGGAGATCATGTGAGCCGGCGCCGGAGGTAGGGAGGAGCCAATGGGCGTCAAGGCCTTCCTCAGGCAGTTCCTCCGCGACCTGAAGGCGCAGAAGCTGCGGTCCGCCCTGACCCTCTTCGGCATGGTCTGGGGCACCACCGCGGTGACGCTGCTGGGCGCGTTCGGCGAGGGGCTGCAGGTGCGGCTCATCAAGAACATCCGCGGGCTCGGCGAGAACATCGTCATCGCCTGGCCCTCGCAGACCTCCAAGCCGTGGGAGGGCCTCCCCCGCAACCGCCGCATCGTCGTCAAGGACGACGAGATCGCCGCCATCCGCCGGGATGTGCCCGAGATCGCCGCCATCTCCGGCGAGTACTCGGACGGCGACAAGAAGTTCAAGGTCGGGCACAAGGTCCTGGTGCCGGGGCTGACCGGCGCCAGCCCGGTGTTCGCCGCGATGCGCAACCTCATCCCCCAGGAGGGTGGCCGGTACGTCAACGACCTCGACATGGACGAGCGCCGGCGGATTGTCTTCCTCGGCGACGAGCTCAAGAACGACCTTTTCGGCGACAAGGAGGCCGTCGGCAAGTACGTTCTGATCAGCGGCGTCCCCTTCCTCGTGGTCGGCGTCATGCAGGCCAAGGAGCAGGACTCCTCGTACCAGGGCCGGGACAAGGACCGGGCGTCCATCCCCGCCTCGACGTTCCGCGCCATGTACGGCCAGCAGGCCTACGGCAACTTCGTGTTCCAGGTGAAGGACGCCTCCACCGTGGAGAGCGCCAAGGACAAGGTCGTCGCCACCCTGGCGCGGATGCACCGGTTCGACCCCACCGACAAGGAAGCCGTGCGCATGTGGGACGTCACCGAGAACGAGAAGTTTATGCGCGCCTTCATGCTCGGCTTCCGCATCTTCCTCGGGGTGATGGGCGTGCTCACGCTGGTGGTCGGCGGCATCGGCGTCTCCAACATCATGAACGTGGTGGTGGAGGAGCGCACCAAGGAGATCGGCGTCAAGATGGCCCTCGGCGGCCAGCCTCGACGAGTTCGTCGGCACGCCCCGCATCTCCCTGCTCGTGGGCGCGCTCACGATGCTGATCCTGGGGGTCATCGGCTTCCTCGCCGGCTACTTCCCGGCGCGCACGGCCGCGCGCCTCAACCCCGTGGAAGCGCTGAGGCTCTAGCCATGCTCACGACCCGACTCATCATCCGGCTGTTCCGCAGCGCCGCCAAGCTCCAGCGCAAGCGCATGATCCTGACCGTGACGGCCATCGCCTGGGGCACCGTCGCCATCATCCTGCTCCTGTCCTTCGGCGAGGGGCTCAAGCGCTCCATGGACAAGGGGCGCAAGGGCCTCGGCGAACGTCTCGTCATCCTGTGGATGGGCGAGACCGAGAAGGCCTTCGCGGGCCTCCCGGCGGGGCGGCCGATCCGCCTGCTGCCGGAGGACGTCGAGCTGGTGCTCAAGGCGGTGCCGGAGATCGGCGCCGCCACCGGCGAGATGCACAACTGGAACGTGCAGCTCGTCAACGGCCGGACGGCCCTCAACAAGCGCGTGGTCGGCGTGCACCCGGCGTACGGCGAGCTGCGCTCCAACTACCCGCAGGTCGGAGGTCGGTACATCAACGACGTGGACCAGCGCCTCAAGCGCCGCGTCGTCTTCCTCGGCGACGAGCTCGCAAAGGACCTCTTCGGCAGCCAGGACCCGGTGGGCCAGACCCTGCTCGTCGCCGACTCGCCGTTCACGGTCGTCGGCGTCATGCAGAAGAAGCGCCAGATGGGCATGTACGGCGGGCCCGACGCCGACCGGGCGACGATCCCCCTCTCGACCTTCGAGGCCATGTTCGGCCGGCGCTACCTCTCGAACCTCGTCTACCAGCCGGTGAGCGAGGCGGCGGCGCCCGCCGCGAAGAAGGCGTTCATGCGGACGCTGGGCGCCAAGTACCGGTTCGACCCGGAGGACACCCGCGCCCTCAGCTTCTGGGACACCATCGAGAACGCGAAGGTCTTCAACAACATGATGATCGGCATCGAGATCTTCCTCGGCATCATCGGCGCCCTGACCCTCATCATCGGCGGCGTCGGGGTCGCCAACATCATGTTCGCCGCCGTGCAGCACCGCACCCGCGAGATCGGCGTGCAGATGGCCCTGGGGGCGCGGCGCATCTACATCACCGGCGCCCTCGTGCTGGAGTCGCTGGCCCTCACGTTCGCCGGCGGCGCGACCGGGATCGGCGTCGGCGTGGCCCTGGTGCAGGCACTGGCCACGGTGCAGGAGAAGGCACAGAGCGAGGCCATGGAGTTCCTCGGGCAGCCGACGATCTCCATCCCCATCGCCCTGACCACGGTGGCCCTGCTGGGCTGCATCGGGCTGCTGGCCGGGTACTTCCCGGCCCGCCGCGCGGTCACGATCCAGCCGGCCGTGGCGTTGCGGTACGAGTGAGGGGAAGTCGAGAGTCAGGAGTCGAGAGTCGAAAGTCGAGAGTCGAGAGTGGAGGCCCCAGAGTCATGACTCGAGAGTTGAGAGTCGAGAGTCGAGAGTTGAAGCCCCCCGCCCCCAGGCGGGCACCAGGCGTCCTTCGAGTTCCGCCTCTCGACTTCCTCCTCTCGACTCTGGCCTCTCGACTCTCGACTCTCGACTCTCGACCCGTGACCGAGGGCCTTCGACAGGGCGGCAGGGGGTAGCCATGTTCGGACTGGGCGGCAACGGCAGGAACGGCAAGCACGCCACGGCTGGCAACGGGCACGTCATCGAGCTGGCCGGCATCACGAAGCGGTACAACACCGGCCCCGTCGAGGTGGAGGCGCTGCGCGGCATCGACCTCACCATCAAGACCGGTGAGATGGTCGCCATCGTGGGCCCATCGGGATCGGGCAAGTCCACGCTCATGAACATCATCGGCTGCCTCGACACGGCGAGCGGCGGCTCCTACCGGCTCCGGGGCGAGGAGGTGGCCGGGCTCTCGATCGACCGCCTCGCGGACATCCGCAACCGCCGCATCGGCTTCGTCTTCCAGAACTTCAACCTGCTCCCGCAGCTCACGGCCTTCGAGAACGTCGAGATGCCCCTCCTGTTCGCCGGCAGGTCGTCCCGGGATCGGCAGCAGCGGGTCGACGAGCTGCTGGCGCAGGTCGGGCTGGACGACAGGAAGCTGCACCGACCCACGGAGCTGTCCGGCGGCCAGATGCAGCGCGTCGCCATCGCCCGAGCCCTCGCCTGCAGCCCCGACATCATCCTGGCCGACGAGCCCACCGGCAACCTCGACTCGGCCGCCGGGCGCGACATCATCAGCATGTTCGAGCAGCTCTGGCAGGGTGGCCACACCCTCGTCCTGATCACCCACGACCCGGCCATTGCCGCCCGCACCCACCGGGTCATCCGCATCGAGGACGGCCGCATCGTGGAGGACTCCTCCCCCGTCCGCCCGCCGGTGGCTGCCAGCCCGAGAGTCGACAGCCCCACGCCGTGACCAGGGGTGTCGGAGACCCCGGCCCGGAGGGCCGCTCGGACCCCGCCGCGCAGGGACCCCTCCTTCCCGGATCAGGCCCGCTCTCGCGGCGGGGCGCCCAGGGGCGCAGGAGCCTGGGGGAGCTCGATCTGGATGGTGGTGTGGCCGATCCCGAAGCGAGCGTGGAGGACCCGGTGGATCCTCCACAGGATCTCCTGATCGGCCTGCACGCCCACCTGGACGTGGGCCGAGAGGGCGACAAAGCGTGAGCTGATCGACCACACGTGCAGGTCGTGGACCGCCGTGACGCCCGGCACCGACATGATCGCGTCCCTGACCTGATCGACATCCAGGTGCCCTGGCACGCCTTCCATCAGGACCGCCACGGCCTCGCGCAGGAGACCCCAGGCCGAGAGGACGATGAGCAGCGCGATCACCAGCGACGCGACCGGGTCCACCCAGCGCCAGCCCAGCCAGTGCATCGCCGCACCCGCCAGCAGGACCTGGACGCTGCCCAGGGCGTCGCTGGCGACATGCAGGAAGGCCCCGCGCACGTTCAGGCTCTCGTGGACGCCCCGCCGCAAGACCAGCATGCCCACCACGTTCACGAGCAGGCCGCCGGCCGCGACGATCATCAGGATGCTCCCGCGGACCAAGGGCGGGGCGGCCACGCGTTCCACCGCCTCGCGCGCGATCAGGGCCGCCAGGGTCAGCAGGAGAGCTCCGTTGGCGAGGGCCGCCAGGATCTCGGTGCGGTAGCAGCGACAGGGAGTTCGTGAGCCTGGCTCCGACCAGCTCGGCAACCATGTAGGTCAGGGTGAGGCCCAGGGTCCAGCTCAGCCGCGCGCCGGCCTGCCCGCCGGTGCCGACGTGGGGGTGCCGATGCGAGTGGGTGGTGGGTGGGTGGCTCATGCGCCGTCCGGCTCGTGCCCCGCCGCCTTCGAGCCGGCAGCGGAGCAGCAGCCGTCGAATGGCAACACCGCCAAGTCGGCAGGCGTTCCCGATGCCGGAAAAGAAGAAGGCCGCCGGAGGGATCCGGCGGCGGTGAAAAGAACGGGAGGTCGGTCGCTCAATGCGCTATATGATTGGCCTATTAAGGCAGGAACAGATTCGATAGGAAAGTATGGTAGGCTCCGTTTGGCTGGTTTGCAAGAGTGGTCGCTTGACCGCCGCCTCCCTCCGAGCTATCGGCTATCGACATTATAGGGCCTCGCCACCGCCTTGTCTAGCCCCCTCGCCCGACACGGCATCATCGAGCTCAACAACAACTTGCTGCTGTTCCCCGGGCCCCACCTCCACCTCGAGCTCGCGCGGGGCCTTGCCGGGGGCCATGACCTGGATCTGGTGCCTGCCCGGGGGGACCGCCAGCCCCCGCTGGAGCCTGCGGAGCTCCTCGGCGGTACCGACCAGCTCCCCGTCCAGGTAGACGGCTGCGTTGTCGGGTGTCACCCGCAGGTCCAACGCGGCACCCCGGGGCACCCGGGGCGGCCTCGCCTTCTCGGCCTGCGCCTCCTCGGCCTCGTCCAGGTCCTCGTTGTCCCCCTCGTCGCTCATCTCCGGTCGCAGGGAGGCATCGGGAGCCGCCAGCTCGACCCGCTTGCCGTCGGCCCTCCGGGGGCCGAAGACCCGGTAGTGCGGCAGCCCTTCCGGCTGGTCGTACCAGGCCGCGACCGGCTCGCCCGGGATCCGCTCCAGCTCGATGTCGATCGGGAAGAACCGGCCCTTGCGTGCCTCGAGCTTCATGACCGCGCTCTTGTACCCGCCCAGCTTGAACTCCACGGCGTAGGTGCCGGGCTCCAGGTAGAGGTAGTCCGGGAACCCGTCGAAGTCGTCGGCCGTGCCGATGAGCTCCCCATCCAGGTACACCAGGGCCCTTTCGGGCTCCACATCGGTGTCCATGACCGCCAGGTCGGGGGGTGCCGCCACGGTTGGGCCATAGTAGGGTCCGGGCCACCCCCACCAGGAGTTCCAACCCCAGTACATCGACGGGTAGCCCCAGTGGTGCGCTCCGGCTGGCACTGCGGCCGTCGCCAAGATCAGCATGACACCTGCGAGCAGGAGATGCCTGCGCATGATTCCACCTCCGCGAACGGTGTAAGCAACCGCCATGCCCTCACCGGACACGCTCTCACGAGGCCCAGTCGTGACCGGACGGAGGCGGGCGTCACCAGTTGTGGTCGGCTGTACTCCCGTCCAGGACACGGGTCGCGCCCACCCTCGAGACCCACCAGCGATGCGTGTGACGCGCCAGGACCCTGGCCGGAAGGACATGGAAGGCTTCGGCCCGGCTGCAGTCCGGGAGCGTGAGCGTGCGGAACGTCCCGAGCCCCTCCATCACCGCTGCGTAGGGGCGGAAGGCGAGCTGACTGCGATAGCAGGCGAGGGCGCGACGCTTGGGCTCCCAGGTCGCGTCCGCCGCCACCAGCAGGTTGGGCAGGATCGGCACGCTCACCTCGTAGGCGGCGACCCAGGCAGGCGATCCCCCTCGGCAGCCCCACAGCAGCCTGCGCCGGAGCGCGCGGTGGAGCTGCCACGCCACCGCTCGATGGTCGGGGTGCAGCTCCACGGGCGACGGGGTCAGCACGGTGTCCGGCGCGACCCGGGCCAGGACCTCGCCGAGCCGGGAGCAGAGCTCGTCTCCCGACGTGGCGAGGGAGCGGTCGGCCAGCCTCCAGAGCTCGGGGGCCGGGAGCTGCAGCTCCCGTGCCGCGTCGACGGCCTCCCGCTCCCGCTCGCCCGCCTCGCCCTGGGCGCCGCCGCTCGTGACGCACACGACGGTCAGCTCACACCCTTCGGCTGCCGCCGCCGCCAGGGTCGCCCCTCCACCCAGGACCTCGTCATCCGGATGCGGAGCGAGCACGAGCACGCGCCGCCCCGGCAGGCGGCCCGGGGCATACGGAACGATCTCGGCTTCCTGCAGCGTCCCGGTCATGGCCCCTCCAGCTCCCAGCTTGACAACCAACGCCGGACCTTGCAAGCGCCGCCCGGTCGCGGTTCGACGCGGCGGGCGCGCCTGGTGCTACCCGTGCACTCGCGTCCCACGCCGGCGACGCAGCGCCATCACCAGGCAGCCGGCCAGCCCGGTGACCGTGAGGACGATTCCGGCGGGAAGCCCCGGCGGGTGATACTCCCAGCGGACGTCGTGCTCCCCGGCCGGGACCAGCACCGCCATCGCCGCGAGATTGGCGCGCCGGACCGTCGTCGCCCGCCCATCCATGAAGGCCCTCCACCCCAGCGTCCGGGGCACGTGCAGCACCGCCAGCACCGGCCCGTCGGCGCGCACCCGTGTGCTCCAGCGCCAGGGTCGTGCCTCGGTCACCGCGAGTGCGCCCCGCCCCCCGAGCTCGACCGGCTCCTCGACCACCGCCGTCGAGCCGAAGTCGATCCCTTCCCACTCGCCCCGCCCGGGATCGCCCGGCGACCCGACGGCCACCGTCGCCACCCGGCAGGCGGGGAGGACCCGCACGTTGCGGTAGAGGCGCCCACCTCCGTCGGCCGTCACGTCCTGCCACCCGGCGGCGGCATCGGCCGGCAGCCCCGCCGGGGGCGCCGCGAGAAAGCGCACCCCCCAGCACCCGGCCAGCCCTGCCCACGGCCGCGTCACCGGGCCGGGAAGGTCCAGGCCCGCGCTGCCGAGCGCCTGGTGCAGCCGCGCCAGCGCCAGGGACCGCACCGGGTCGCTCCCTCGCAGGTCAGGAAGACCCAGGGCCGCCGCCCGGTTGGGCGGGAGCGCCTCACCCAGGCCCAGGACCCGGCCGCCCTCGCGGACCTGCAGCCGCTGAAGCTCCGAGAGCACGGACCCGGCCGTGACGGGCGGCGGCTCGGCCGAGGCCCCGATCACGCGCCACCCGGCGAGGCCGGCCTCGGCTGCCACCAGCACCGGCACCGCGACACCCGCTCCAGCCAGCCCCGCCACCCCGACCAGCGCCGGGACCGGCACCAGCGGCCACAGGTGGCGGCGCGGGACGCCCGCAGGCGCCGTCGCCACGATCAGCACCACCAGCGCCTGGACCGCCGCCGTGGCTGCGAGAATCTGCGCCCGGCGAGGGCGGCGGACCAGGCTGTCGACACCCAGGGCCGCCAGGCCGGCGATGGCGAAGCCGACGAGGAACGCGGCCCGGGGCCAGGTCATGACGCCCAGCACCGGGAGTCGCCCCACGGCCCATGCGACCCCGGGGGGCTGCCAGGTGAACACCACCGACCACGCCCCCAGCGCCGCGAAGGTGAGCCAGACCCGGGCATGCCGCCGACGCGGCACCCCCGCCAGGAGGAGGAGCAGGGGCGCCGCCCCGGCGCCCACGACGAGGGCGGCGGCCGGGTATGGCCACCGCCAGGACCCGTCCGCAGGATGGCCGTCCCGCCACGGGACCGCCAGGTAGGCGGCCAGGTGCGCGCGGAAGCTCCAGTCGAAGATCGAGCCCGGGTAGTTGGGGCTGGCCGCCAGCCCGGCCAGCTTCGAGGTGTCGCGGAGCGTCAGGGCGGTCGGCACGGCGCCAACCCCCGCGACGGCGAGGGCCAGGAGCAGGGGTGCCGCCAGGCGGCGGAGGCGCCGGATCCGGCCCCACGCCAGGACCACTCCGGCGCTGCCGACCGCCAGCCAGAGGAAGCCGGCGGTCTCGGGGTGCACGGACCATCCCGCCATCACCCCGAGCACAACCGCGAGGACCGCCGCGCTCCGCCGGTCGCCTCGCAACGCGCCGGCCAGCGCCCACATCGCCCAGGGCATCGCCGCCACGACCCACGCCAGCGGGACGACCGCCCACGACAGGGGGTACAGCCCGAACCCGAAGGCGATCGCACCGGTCGCCGCCGCCACCGCCCGCAGCCGCCAGCGCCGCAGCATCAGGAACGCCCCCAGCGCCCCGAGCTCCAGCTTCCAGAACACCATGACGTCGGTCCCCCGTCGAGCACCCAGCAGCCAGGCTGGAGCGTGAAGCGGGAACGGGAGCTGCGTCTGACCGTTGGCGAGCAGCGGCATGCCGCCGCCGAGCCGTTCCGAGATCCAGGGCGGCTCACCGGATGCGACCAGCCGCCGCACCTCCTCCCACCAGACATCGAACTGCAGGGGCAGGTCGATCTGCTCGCCGCTTCCGGCCACCGTCGCCGCGCCGCCCCAGGACGGGTCTCCGGGTGCTCCGGGGCCGAGGTGCCAGCCGCGCACCAGGAGCCTTCCCGGCAGCAGCACCAGCAGGATGTCCACGAGGAGCTGGAACACCAGCAGCTCCCGCCGCCGCCGCATCGCCAGGTGCAGCAGCGCGAGGGGAGCCAGAATCCAGGCCGCGGTCGCGAGGTCCATGGCTACACCATATCCGCATCGGTCATGGTGACGTACAGGTTGGGCCCCACCCGCTCGAGCGCCGCAGCCGGGTGGTGGCTCCGGGCCACCACGAAGATCGGCGCCTCGGGCGGAGCCGGCCGCCAGCCGCGCTCCAGCAGGACGACCGCCGCGTCCGGGTCACCCAGGAGCCACATCTCGGAACGGCTGCACCCCGCAGTCCGGCCGAGGCGCTGCGAGGCCGCGTCGAGGGCGGCCAGCGCCCCGGGGTCCCCGCCGTCCCAGAGGATGTCGGCCACCCGCAGCACCCCCCCGTCGAGCCGGGCCACGAGCCACCCGTGGAGCGCCCCCCGCCGCCAGGCCTGCAGGTGCACGTAGGGCACCCCGGGGCGCCCCGCGAAGCGCCGACCGTACCAGCGGCTGTCGCGCACCACCGCCCAGCGATACCGGTCGGCGCACCGCGTCCACAGCGCGTCGAGGGCGCCGGGCTGGAGGCCGTGCCGAACCGTGTACCCCCATCGCCGCAGCGAGGCGTGCGGCCTCCGGCTCCACAGCGGGACCTCCAGCAGCACCCGGTAGTCGAGGTGCGAGACGAGGACGTGGGCGTTGCGCGCCCCGGCGAACCCGTAGAAGAAGCCGATCCCGCCCGGCCCGCAGCACCGCTCGTGGAAGAACCGGGCGGTGGCCGAGTACAGCCGCGACCGCTGCGCCTCGGGCCGGCAGTAGGCGTCGGCACCCTGCCCGCCCAGCACCTCCTGCCCGGCCATCGTCATGACCGCCGGCACCGCCGCGAAGTGTGCGACCACGCGTCCGGACGGCTCGGCCGCCACCGTGACGAACCGCCCGACCGGCTCCGCGGGGTACTTCCAGTGCCAGTCCTCGACTCCCCGCCCCTGGCCGAACACCTCGTTGAAGCCATCGTTGATGGAGAGCTCGTCCCCCGGCTGATAGAGCCGCACGATCGCATCGGCGGCGCTCACTGGACACTCCACACGCCGAGCGGCTCGCCCGTCGCCCGGCTCACGGCCAGCAACGAGAAGCGCACGCCACCCCGTGCGCCGCCCTGCATCGCGGCCAGGTCCTCCGCACCGGGGCGCCCGGAGCCCTCGAAGAGCAGGGCGGGCATCCCGAGCGGGGACGGCGAGAGCAGCCAGAACGCCGCATCCGCGGGGACCTCGGCTGGAGACGTCGCCAGGCCCGGCGGCCAGCCCGGGGCTCGCGGCATCAGCCCGGTCACGAGCCGGCCCCGCCACCCGAAGCACTGCCGGAGGTACCGTGCCCGCGAGCTCTGCACGGTCCGGGCCTGCGCGGCGGGGTCGGCCGCGTGGGCCCACAGGTGCGTCACCCGCGCCCGCGGGTCGAGCGCGATCCGCATCCCAAGGCGCGCGGCACGCACCAGCCAGTCGGTCTCCTCGAAGTAGAGGAAGTACCCCTCGTCCCAGGGTCCGAGCCTGTCCCAGGCGCGGCGGCTGCACGCCACCAGGGCGCCCGTGAGGAACCGCACCGCGACCGGCTCGCGGGCCTGCCACACCGCCATCCAGCGCCGCACCTCGGAGCGGAGCTCCCGCCGCCAGCGGCCGGCTCCGCCGCTCGCCCACCACTGCCGGAGCAGGGCGCCCGGAGTCTGGAGGTCGGCCGGGGGGAAAAGCCAGCGTCCACAGACGAACAGCGGCCCCGCGATGTCGAAGCCCCGCGCCAGCGTCTCCAGGAGTGACGGCAGCCCACCTTCCGCCAGCTCGATGTCCGGGTTGCCGACCAGCAGGACGCCTCCGCGCGCGACGGCCACCCCGGCGTTGATCCCCGCCGCATAGCCGCGGTTGCCCTGCACGACCAGCCGGTCCGGGGCCAGCTCCCCGAGGGCGCTGGCCTCCGCCGGGCTCTCGGAGTGGTCGACCAGCACGACCTCACCCGTCAGGCCCGCCGCGGCGACCTCGCGGCGGAAGCTCGCGACCGCCGCCGGCGCGACGGCGCTCGACCGGTAGCACACGAGGACCAGTGAGACATCGGGCGTGCTCATCGCGACCCACCGCGGGCAGGCCACCCGGGGACCGGCGGCCGGGAGCCCCCGTGCCGTGAGGATCGACGCCGGCCCGTGCCTGCCACGGTCACCTCAGGGCCTTGCGCCGCCGGAGAGCATCGTGCCGAGGGGTCCGCAGCGGAAGGGCATCTAGCGCTCCCCGGACTCCCACGCGTGGGGCAGGCGCAGGAGCGCCGGCGTCCAGCGGTCCCCCCCGGTCACCACCAGCGGCCTGGGGGCCACCAGGCGGTCGAGGAGCTGCAGCCCGGTCTCGTCGAAGACCACGGCCGACGCGGTGTACTCCCCCGGCTGCACCGGGAGGTTGGGAATCGTGAGCGCGGCCCACAGCCGCTCCCGCCCGCCGAACGGCTCCCGCCCATCCCACTGCGAGCACGCCAGCAGCGCGGTCCGCCCGTCCAACGTGTCGATCGCGACCGCCACCTGGAAGCGCCGGTCCGCCGACGCGTTGTCGATCTCGAACTCGAACCGGAGCGGGCTCGCACCGTCGATCGGACCGTCTGGAATCACCCGGAGCCCGGTGATCGAGGCGCCTCCCGGCTGCGAGGCGCCGTCGAGGGCGTGCTGCTCCATCCGCCGCTTGTCGCGCGTGTAGACGAACGACTCGTACGCGCGGACCACCTCGTGCGCCGGCCCGTGCGCCGCCACCCGCCCCTCACGCAGCCACACCGCGGTCTGGCAGAAGCTCGTCACCATGTACATCGAGTGGGTGCAGAACAGCACCGTCCCGCCGGCGTCCTTGGAGCGGACCATGCGGTCGATGCACTTCTTCTGGAACGACGTGTCGCCAACCGCCAGCACCTCGTCGACCACCAGCACGCGCGGCTCCACGTGGGTCGCGACCGAGAAGGCGAGGCGGGCCGACATGCCGGACGAGTAGGTGCGCAGCGGCTGGTCGATCGCCTCCCCCAGCTCGGCGAACTCGAGCACCGTGGCCAGCCGCTCCCGCATGATCTCCTCGGGCACCCCGACCAGCGCCCCGTAGAGCATGGCGTTCTCGCGCCCGGTGAAGGAGGGGTGGAACCCGAGGCCGAGCTCGAGGATGGCCGAGACCGGCGGCTCGACCCGCACCGTGCCGGTGGTCGGGCTGGTCGTCCCGGCGATGATCCGCAGCAGCGTCGTCTTGCCGGAGCCGTTCTCGCCGATCAGGCCGACCGTCTCCCCGGCGCCCACCGAGAGGCTGACGTCCTCGAGCGCGACCTTGTGGGCGAGCCGCCCCGTGGCCCCCAGCAGCCCCCACGCCCGCTCCCGCCGCCGGCCGAGCAGGGGAAACCGCTTGCCGACCCCGTGCACCTCGACCAGGGGCCTGGCGATCGCGCTGCCGTCGGCTCGCTCGGCGTCCACGCGCCGAAGGGTAACACAGCCAGCAAGATCAGGGCGTGGAGGGAACCGCGAGGGACGGCATCAGGCCGGACATCGAGCCGTCCCAGCGCACGCGCCCACCGCCACAAGGACTATCGGGAGTGCCGGACCTAGCGCTCGAGACAGACTAGCCCCTGGCGCCGTCCACGTCTTCGGACCGTTCGAGCATCAGGTACTTCCCACCTATCAGTGAGAGCTCTCTGTGGAGGGCATGAAGCTCATGCTGCGATAGGTGCGGAGCAAGGTGGCACACAGTGGCGTTGAAGCGCTCGTTCCATTCCGCAAGGAACAGCATCGCGAAGTCCTCCTGCTGGATGCCCTCATGGCTCCTGAGGATGGTCTCCCTGAGCCTCTCGCAGTACTCAATGCAGATCTGACGCGCGTGTTCCAACAGGGTACCAGGTATCACACTCATCTGACTATCTTCGGTCCCTTGCCACTGGCACGCTCGGCTGCAGGTTCGCCTGCACCATCTGAACACGCGCTGCGAACTCCGGATCGTCTCGTCGCCTGCCGACTGCCGCTCCGTACAGCCGGCTCGCCGAGCCGGCGTTCCTCCCCAGGCTCTCGCCGAGGTCCTTCACCTTCAGGTTGCAGACCTCGACGCCGAGCAGCATCACCAGCTCCCGCGCTCGCGTCAGCGCCGCGGTCTGGCCCCGGCCGGCCAGCGCCGCCGGGCTCACCCCGACCTCCGCGGCGACCCGCGACACCAACTCGCCGGTCCCCAGCCGCACTGGCGCGGGGAGCTGCGCCAATCCCAGCCAGTCGAGGCGGGGTCGGGCCGGGTCGGGCTGCAGCACCTGATCCGCCGCCCCGGCCCGACGCCACCACGGCAGCTCGCCGGGCATGTCCCCCATCCACCCTTCGTCACGCCCACGACCGAGGATGGTCCGGTACGCGGCCCGCGCAGCCCGCAGGGTCGATCCGAACACCAGCAGCGCCTCGCTCACGTCCACCAGGCCCGTCCGCGCGCGCCCGAGGAGCTGCCGGTACCCACTCCACCGCCAGGCTGCGGGGTCAGCCATCATGCCGCTCGCCACCGGGTTGAGGTGCACGTAGGCAATCGCCTGCATGAGGTAGGGCGCATCCTCGATCGACCGCGCCTTGTACCGCCCTTGCCACAGCGGTCCCAGCACGCCCTGCCGGCGGTTGAAGGCCTTGGCGAAGCGCCCCTGCAGCAACCGCATGCTGCGCCACAGGGGGAGGACGCCGGACCGCAGCACGAGGTGGTAGTGGTTGGGCATCAGGCACCAGGCGAGGATGGTCAGCCCGTGCTCGGCCTTCACGGCCGCCAGGGTCTCGACAAACCGCGCGGCCACGGTGTCATCGGCGAACGGCCGCTCGCCGCGCGCGGCGCGGCAGTAGACGTGGTACGCGGCTCCCGGCACAAACACTCTCGCCTGGCGCGGCATCGCGACCCTCCTCGTGTACGCCGGGTTACGAGTCTACCTCAGGAGTCGCAGGAGTGTGATACCAGGTACCGATCTGTGATACCAGGTACCGATCAGGTACCGATCAGGTACCGATCTTGGGTCAGGCCATTCAACCCTCGGATGTTGCCTTCCGCTCCTGGTCGGGCGTCGGCACCTGCGTTTGGTGATTTCGGGGTCCGCAGGCGCGGCCTACGCACTCGCTATCTACGCTTCGTGGGCGGGGTCACCCCCGCGCCGCACGCAAGACTCGCTTCTGGCTGGTGGCCACCCTTCGCCGACGGGATTCTCACCCGCACGGTCCGTCAAGGAGGTTTCCAAGATCCCTGCTCGTTCTCCTCAGGTCATCTCTTCCCCCTCCTCCAGGCTTCGCCTGGCGCGCACCAGGTACCGATCAGGTACCAATCCTGGCACTCAATACCAAGTCAAATGAAGACCAGCATCAGAAGGCGGGCAAAGAAAGACGCAACAAAGGCCGCAACGGAGATCTGGAAGACAGCGGTCATTCGGCTTGACACCATGGCAGGCAGCTCGGTAAGGAGTCTGTCAATTCGAAACGTCCGACCTCGCACAAGTACCACAACCAACATGGCGACCGCCAAGCCAATACTGCAGACCGTCACGAAGCGCAGGACATAGTAGGCTTGGCCAAGCAGCTGACTAACCTCCCTTACTGAGTTGCCATGAATCAAGATGTAGCGACCATCGCGAAAGGCGACACCGCGGCCGCCTGCCGCGCCGGACGCCAGATTCGTGGCCGCCAGCAGCGAGAGCGTAATACAGACAGTCGCAGCCCAAGCGACGATAACTCTGCATTCGACAGTTGGCCTCGTGGCGCACATGACGAGACCTCCCTTCTCCAGCCTACACCCCAAACTGACAGGAGTCCCTGAATCCGCCAATGAAGGCCACTTACACGCCTTTGAGTGCGTCCGCTAGCGCCGCGGGCCGACCAACGCAAGTGACTTACTCTGCATCACGGCTGCGGCTTGTCGTCCGAAGGTGGCCGAAGCGTGAGGTACTCTGTTTGGCTTTGCGTGACGGCTGGCAAGAGAGTGGTAGTCACTCCGACAAATACGACCTTCGCACCCTGTGGTGCGAGGGGGTTGCCCGCGATGCCTAGTTGAAACCCCCCAGCAGACCCGGCGACAGATGTGAAAGCCCCCTGATAGCTGCCACGGCCATTGTAGTCAAGTACCAAACCGATTGAGAAAGAGCCTGTGAGAGCTGCTCCCCCGATTGTCTTCGTGGGGCCGGCGAAGACGTAGGGGTCGTTGAGATTCACAACGGCAAAACCTGCTGTCCCCTCAAGCCCTGGGAACCGCTTTAGAGGGCTCCCACTCACAGAAGCCTCGAGGACGACATCGACTTTCTCTGGGGCATGCTTTCCAACGACCCTCCCCGCATCGAAAGAGCCACCAGCAGACCGAAGGGGGTGTGCTCCGAGAGCAGCGTCCGCACTAGCCTTCTCAGCAACGCCTCGCCCGAACCCTTGCACGAAGAGCGCCATCTGCAGGCAGGCATCAAAGAGCCCTGAGTCAACAGAACAGCGCCCGTCAGGATCTGTCCTGTCAATTGGGTTGTCGAGTGCATACGTATACCTATTCCACGACTGCGTCGACCCAGGCGTCGCCCCCGCCGGATCCACACTCAAGAACCGCCCAATCCCGAAGTTGTAGTACCTCGCGTGCATGTAGTCCAGGTCGTCCCCCCACCCCGCGCCGAGCGTTCGCTGCGTGTCCCGCTCGTGGCCGGTGAACTTCATGCGCTCGGTGTCGTACTGCACCTTGCCCGCGCTGTCGGGCGCCTCCTGGCCGTAGGGGTAGTAGACGTGGCGCCCGGCATTGAACTTGCCGGAGTCGGTCATGTACTGCGCCGTCCCGAGATGGTCGAGGTGCATGTGCCGCACCCCGAGGTTGGGAGCCACGTCGGCGAGCAGCCGGCCGCCAGCGTAGACGTAGTCCTTCGACCACATCCAGACGTCGATGTTGCCGGAGTACCCGCGCACCGCGCGCGCCTCGCGGAGCACCTTCTGGTCGAGGCCACGCAGGGTGAAGGTGTAGTGCTGCGGCGGCTGGTTGGCGTGGAGCCGCTCGAGCGTGAGCACCCGCTCGTCGTTGGCGTCGTACACGTACTCCCGGTCGACGCCCGCCGTGGAGCGGTAGCGCTCCATCGACCCCGTCGGCGCCCAGTCGTAGGTGAAGTCCGTGGTGCCCCGCCTCCAGTTGAGGAGGTAGCCCGCCGCGTTGTACCAGACCCCTTCGCCGCCGAGGCCGTTCCACTCCGTGACCTCGATCGGCATTTCGGTGCCGTTCGTGGTGATGCTCGTGATGTTCCCGAACCCGTCGTACACGTACGACTGGGTCTTGGTGCAGCCGCGCACGCAGGCGTCGAGCACCCGGCTCATCCGGTCGTACCGGTACTTGTCGGAGCCGATGTACTTGATGTTGCCCGCCCCGTCGTACTGGTAATACCCGGAGTCCCAGTTGGCTGTGCCGGGCGAAACGGGATCGAGCGCCGAGGAGGTGTAGAGCCGGTACGGGCGCGGCATGCCGTAGACGATGGTCTGCGTCTCGCTCACGCCGCTGCCCCGGGTGATCTGGTTGATGGCCCCGTTCGGATGGTAGGCGATAGCGGTCGCGTACCCGTAGAGGTTCGCGCCGCTCGCCGAACGCTCGCCGACCGACGTCAGGATGCCCTTGGTGTAGGTGTACTTCACCTCGCGCCGCGGCAGCGCAGACAGGCCCTCCGGGTAGACCTGCCTCGCGAGGGAGCCGAGGAGGTTGGAGTCCCAGGTGAACGACTGGGTGAAGACCCACCCGGGCGTCTGGCCCGCCACGTCGACGGCGGTGCTCTTCTGGGTCACCCTGCCGCGCAGGTCGGCGTACGTGAAGGTGTCGACGACCTTGTAGTCGCTACCGTCCAGCAGGTAGTTGTGCGCCTTCGACTGCCAGAGCCGGCCCCGTCGGAGGTCGGCGCCGCTGTTGTCGGTGTAGTACGCGTACTCCTTGAGGAGTTGGTTCGTCTCACCGTCGCGCACGGTGGCGAGCCGCTCCTGTGAGTCGTAGGTGTACGTGAGGTGGAACTCGCCGAAGTAGCGCTCGGTGACGTGGCCACGGGCATCGTACCAGGCGCACATCCCATCGACCGGGCAGCCAGGATAGCCGGCGCTGACGGTCTCCGGGGTGGTCGACCTGACGAGGAAGCCTCGGCCGTCGTAGACGAACGATGACGTCTGATGCATGCCATTCGTCGGAGCGTTACTCGAGAGGGAGACCGTCCTGAGCTGCCCGCCCGGCGCATAACCGTAGATGGCCCTGGTCCAGAGGGTGGCGTCAATCTGCTCGAAGACCGTGCGGAGTCGCCCGAGATTGTCGAACGTCTCGGTCGTGGCGGCCGACACGTCCTGGTTGCCGCCACTCGACGACCTCGAGAAGATCGTCACCGTCCGTGTCTTGGAGCGGTCGCCCAGGTACGTGAAGGTCTCCACCTTCGAGTCGGGCTTCGTCACCGTGAGCGGCCGGTTGAACCGGTCGTAGGTGTAGGTCGTCCAGTTGGAGGGGGTGCCCCCCGCCGCCACGACCGCCGAGACGCGCCTGGTGCGTCCCAGGCTGTCATACTCGGTGACCTGCTGGTTCCACGACTCGCTTGCGGTGGGCCGTAGCTGCTCGGTCTTGGTGAGGCGTCCGAACCCGTCGTAGGAGTGCCGTGCATGCCCCACCGAGCCAGGAGTCCCGGTTGTCTGCCCAAACCCACGAACGATCGCCTCGGCCTTTGGGCCGATCGTCCCACTCGCCTTCGTGTACACGTACTGGGTCCAGGCGCCGGCGTTTCGTGGCTTCTCCCACTCCAGTCGGCCCATGATGTCGTAGGTGAGGTCGGTCCCGATGCCGGCGGTGTCGTAGGTCGTGGTGACCACCCCGGCGGGATCGATGGTGAGGTTGAGCGACGGGTAGGTGGCGCCGCTGTATTGGCTCGTCGCCCGGGTGCCGTAGGCGTAGGAATGGGTGATGGTGTAGGCGGCGGCAGGCAAGGTGGCGTTGCACAGCGACTCCAGCCCGACGCCTCCCGAGTCGCCGCCGTGGTACGACTCTGTCACGGCATTCCCCCAGCCGTCGTCCGTGAAGACGGCGACCGTGTCGATCGCCTGTCGCACTGGGCTTACCTCGAGGCTGGCGAGGTTCCGAACCCGGGTCACGAACCCGGTCATCGGGTAGCCGCTCTGGAAACGGCTCACGCAGTACTCACTGCGGAGCTTCGGGCTGCCGAGACCGTCCTCTTCGGTCTCACACCTGGCGTCGAAGGTGCCCAGGATCCACGGCATGTTCACCGGCCACGGAACGTAGCTCCCAGGGTACTGGGGGTAGTCGGTCTCAACCCACCCGTTCTCCGGCTCGCTCGCGTACGGTGGCGGGTTGTAGCCCGTGAATGACACATGCTGCGTGTAGGGCACGAGGCTCCCGAGCGTCGTGCCCTTCCGGAAGTGTCCCAGGCCGTCGAAGTTGGAGTACGCGGTCTGCAGGTACGCATCCGCATCGTCGTGGTAGACCGTCTTCGTGAGGGTCATGTGACGGTTGAAGTGACGGTGCTCGAGCCACAGGTCGTCGCTCGGATCGTGGGTGTAGTCCACGAACACCGACCGCACCTTCGAACCGGTCGGCGGCCCGGGGACCTTTCGGTCGCTCGGGATTCCAGCAGCACCCGTGTAGTACTCCACCGACAGGAACGGTCCTGAGGTGTTTCGGGTGCTGTCTCCCGGGTTGCGGCGTGTGAACGGCAGCACGTAGTCCCACGACTCGGGCATGTCGCTCTCGTCGGAGATCATCCCCATGGCGTACGGAATCGCTCGGAAGTAGTGCACGGTGTCGTTGCCGGCAGGATCGGTCACGTACGTCCGGCGTTCCTCGTACGCGAGGCCCTCGTCCGGTTCGATCATCATGGGGTCGGCCCACCCGTACCAGGCCCGGTAGGTCCACGTCTTGGTCGAGCTATCGAGCTCGGTCATGGTCCTCGTGGCGATCCCGGGCCAGTCCTCGCGGTGGAACTCCCGGGTGCAACCGTTGCTGCCGGGCACACAGCCTCCCGGCCCGAGGAAGTTCCGCATGAGTGACGTCCATTGCTGGTAGGTCCACGACAGAGTCCCGCCGGTCGGCAGTGTCACCTTCTTGACGGCGCCGGTGGGAACCCACCACCCATTGGGACAAGAAGGGGGGCCATCCTTGCAGGTGTAGTAGCCATCAGTTGCGGAGGTCCCAAACACGTACTTGGAAACCTGGTCCGGCAGCACGACCTCCTTGAGTAGGCGCGCAGGGATAGGGGCTTGATACGGTGGCACAGACCAGTTCTGGGCAGGGGGACGCTGGATGGGAATGGAATCGTAGTACCTGAACTGGTACTTTGCCACCTGGCCACCGGGGGCGACGAGGAGGACGTGATCGACCAGCCCTTCGCTCAAGCACACCTGCTGCCTGCGCGGGTACTCAACGCCACCCACCGCGGCGTTGTCGGTGATCGTCCAGGCGGGCATCATGTCGTCGTCGTCGCAAAGCTGGTTCTCGTACTGGACACTGAAGCCGTTACCATTCGCGTCGACGATCGCAAGCAAGCGCCACTTGTAGTCCTCGTATAGCTCGAACAGGTGAGTTGTGCCGTCCGGGAACTCCACTCTCGCGTGATCGTTGGTCGGAGGCTCGTTGTCGAGGTACCTGAACCGCAAATAGCTGCCATCACGGGTGTACTTCGCGCCGTCCTCCACCTCGAAGTCGTGCAACGTGTCGTGGAATACGTGCCGCCCACCGTCAGGTGAAACATAGGTGAAGCTGCCTATCACGGGATTCTGCGGGGTGGCGTCGCGCGAGTCGATGACGTCGCCGAGCGACAGCCGCCAGCCGAAGCCGACGTTGTTGGAAACGTCTGGGACGGCGCCAATGCATGTGCAGTAGTACTGGATGCCATCTTCATCCTGGCAGGTGCAGGGCTCCGGCACTTCCACATAGTTCCACAGCTCCGCGTTGGTCGTCAGCTTGAGGCCGTACGAGAAGCCGCCGTTCAAGGAGAACGAAGGTCCGATCGGGATCGTCAGTACCACATTGCCGGTGGCCAGGTCGATGGAGTCGATGTCTCCCATCTGGTAGACCTTGTCGGCAGAGAAGCCGCGCTCGCGGGTGTTGTCGTGTCCGCCGCTCTCCTGGGCTCCCACGGGCACGACGAGCAAGAGGGCGAGGACCGCTGCCATCAACATGGTTCTTCTAGTCATGATTGGCCCCCTACCGCTTCTCGCCCAGGCGGGCGGCGAAGTACTTCAACGATTCCATGTCGATGCCGATGACGACATCGTCGACGGCGAGCGTGTCCGGTGCTGCCGGGCTGGTACCGGCGGGCGTCAGGCTCGACGTGCGGACCACGAGGCTTCCGGGCGTGTCGATTGCCATGTCACCTGCATCACCATCAGCGCATGTACGCAGCCATACCCCACCACCAGGCCGCACCAGGAGCAGCGCTGTGTACGTTCCGGCACTCCGCACCTCCCGTGCCGGGGTGCTTGCCGCAAGAACCGTGGTGTCTGGGAACGGAACCGGGAGGTCGGGACCGTCCGGGTGGGGCTGGACCGCGAAAGCACCCGTCGTCAGATCCACAGCCGCGAACACCGAGTGCGGAGAAACCTCCTCCTCGAGCTTCCAGACAGCGATGCCGTCTCGGTCGTCGTCGGAGAGCAGGGCTTCCTGTCGGACCATCCGAATGTAGATCCTCGGGCGATCGTGGGCGACCATCATCAGGACCGCCTGGCCACCTGGAGTGATCCCCGTGACCGTGACCTGGTCCTTGTCGATCTGCACCCTGGGGGCCCCATCAGTTGGCGCAGCCTGGAGCGCCGTGGCGCTGAGTAACAGTGCGGCGAGAAGTCGCGGTGTCATGTTCAGCTCCCTTCCTGATGCTCAGTTCGATGTGCAGGCCGAGCGCACCCTGGTCGGCGGCGGCGCGATGAAAGCGGCATCGAGGAAGACTGCCACTTCCCAGCGCGAAGCGTAGTTTTCCGGGCAATACTGGCGATTGGGAGCGGGAGCACAGCCGGAAGTGATGCCCTCGAGCCAGAGCTGCTCGATCCATGCGGCAGCCCAATGCGAGCAGTCCGGCACGTCGCAGAAGATCCTGGGTTCGGAGGGGTTGCACGCCGGAAGCGTCCACCCGGCAGCATGCTTCCCGCCGAGAATGAAGACCGCCATCTGCGCCCTCGTCATGGGTTCCTGCGGGCAGTAGTAGCGCTTCCCGCCGATCAGCGCACACCCGGAGGTCAACCCCTCCGCGTAGAACTGCTCGATCCAGCACGCCATCGGGTGCTCGACCGGTACGTCCGCGAAGACCCCGGTGGCCGCAGGAAAGGTCGTGGGCGGCACGATCGGGGAGGCGTTGCGGTTCGAGCGGTGTCTGGCGTTCAGGACGAAGAAGGCGATCTCCTCCCTGGTGACCGGGCGATACGGGCAGAACTGCCCAGGGCCGCACCCGGTCATGATTCCGTTCCCGACCAGGTTGTTGATGATCGTCTGGACGCCCGACGACAGCCCACTGATGTCGGTGAAGGCCTCGACGGGCCGGGGCGCCCAGAGGGTGCGGCACCCGTAGTCGATGCCCGCGGTCTGGCCCGAGGCCGAGGCTGCGAGCGTGAGAATGAGAAGGCAACCAAGCGGCACGACACCAAGCGAGGTCAAGCATCGAGCAGCCACTCGAGTTTCCATCAGGACCATCCCTTCGTGGGCGAGCATCCGCCTCGGCGTGTCGTGACACGTCGCTGCAAATCTCTCGCCCCCCAGCAGTGATTCGCGGAAGATAGCCTGATTATTTCACGGCGTCAAGAGGAGTGCGACACGTGGTCTGGACGGCCAGCGCAGGGCCGCGGTGCAGGTTGGGATGCCGGCCGCGAGCGAATCGAAGGCCGAGGCGCCAACGAAAACGGCCCACATTGCCGTGGGCCGTGTTCGAGGGTGCGTTGCGTTCGGGATCAGGGGGCTTCTTGCGCCGGGACGAAGACCGGAGCGTTGGTCCCGTTGTTGACGAGGGAGCTGCCCAGGGCGATCGCGGCCCCCGGCTCGATCTCGACCTTGAGGATGACCTGGCCGAGGTCGTCCTCGGGGGTCAGGTCCGTGAAGAAGCTGTCGAGGGACTTCTGCCAGTAGCCGTACTTCCCGGACGCCCAGAGCTGGCGCTCCTTGACGAAGGTCGGGTCGTCGGCCTTGGAGAGGGTCAGCTTGACGTCGTCGGCTGCCCAGCCGACCCCGGCGGGCTCGACGATCGTCACATTGGTCCGGAACCCCTGGCCGGATGTCTGGGCCGTCTTGCCGTTGTGGCGGAGGCCGGTGAAGTAGAGGGTCAGCTTCTTGTTGGTGGCCTGGTAGACCTGGTACACCATCACGAACTGGCCAAAGTCGTCGTACGGAGCGACTGCCCCCGTGTGGGTGCGGGCCGAGATGATCGGCAGCGGCTTGACGCCCCGGTAGACAGGATCGGCCTGGTAGAACCAGAGCGATGCCTTCGAGAACTCGATCTCCACCTTCGAGAGCACCCACTCGAGGGAGCGGGTCTGCCCGGCCGGCAGGGTGAAGGTCCCGGACTCCTCGCGCGGCGAGGCGTCGGGCCGCTTCACGGCCAGCCTGAGATCCATGTCGTTCTCGGTGGGGTTGTACAGCGTGAGGTCGGTATTCCACAACGCCCCGTTGTTGCCCGGCAGATTGCGGGCGACGTCCATGACCATGAGGGACTGCGGCGAGCACTGCGAGCCTCCCACCGTGACATCCCTGGTGGCTGCCTGGGACTTGACGTCCGACCCGCTCTTGATGCGCCTCGAGATCAGCTTGACCGGGAAGGTTCGGCCGCAACGGAAGGTGTGCACCACCTCGGCCTTGTCACTGCCGGATGCGGTCTCGCCGTCACCGAAGTCCCAGATGTAGTAGTTGGGGTCGCCGTAGGTTGCGCCGGTCGCGGCGTTGAACGTCACGACCTGGGGGTTCTGGGCGTCGGCCACGTTCGACGTGAAGCTCGCGATGACCGGCCGCATGTCCGGGAACACCTTCACCGTGAGCGGCACCTGCGCCGAGGTCCCGATGCAGTTCGTGGCCTTCATGCGCACGATCTTGTCGCCCGGGGTCTGCCAGGTGTGGGTCGGGTTCGCCACCGTGTAGGTCGCCCACGGCGACTGGCTGAAGTCGGTCCACTCGTACGAGGTCGGGAAGTTGGTGGTCCCCGAGGGGTCGAACGTCACCGCCTGCCCCACGTACGGCTGGTCCTGCACCACCCCGCCGATCGTGACCTGGTCCTTGGGTTCCCAGGTGAAGCTCGCCACCGGCACCGCCGTGGCCTGGCAGACCGAGAACTTCCAGGTGGGGCTGGTTCCGGTGCCGCATGAGTTGAGGGCCTTGACATACCAGGTGCGCTCTCCGCTCGTGACGCTCGGCACCACACACTGTCGGGTGGTGATCCCCTGGCAGAGCCTGACACCGCCTACGTACACATCGTAGGTGAGAGAGTTGCCCGTGGCCGGGGCCGCCCACGTCAGCGTGACGTTACCCGGTGGGACGACGCCGTTGTCGGCCGGCGTCGGGTTGGTGGGCTGGCCCGGCGCCACACAGGGCTCGCCGACCGTGACGTTCGTGGCCGTCGATGACGCGCTGCCGCACGAGTTCCTGGCGGTTACCAGCCACGGGTACGGTCCTCCGTTCGCCACAGCGGTGGTATGGCTCGTGCCAGTCAGGCCGCTGGCCTTCTTGACGAGACCGACGTACAGGTCGTAGGTCGGGGTCGGCGATCCGCTGGAGGCCGTCCAGGTGAACGTGACGTTGCCCGCCGGGACCGTCGCCTGGTGGGCCGGCGAGATGTTGGTGGGTGCAGTCGGCATCGTACACGCGGAGCCCACCGTGAAGCTCGCCTGTGCCGAGGTAGCCGACCCGCACGCATTCGACGCCTTGACCGTCCAGGAGTAGCTCCCGGCCGCCAACTGGGTGGTGCTGGTGCAGGAGTTGCCGGACGAGCTGCACACCTTCGCGAACTCCACGTAGACGTCATAGGTGATCGGCGACGTTCCCGAGACCGTGGTCCACTGGAAGGTCACGGTGCCGGCAGGGACCGTCGTGTTCTTGGGCGACGAGGCGTTCGGCGTCCCCGGGCCCGTGCAGCTCGTCGGGCAGGTCCCGGTGTTGTTGACCGTGAGCTGCTGGCTGGCGATCGTCGTGTAGCTCGTGCCGTCCATCGAGATGGCAAGGGTGACGGTCTTGGTACCGGCGCTCTTGAAGCGGAACCCGGTGACACAGCCGAGAGTGCAGGTCCCCTCGATCACCGAGGCGTAGCCGGTGCACCCCGTCTCGCCGAAGCTCCACCGGGCCTTCTGGACATTCGAGGGCAGCCCCTCGCCCATGAACGACACCAGCGTGCCGATGTTGACGGTGCTGGGCGTCCAGGAAAAGGAGCCGCTGATGTCCGAGGCGGTGAACGTCAGGCTCGCCACGGCCTGGTCCACGGCCGGTGCCGACACCGCGGTGAGCTGGAGGGTGTACTGCTGCCCGTTCGTGAGCGTGTCGGCCGGGATCGTCGCGCCACTGGAGCACGGCACGCTCGCGGCCGACCAGGCGTTCGGCGTCAGGGCCCAGGAGCACGTCGCCGTGCTGCCCGAGGCCACCTGCCCCGTGAAGGTCAGGTTGAGGGGGCTGCCGATCATGGCGGTGCCGCCGTTCGTCACCGTGGTGGAGCCCTGGGTCGCGGTGAAGGCGGCGGTGACGGCGCCGGAGTGGACCGTCACCACGGAGGTGGCGACCGGTAACTGGAGGAACGGGTAGGACACAGCGGCGCCCACCTTGTAGTCCCCGGTGCTGTTGAGGGTCAGCTCCAGCGTGCCGTTCCCGTTGTTCACGTAGTCGGCGGTCGGGGCGACCGTGCACCCCGCCCCGGTGGGGCAGAGCTGCACGGTCCAGGCCGGGTTGGCGGAACCCCACGCGGGGTGGCCGTCGCTCGTGAGCGTGGACAAGCGCAGGCCGTAGCCCTGCAGCCACGAGCAGGAGGTGCACGCCTGCCAGCTTCCGCCCGGGGCCTTGACGTGGGTAAGCGTCAACCGAGACACCGGGTCGCCGCACAGGTACACCGAGCCCGTGGCGGTGAGCAGGTTCTGGGAGGCGTCCCGCACCTTGAGGGTCGCCGTGAAGGTGCCGGTCAGGTGGGTCGGGGAGGTCCAGGTCGTGGACCCGCCAAGCATGCTGCCGGTGACGTTCTCGTAGTACTGGCTCGGGCCGGTGATCACCAGCTCCTCGAGGGTCGTGCCGCTGCTCGACTGGTTGGTGAGCACGAAGCCGTCGCCCGGGAACCCCTTGACCGCGTCGGTGGGCGTCGCCGTGCACGTGGGAGTGCCCGGCATCCCGCTGGCCCGGGCCACGCCCAGGTTGGCCGTCGGCGTGGTCGACAGGCACGAGGTCTTGATGGT